>CAJXOW010000028.1 GCA_913057825.1 uncultured Balneolaceae bacterium | reverse complement strand
TCAGAAAACTCCACTACATAGCATGTACCCGTGCCGGTTTCCACATGCAGGTCTGCGTTGAGTTGCCTGGTAAGCGTCTGGATTAGCTTGACCCCCAACGAATTTGACTCTTCCATGCTAAAGTCTGATGGGAGTCCGTCCCCGTCATCTTCTACGATCAACTTGTAGCACGATTCATCCGGTTGCTGCAAGTCAACCTTGATGGTCCCTTCCCGGGTCTCGTTAAAGGCATGTTTAAATGCATTGGTCACCATTTCATTGATAAGCAACCCAATCGTCACTGCATTTTGGTCTTTCATGCGAAAATCCTCTCCCTCGACCACGCATTGAACACTCTTGTTATGTTCTGAGTAGCTTTCCTCTATTCTCGCCACCAGGTCTTCCACATATTCCACCAAACTTAAATCCTGCAGGGATTCCGACTCATACAACTTTCGGTGCACATTGGCAATCGACTGTATACGTTGCTGCATTGTAAGCAGCAGTTCCCGGATCTGCTCATTATCGTTACGCATATATTCCAGGTCCATGATACCGGAGATAATAGCAAGATTGTTCTTGAGGCGGTGGTGGATTTCCCTAATCATCCACTCCCGCGACTCGGCCCGGTTTTCGGAACTGCTTTTGCTCGTATACATTTCCAGTTTATCAATCACCTCTTCCCCCAGGCTCATCAACCGGTGAACATCCTGATCGGTGAAGGTCCGTCTTTCAGTATCCATTACACAAAGCGTACCCGGACAGTAGCCGTCGCTCGTTATAAGCGGTACCCCGGCATATGATTTTAAATTCGGGGGATGTTGAACGTACCAAAAATCAGACGTGCGTGAATCGCTGCTTAGATCTTCGATAACCAATGAAGACGCCGCATCAACGGTAAAATGACAGATCGACTCTTTGCGTCGCAGGTTGGGCAGTGAAAGCCCGATACTTACCTTGGACTCCTGATGATCTTCATAAATATAGTGAATGGCCGCATAATCTACGTCCAAAACATCTGCCGTCAGCACCACCAGATTCAGCAGCAGATCCTCCAACTGCGGATCGTGTTCTTCTATCTGCCGCAGACGGACCAATCGTTTATGCTCTCTTTGAACCGTGTCCATGCCCCTACAGCCCGGTTATACTATTTTAACTACAAAAAAGTAAAACAAGGAGGGTATAATGCAAAGGTATTAAAACATTATAATATTCAAACTTGAATAATATAAAAGAACAAAAAAAGGCGGCTTTCCCGGAGAAAGCCGCCTTTATGCTTTATTTGATCAAAAATTACTCAATCAGGAACCTCGATTTTGGTCGAGCGAGAATATGATGGGCATGGTATAACGGACATTTACCGGGTGTCCCTGCTGAATGCCCGGCTGAAATCGGGCTTTCTTAATAACACGCAATGCCTCTTTATTTAATCCGGCTCCCGGACCGCGAACCACTTTGGGATCTTCCACTTTCCCTTGTTTATTCACGATAAACTGTACATACACACGCCCCTCGATATTGGCTTTTCTCGCCATTTCGGGATATTCAATCAGGGATCGCAGCGAATCGAGTCCGCCGATCAGTTTCGGCTGTTGCTCAACTACTTTGAATACCTTCTCCTCCTCATCCCCTTTATCGGGCGGAGGCGGCATCGATAGTTTTTTCCCGGAACTGGTCTGTTGATTAATATTGTCCAACTCCTTCTGCACATCGCCCTCTATAACTTCACTATTGGGAACTTCCACGGGAGGTTGGGGACTTGGGGGGCGCGGGGGCTTGTCGACCTGCTTGGTACGCACTACTTCTTTAGCCTCAACAACTTCCTGTTCCTCAGTCTTATTCTTGTTTTTATCATCCTCTTTATTTTCTACGCCCATGTTATATTCAAAAGCGACTAGAAAGATCACCAGGGCCAGGATGAGACCTGTTTGCCAGATAAGAAAATAATGTTTTCGTAAATCTTTGCTGTCCTTCTTATTTCGAAGCATAATTCATGAATTCAATTAAAATGGATTCACAGTAACTCTAATAATTCTAATGGCTTAATAGAGGCCTTTGAAAAAGCGGGCGGCGGTTCCTTGTTCGTATACTTTTCTTCGGTTGCATGCATTGAACGGTTAATCGCTCCTGTATACGATTTTCGTTATTACTGCCTGATTCCCAGAAAATTATTATGCTTCGGAACCGCCGCCCGGTCTTTCAAAGAACTCTAATATTTAGCTAAAACCGCTTTCAAAAAAACCATGAACGTTGCTTTTTATCAAGGGGATATACATCTCAGCAAGGATCAAACTTTGTGAGGCGGGCCATACATGCCGCGCGAAGCCATTCATACTAACTAATGTAACTAAAACAACCACTTCAATCGCAATTATCAAATACCGATCTAATTACCTTGCCGGTACATTCTGATATTAAAAATGGATAAATGATTGCTTTATTATGCTTTATGCCTAAATGTCACCATATCCAAGTTCCATATGTCGTATTGAACGGAACCTTGCAGCATTCTAAACACCAGCGATTTACCTCTTGTTGTAATCCCCGCTTCAGAATGACTAAAGCGCTCCCTCCAGACCAACGGGCAACTCTGTCGAAACGCTATTTCAGAAACTTACTCACCCCGCTTGATGCTGCAGCCCAGCGACTTAGTGCTAGACGGATCTATTTTTTTACCGGCGGCCAGATTCTTGATGGCATTTTTCAAATAAGGCTTCTGAACGTTTTCGGCCGACTCGTAATTATCGTCGATTGCCCCGTGATACACCAGCTTCATATTTTTGTTGAATAGAAACACCTCCGGAGTCCTTGTCGCTCCGAATGCATCCGCAAGCTTGTGGTGTCGATCCAGGGCATAGGGAAACTTGTATTTTTTTTCTCCGGCCCGTTTCTTCATATCGCTAAATCCATCTCCCTTGTTACGATAGGCTTCGTTTGGATTTAAAGCTATCATTCCTATATCATTTTTAATGGACAGGTTGTAAATCTCGGGATAGCGATCTTCCCAGGCCTTCACGTAGGGACACGTGTTGCATGAAAACATTACCAGCAGGCCGTTAGACTCGGCAATTTGCTGAAGGGAAAACTCGTCGCCCGATACCGATCTCACTTTAAGATCCACCATCGGAGCTTTTGCCCCGATCACCAGGGGCTCAATGGGATCCTCATTCGCATTCAAACCACTGGACACCCATCCTATTCCAACAAATAGCGTCAGAACTGCTACCACCATTAAAAATCTGTATGCTTTCATATTATTCCTCGAGTGCTTTGTTAACATGTTTTTCAAACTTATCGAAGGAGGCACTTCCCTGCCACTGACCAACGACTTTTCCTTTTCGGTCAATAATCTTTGTAAAAGGCAGAGCACCGCTCCACTGTTTCGACAACTGATTCAAAAACCGTTGATTATCACCCGCTTTGTAATAGGTTTTCCAATCCACTCCACGCTCCTTTAAAAAAGGAGCTACACGTGACCGATCCGATCTTAAGTCCGCCGACAGCAGCACCACTTGCAATTTATCAGGATACTCTTCCTGAAGTTTCCTCAAGTACGGCAATTCTTCTACACATGGTCCGCACCAGGTGGCCCAAACATTTAGCAAAACGGCTTTCTTACCTCGATAAGATTCGATTACAGACTGCAATTCCTCATAGTCAACATCCACAACTTCAGGAACATTGGACGTATCTGTACTTTGAGTACCCGGTGAACATTCGGCCACCTGTCGTCCGGGCACCAGCAAAACAAGCACTAATAAAATGTTATAGAGATATATCAAAGGTTTCCTTCAATTTACTTCTTTTTTCAATGATTTGCATGAACTACCTTATGTAATTAACTGTGACGCAAGTAAATTTGCAATCTTGCATTCATAAAGCAAGAATCTTACCCCTTTTTACTTCGGGGGAGCTCGTTGAACACGGGCGGTGGTTCCGAAGTATTAAGTTTTTCGGTAAATAGATGAAAAATATATTTACGTTGACAGGCATTTGTAATGCTCTGTAAATATTTAAACGAGCTCAAAAGAGAAAAACTTTCGAACGAGGAACCGCCGCCCGTGTTCAACGAGCTCCCCTAAGCTTTCCAAATATGATATTGGTGTACTTTTTTACGTTATTAATGACGGTATAACGGATCCGACTGCTAATTTCAAAGTCTTAATAGTTCAGAAAGAAGCCCATGATTCACGATTATCTCAACCAGGTTGACAACTTTGTCGTCGTCGGTGATCGCGTGCTTATCAAACCCCGCGAAATGGAGTCGAGAACCAGCAGCGGACTGGTGCTGCCCTCCACCGTCAAAGAAAAACAGGAGATCCAAAGTGGATATGTACTCAAAACCGGTCCGGGCTACCCTATTCCGGATCAAAAGGGTTTTGATGAGCCCTGGAAAGAGGAAACGGGTGAAAACAACAACACCCGATACATCGGCATGCAAGCTCATGAAGGAGACCTGGCGATTTTTATCAAGGACAAGAGTTATGAGATCGAATTCGAGCACGAAAAATACCTGATCGTGCCTCATTCCGCCATCCTGTTACTCATTCGCGACGAGCATCCGTATGAATAAAAATGGATCGCAGAAGCGATCCATTTTTATGCTCCACGCTCCAGGCTCCAAGCTTGAAGGGGGTGATATCTGTTAACAGGGAATTATTGAGCCTGCACTTCCAGCAAACTCCTTCTACACATGCTTCAGCGAGAAATTTATGAACCGGAAAGTGGTTAAGACAATTGGCGCAGGTCGTATTGTTTTACTTGCGTTATTGCTATTGAGAAACGAGTTAAGTTTAAATTTTTCGCTGAAGCATGTGTAGAAGGAAATGGTTGCAATTTCGTCTTCATTCCCTGATAACAGATATTGCCCCCTTCGAGCCTGGTGCTCTTTAGTAATCCTTATGCCAGTGCAGGTCGATGCCTTCACGGGTTTTGTTGCCTTGTCTTAATATAACATCCAGGTTGTTTTTGATCGCATACTCGAGGATAAACGCGGTGCTTGGAGTGCTGCCGGTAATATGGTTCAGGATTGCCAGAAAAGTTTTTTCGTTAATATACCAACCGGTTTTGATACTGGTGACGCCCACATTGCCACTTTGGTACGTATCGATCTCCACTACATCGACACTGAGTTTTTGAGTGGCTATCGATTCCACCCGATTCAACAACGCCTCTGTCATCAACCCCGTGGCCATACCTCCTCTACTTGGACTGGCCACCACCTGCTTCCAGGAGTCGAGTGCATAATACGGCTGCCCAAACAAGGTATAGCTGATTATATTCTCCAACTCCATCTCGGGTTCGCTCTCATATTCGAATATGGGTTCCTTAAGGGTTCCCGTAATGACGTAATAGATAACTATTTTTTCTTTGGGCTGCGGCGGCTCATAGGAAAATCGCATATCCAGGACGGGATTTTCGGAATTTCCTGAAAACTGCAGCTGAGCTGTTTCCACCTTGAACTTTTTGCCCAGGGTGCTAAAATATCCCTCTCGACCTTCTATTGTACCAAACAGCTGCAACTTTTCCCCCTTTTCCTTCAATACTTCCACACTACCTTCGAGCCCCATTTCCATATTGGCATATTTCTGATTGCGTAATGTAAACTCCGGTTTTACGGCCAGATTCATCGTTATATCCAGTGAATCGTACACCGAAAATTGTGAGTCAAAAGTCCGACCCTCTTCATCTTCCAATTCAACTCGCTCGACCGTTTTGTCACCAAAGTCGGTCAAGTTCAGGTAGCCTCTTTGAATCGTGAGGTCTCCAGTCACGCTTGGACTGAATAATCTCCCTTGCAGCCTGGCATTACTATTTACAATAAACTGAAACTGGGAAGTATGAGCCGCTTTGAAGTTTCGAGCTGCAATTTCAAAATCCATATTTGCAGTTTTGGAACCATCGAAATCCAGTGATCCGTGAGCTTTCAATGATCCCCCATTCTTGACGGTCAAATCAGCCAGTCGAACTTCCTCATCCCTGAAAATCAGACTGCCATTGATGCCTCCATACGCTACGCCCACCTGGGGCAGCCGCATCGACGATTCACGTAATCGCAATTCTCCTTGCAGGGACGGATCATCGAAAGAGCCGGTCACGGTTACTTTGCCATCCAGGCTGCCTTTTAAATTTTGAACATAATTTCTGTTCATGAATTCGTTCAAAGAGGAAAGGTTAAAGTCCCGAACTTCTGCCGTCACACTCAGCGATTTCTCTTTATTCGGCAGTTCCACCACCCAGCTCCGCAGATCCATATGCAGAGGTAGTTCCGCCTCGATATCCAGTGCTCTTTGCTTTAGCGATATAACCCTGGAATTCAGCTCCAGCTTTCGCTCATCATGAAGATAGTTCACCCTGGTTGTGGCCGAATCGATGGGAACGCCCGACCATGTTGCATCGTACATATTGGCGAATCCCGTAAACGTGGGTTCTCCGGCCGTACCGCGCAAGACCCCTTGCATGCGGATGGTTCCGTTTGTTTTGGCAAATCCGAAAAGTTCCCCGGCTCCCTCGATAGTATTGATATCCACAGGATTAACCTGCACATATCCCTGGACCTCTTGCTCGAAAAACTCGTCTTCAAACGTACGGGGATCCCCCAACCTGAAGGGTAAATCCAATCCTCCCTTCATAATCTCCTGCTTCCGGTGATGCACAGTTAGATTTGTCGAAAACCGATTATTCTCTATCCGGCTTGTCAACATAACTGAGTCCATTCTCAGGTTCTCATACCGTAAATCCGTTAACTGAATCCGGTTCTTCAATTCCACGCTTTCCCCCCGTTTGTCAAGCGCTAAATATCCCGTCAGATCTCCTCCTACATAGAACCGTCCCAGCAGCACTTCCTGCAACGCCTGCATATCCAACCGGTCTGCTTTAAAGTAAACCTGTTGACTTACGCTGTCGAAACGGGGTACGGCCAATTCCAGGAAAGGATCTTCTGATGCACTTGTCATGCGAAGAGTATCGGTCGCCAGACGTTCATCGTGGTAATAAATTTGAAAGGGCGCTGCTAAATCCAGGTCCTTGGCCGGCGTTTGTATAGTCAATTCATTCGTTCGAAGCGTAATGGAGTCGGGTTGCAGGTGGAATCGGCCTTTTTGCTGCAATGCCCCCCCGGTACCGCTGGTCATCTGTATCCCTATTTGGCCGCGGGCTTCCCCGGATTCCAACTCACCCTCCGACTGAAGATTGATATCCTGCAGCACCACGGAGGCCACTTCCGGTTGATCGATGTCGAGCGTCAGTCGGTAAGTGGGATCTCGTTTGATATCCACCTGTACGCTTCCCTTGATACCCTGCACATTCAAAAGCGTATCGTAGCGGATATTGTTTAAATCGACCGATCCGTCAAAACTTAAATGTTGCTTCGAAGTCGGTCGTACATCCCCGTTCACCGTTCCTCGTGCCTCCAGTAATTCGGCTTTGGTAAAGGATGCCAGCGGCTGCAAGTTTTTCAACTCAAGATTGAAATCCAGACGATTATCTTCCGAATAGAAGCGGGTCAGATGTTGTCGTGCCGTAAAACTGCCGTTTGCCATTTCACTCTTCAAATCCGCTTCTTGTATCTTGAGTACAGAATCTTCAATATGTACCAAAGCGTGAAGTTCATTGATCGCCGCTTTGTTAATCGACGACGAGTCCAGGCTGATACGGGAGGTGAGTTTTATGTTTTCGGGCGACACCCCACGACCTTCACCATGCGCTTTCAGTCGCAATTTGGAGGAATTGGGCGACAATCCGGCGATATCGTTCACATCGAAATCATCAGACCGGATATCAAATTCATACTGTGGATAGGTCTGGTACGCTCGTACTTTAAAATCTCCCTCAATCTTACTCTTTTGAAAGGCCATTTCAGCCTGTGCATCGATGCGTGAACTGTCTAACGACCCATTCACCTTAACTAACTTGAATGGCTGGTTTTGCAAGCTGCTTTCCCGAAAGAGTAGGGAAAATTTCCAAGGCGCTCCACCGGGTTTAAAACCTTCTCCCGACAGGCTTGCCACGGCGTTAAGCGATCCGGCCGGCGCCTCTTCCCACCAATGCTGCGGACGGATGTTTTCAGCCGATATATCCATCGACCAGGATGGGCGGTGAGTGTTATCAGACTCTTTTACCCTGGCATCAACTTCCACTTTTTCACGGCCCCTTTGAAGAAAAGCCGTCCATTTACCAGTGCGGTTATCGTAGGTCCCGTCGGCTCCAAACGATTCAACCCGGTAGTTCATAAACGAAAATTCCCGAATGGACACCGTACCCCGGACAGATCCCTCCTTCCACTGCTGTAATGGGATATATCCGTTGAAGTCAGCTTGAAACTGCTCCACTCTCGGCCATTCAATCGAATCCGTTTCCACCAGGGCCGGTCCATCCATCCCGGTAATCCCGACGTTTACTTCCTCAATCGCCATCAAGCTGTCCCAACGAAATCCGGCATCGACATGCAACGTATCCAATCCAGGGGCCCTGGCATTTACACCGGCCCGAAATGAGGTTCCCTTGCCTTCGAGCGACAATCGTACATCCAGGTTTTGCTTTAAAGATAAACGGGTGATATCCTCCAGTACGGTACGCGATAACGGCTTTAATAAGGATCGAAATTCGTAGGTATCCTGTTGCGCATCGAGCGATCCAGAGGTCGCAATCATCGATCCACCGGTAGATATCAGAAGTTTATCGAGCGACAGCTGTTGATCGACATACCCGGCTTGTGACTGAAAGCTCAGGGTATCGGTCAGCAACGGTACCGATGCCAAAAAATTCAGTGTATTCAGCCGAACTTCAAATCCGGACGGTAATATTCCTCCTCCTGCACGGACTTCCAGGTCCCGAAAGTGGTAGGCTGAATCCGGCTGGCCGGCCGAGGCCGGATATATACCGATTTCTCCCTTCTTAATTCCTATATCCCCGATATTAAAGTAAAAGGGGGCGGGCTCTTCCCCGGTCGATTCAGAAGTCCTGATTACCTTTAACAGGTTCCATTGCCCCGTCGTATCCTGCTCAAGGTGCACCCGGGGTTTGTCGATCGACAGACTTTTAACCTGAAAAGGACCTCGTATCAACGTCCATATGTTATACGCTACACGAAGTGAATCGACCTGCAATATATTTTTATTTTGAGCGTCGGCCAGCCGAATATCATGCAGCTGAACCGTATTCCACAAATCCCCCTCCAACCGCTTTATGTTTAAATCTCCTTCGAGGTATTCATTCGCATATGAAAGAAGCTGCCCTTGAGCAAACTGCTGCACCCATCGAGTCTTCAGCAACAGGCGAACTCCACCGAGCAGCACCAGCAGGATCAGTAATACAGATCCCGCGATCTTTGTACCGCGCGAAATTTTAATATTTCGATCCGATGGCTCGTTCATATAATATTCAAGTTAAAATGCCTGTCCAATTGAAAAATGTATGCCGATCTTATCCCAAAAGTTTCCGTAATCCTGCCCCTGGTATATATCCAGATCCTTTTCGGATGGATTCAGTTTATATCCCACATCCAGGCGGACCGGTCCGATGGGCGAGTCATAGCGAAATCCCCCTCCCGTTGAATATCGCAACATACGATTGCCGACCCCTCCCAACCGGTGCCATACCTGTCCGCCATCCAGGAATCCTGCGAGAGCAAAACCGTCGATCAACCAATCGAATCTTTGACGCAGTTCCAGATTAAATGCGAAGACCGAATGTCCACCGACCGGTATATATTTTTCAAACTGTCCCTGGTCGTTCACTATAGCACGCTTCGGTCCAAGCATCCGCCAATCCCAACCGCGAACCGAATACGTACCACCGGCATAATAACGTATGGGATTGGGCAGGCTGTCGGATTCATTATAAAACAGGGTGCCCGTTTTCACCCGTCCCGCCAACTTGGTCGAACCGGTTAGATCCACATACCGGCGGATATCGATCATGAATTTCTGAAAATCGAAAGATGCTGACCCCAGGAATCCCGAAAATTCCATAAAGGGTTGTATCATCCATCCCCTGCTCTGCCGGAGGTCGGTCGTATAAAAACCGCTCAATTGCACCGCCGAGATGTTATACGTCCTGATGGAATCGGGAAACTCATAATTTTGCTCCCTCGCCAGTTCATAGTTGCGTGTAAATTCATACGAAATAGAAGCCGTTATATTTCTGCGATACTGGTAAATAAGTGAATTATTAATCCCCCAGCGAGACAACTCGTAATTCGGTTCGATCTGGTGTTGAGCAAAAGGATTGACCAGAAAACTGCTTTTTTCGTTGAACACGTAAGGGAACAGGTAGTCAGTGCTAATTTGCTGTTCGATGAACGAAGCGTTAGCCGTAGCGCTGAACCGGTGACCGTAATTGGCCACATTCCGGTGAGTCCAGGTCACTTCCCCGCGGATGATATCATCACGTCCCCCTCCAATCTTCACACCGATGGAACGCTTTTCGTGTTCCCGGACCCTGATCTGCAGAATCAGGGAGGAGTCTTCCGGCTGCTCGGGAATACTAATCGTGGCAAAACGAAAAAGAGGATGATTAAAAAGCTCGCGCTGCGCATTCTGCAGCTTCTTTTCACTGAAATATTCTCCTATGTGAAGTCCCGAATTACGACGGATCATATCTTCACTCACGGTATAGCGACCCGTTACACTGATGGAATCGATTTTTGTGCGGGGTCCCGGAACGATATCGAGGGATACCTCCGCGACATTTTGCACCGAGTCCACCCGGGTCTCAATCCCCACATCAGCATATGCGTATCCCAGGTTTTTCAAAGCCAGAATCAGGGTTCCTTTCACATCGGGTTCGTGAATCATGGCGTAGCGACGTTCCTCTTGATATGACTGACGTTCCAGAGCTCGTTGATAAGAGCTTTGTCTTTTCAGAAAGTCGACCGTGGCCGGGTCCGTCTGATAGCGAATAGCAAGATCTTTTATTCGGATGGGGTTATTTTCACGGATAACAAAGACGATCTCTTTCTTCCACTCTCTTGCTTTGGTTCTGATCCGGTAGTCCACCTTCACATCCTCAAAGCCGCGTCGTTGGTAAAAACGCTGCAGGCGAATGACGTCTTTTTTAAGCATCATATCGGAAACCGCGGTGCCAGATGGACGCCAAAACAGGAGTTTTTTCCAGAAATTGGGCGGTTCAACTGCCACTACGTCACGAAGAACCAATTTCTTGAAGGTCTTATTTCCTTCGAAGGCAATTTCCCAAACGTGCGGTGTGGGAATTTTTGCGGTATCGGCCCAGGCAGGAGGCCAGGATGTGGCTGCACCGGAATTTGACGATGCCCTGCCGCTAGCGACGACCATGAACAGCAAGGAAGCCGTTAACAAACCGCCTGCAAGAATTTTCCTAAATAATAAAATTTTATAGCAATGATCATCCATGCACTAAGAATGAATCGATATTTAGTTGACAATATCAAAATTTATAATATCGAACAAACAGGCGACTCAATTTATTTATTGCATTTTTTCACCATTTTCTATATCAACCTGTTTTTAATAACACTGCAGTAGTAGTTATATTTGATTTCTATAACAGTAATAACGATGCTTGCGTAATTCCCATGGATTCACATACACATAGTCACTCTGCAGACGGCAACCACTCACATGGCAAAGATACCACCAAGGGACGACTGTGGATTTCTATCTTTTTAAACCTGGCTATTACGGTGGCCGAGCTGATCGGCGGTTTACTGTCCAACAGCCTCGCTTTGTTATCTGATGCCCTGCACAACTTCGGGGATACGGCCTCGCTGGGCATCAGCCTGATCGCACGGAAGATCTCCAACCGTGACGCTGATGTAGATAAAACTTTTGGATATCGGCGGGCCGAAATTATCGGCGCCTTCATCAATTTGATTATTTTGGTTATAGTATCACTTTACCTGATCAATGAAGGAATTCAGCGTTTCTTCAACCCGAGCCCCATCGACGGGGTGATCATGTTCAGTGTTGCGCTGGTAGGCTTGCTGGGTAATTTTATCACGGCCCTATTGCTTTACGGGAAATCCAGAAACAACATCAACATCCGCAGCGCCTACCTTCATATTCTAACCGACGGGTTGTCGTCCATCGGGGTCATCATCGGCGGCATACTGATCATTCGATACCAACTTTATATCGTCGATACGATTTTAACGGTGGCGTTGGGATTGTATATCTTGTGGCACAGTTATCAAATGCTGCGCAGCACGGTCGATATCCTTATGGAAAGTACACCGGAAGAAGTGAACCTGCACCGCGTCACCGAAGTAATGCAATCTTTACCGCGAGTCCAGGAAATTCATCACCTGCATGTTTGGCGTTTGGATGAACGCGAAATCTGCCTGGAGTCGCACGTCGTCATCGAAGAGAGCGATCTGCAGGCCATGGAAGAGATAAAGACCGAACTCAAAAAAATGCTCCGGGAAAAATTCAACATCACCCACACGACCCTGGAATTCGAATTCGAACCCTGTGAAGATCGTCTGAATGAACCTTGTTTGTGAGTTGAACAGGGTCACTGTTCAACTCACAGCTGGAAGCTCGAAGCCATGCGAGACGGTATTTGTGTTCTGTATGTTTAACTTCTTGAATACTGCCTTGGTTCATCGGTTTTGTAAACCGGGAGGTAACTTTATTCATCCAATTGTCAAGCCTTAATACCCGCCCGGAAAACTTCCAGCCTCGAGCTTCGAGCCTCGAGCTGAGCTAAAAAGTGAACAAACCGACAAGGAGAGGAAATATCGATCTTAAAACAAAAATTAAGATACCAGATATTTTTTCACCGTTCGTCCTTCACATTTTGGCTCAACGTGGTGGTTCATAGGAAATCACGAGGATACTGTCGGCCACCTTGCGACCCACGACTTGCTCATGATCTTCTATTTGCAAGGTCAAGGGGCCTTCGTAGGGAGCTTGTTCTTTGACAAGCACCCTGACCCCCGGTATTAACCCGATATCCTCCAGGTGACGTAGCAGCTCAGGATCCTGGTCGATGACTCTTCGCACAATAAGATCCGTTTGCTGAGGGGCAGTGGCTAATTTTTGAGCTTTCCCAGCCGGCATATCGCCCTCTTTTGAGGGGATGGGGTCGCCATGCGGATCGTGAGTAGGTTCGTTCAGGAGCTCGGCAATCCGGTCTTCAAACTGCTCCGAGATATGATGTTCCAGATTCTCGGCCTCCTCATGTACTTCGTCCCATGAATAACCAAGCATCTCCTTGAGATACAGTTCCAGCAGCCGGTGGTGACGAATAACCTCCAGGGCAATTTTTCGTCCCGATTCGGTCAGCTCTACTCCCTGATAGGAAGCATATTCCAACAATCCCATATCGGCCAACCGTTTCATCATGTTCGTCACGGACGCCGACGAGACCTCCATTTCGGATGCAATTTTGCTTGTGGTAGGCCGTCCCGATTCCTGAATTTTGAAGATGGTTTTCAAGTAGTCTTCAACCGTTTGACTGAGTATCATAAGAAATAATTTTCCCGGTTTTATTTAAAAACCCGGGCGGCGGTTCCTTGCTCGTATACTTTTCTTCGTTCACCGGCAATGAATGGATGATTGCAATTTATACGATTAAAGTCATTACAGCCTTCCAACCAGAAAATTATTATGCTTCGGAACCGCCGCCCGGGTTTTCAAAGACCTCTTAAACTATGTTTTCCTTATTACGATCATCGTCATATCGTCATGTTGCTCACTGCGACCGATAAACTGCTCCAGTCGATCCGTTGTATGTTGGATAATTTGATCCACTGAAATATGCCCGGCACTCTGGAAAGTATCCAAAAATCGCTCATAACCAAAAAATTCTCTCCGGGCATTTACTGCCTCTACCATGCCATCTGTATAAAGGATGAGCATATCTCCTGATTTAAAAAGCAGCTCTTTTTCTTCGATCGTCTGATCAAAGGTATCCCCCGAATCCATCCCCAATCCAATCCCTGATGGTTTAAGCGTCTGGAATTCATCATTATCAACTGATTTAAACAGGATCGGATTATGTCCGGCCCGTGCATACCGCAGCATCCCCCGCTCCAGGTCGATAATACCAAATACGAGTGATATAAACGTGCCCCTCGGGGCATTTTCATAGAAAAGACGATTGGCATTCTTCAACAACCGGGCGGGCGATTCCACTTCATGCGCCAGACTGTGTAAAACGCCTTTTACAAAGGTCATATAGAACGCCGCCTCAATTCCCTTTCCGCTCACGTCTCCAATAATCACTGCCAGCCGATTCTTATCGATCTGGATAAAATCGTAATAGTCACCTCCCGTTTCGTAGGCCGGCTTGCAAACAGCTCCCATTTGCCATCCTTCAATATCCGGTGTTTCCAGGGGAAGAAAGTCCTGCTGAACCCGCTTGGCAATTTCGAGCTCCTGCTTCATCCGCTGTTCCCGGGCCAATTCTTGAACATACTCGGGGACATAGTCCGGTAATTTTCGTTCCCGGCTTCCCCGCATGACCGCAAAAAATCCATATCCCAACAAACCGGCCAGCAATAACCCCATGAAATAGAGTAAAAAGTGATCCGGCGTGTGTGTGGGCAGCCAGGCAGTGTCCATTTCCAGGAGCAGCAGGAATAGAAACAGTCCGACAAGCGAAGTGACCACTTCCCGGTAGTAAAAACAAATTCCTACTGCGAGTGCAATTAGTAAGCTCGCTATCACTTCCATATAAGTCGGCGTAAGACTGATGGTTATCAAGGGAAGCAGGGCCAGGGTCAGGGCCATCGAAAAAATAGCGACCCATCCACGCTCCGTTTTATTATAGATGTAACTGCCTATGATGGTAAATGCAAACAGAATGGCTACCAGGCTGATCCATCCCACCTTTGCCAGCAGGAATAATGGCGATAATGGAATGGTCTCATTGAAAAAAACCGACTGGGAACCTGATTCGCCCACAACGAGCCCTACGTCGGGCATGAGTTGCAAAAGCAGCGTCCAGAAACCAGCCAAAAACAGAGCCAACAATGTCCCATTCAACAACGCATATCCGACCGGTTTGTTAAGAAACAGCCCCTGCCTCATCAAGTTGTATACCTCCAATTTCCCGGGCCAGGCCTGACGTGTAATGGATTCTCCCACACCGGTGAGAATGAAAAACGTCAACGTGGATATGGCCCCGGTCATCCCCACCATTACGCCGAATATCATAAGGTACTCCCATATTGATGATATTTGATCCAGACTCATTTGGCCATAAAAGAATAAGCCCGACTGCAGCGGCAGCAAAAGTCCGCCGATCAAAGCAACCACCAGGGCCGACTTCGTGTCAACAACCCGTATTTTAAGTCGCCGATAAAAAAGAATCAGCGCAGCAATAGACGCCAGCAGCATCATTCCGAATCGAAAGACATCCCAAAAATTCGATTTATTATCGGCCGCCGCAGTTCCTGTATACTCATAGTTGGCATACAACGCTATAAGCCGCCCGGTCGGAATAATATCGAGTTCAAGCCGCACATCATGGTTCATGAGCGGCTCACTTCTTTTCATCACGATGCGAGCTCCCTCAACCTCATTAAACATCTTCGTGTACAGGGTATCCGGCTCGTAGGCATCCGGCTTCCAGTAAAAACGCTTCAAGTGATGGCGGGCCATTTGTTCAAGGACGGCGCTCGATAATCCCGCCGGCTGTCCCCCGGAAAGCCGGGCGCGAAGCGAATCGTAATGAACGTCGGCACCCCCTGTCGGTGGGCCGGAGGGGATAGTTTGCAGCGAAAAATGCATTAATCGGCGGAGGGTGGTGTCGCTCGGGGCCGGACCCGGTGTTTCCGCAGTTGCTAACAGCCCCAGCTCCTCAAGTAACGGTCGATCTACGACTTTATCGGGCAGTACGTTATCTTCATTGTGAAAATAGAACAGCTCCCCCCGCTGCGAGTAACGAAAATTGAAAGCGTCCCCGCCCTGGCTGTCATCAGCTTCCTCCTCACCTATGACAAAATCATCCTGGTTTTGCTGTTTGTCCTTTTTCTTTACGTTAACCTGCCAATGATAGAGCGGCAATAACGGCTCATCAGCACTCGCTTCCCGGTAGTGCCGCATGAGCGTATTGCGTCCCTGATCCCGCTGCAGGCGGTTTATCAGATCTCCATTCACCCGCAAACTCGGAGAAAACAGTTTTTGATCCGCCTCATACCCGAATTTTTGAAGCAATTGTCGACCGGATTCACGCAACTCTTGCTTATCCTGCGTCGTGGTAATCAATCCAAAGGGATGCTGTGCGGGATAAAAATAGTAAAACCAAAAAGCCGCCATTAAGCCCACCACGATCCACCCGGCGGCGGCCCATTTTTGTCGATTCGAAATATCGGACTTCAGCATAGTTGATGAATGTTAACTAAACGGCGCGTACAAGTAAAACCGGGCGGCGGTTCCTTGCTCGTATACTTTTCTTCGTTCACCGGCAATGAATGGATGATTGCAATTTATACGATTAAAGTCATTACAGCTTTCTAACCAGAAAATTAATATGCTTCGGAACCGCCGCCCGGTTTTACTTGTACGCTAACTTTATATTTACATGTTGCTCTGTCGTTTATATCTACTTGAATTTCATACGCTAAATTCGCTAAATAGTTACGCTTTCAGCGTCACTACCCCCTGGCAAAGGGTTTATTTTGTGAAAAATATTTCACTCCTTGAGAAATAATACAGACTCTGTGAACAAAATAAAAAAGGCGATGTGCCATTTTCTAACAGAAAACAGCAACATCGCCTTTTCAAGTACCGGTTTTTCTGACTAAACTAGAAGAATCGACTTTCCACTATTCATCTGCCACTGTTTCGACTTCGTCGGGATCGTAGTCGAGATTCGGTTTCATCCAGCGTTCGCACTCCTCGATGGACATGCTCTTACGTCGGGCATAATCCTGCAGTTGGTCATACTTGATATTTCCGAGATTGAAATATTTGGACTCGGGATGTGAGAAGTACAATCCGCTTACCGAAGAAGCCGGCAACATAGCAAAGCTTTCGGTCAGCGTGATACCGGTATTCTCTTCGACATCCATCAGATCGAATATCAACCGTTTTTCGGTATGATCCGGTTGAGCGGGATAGCCGGCAGCCGGACGAATGCCCTGATATTTCTCTCGAATTAGTTCTTTGTTTTCCAGGTCTTCATCCGGAGCGTATCCCCAGTAATCTTTTCGAACTCGCGCATGCATCAACTCGGCAAAAGCCTCGGCAAGTCGATCGGCCACAGCTTTAGTTAAAATGCTGTTATAATCGTCATGGTCGCGTTCGAACTGTTCGACCAGCTCGTCTGTTCCGATACCCGCTGTTACGGCAAACCCACCGATATAATCCTTCACTCCGCTGTCCTTCGGTGCCACGTAGTCCGCGAGGCATTTATTCGGAACCCCGCTCCGTTTCTCGGCCTGCTGACGCAGCATGTGGAGGGTCGTAAGTACTTCTTCGCGTTCTTCGTCTTTGTACACTTCAACATCATCTCCCACCGCATTGGCCGGGAAGAGTCCGATGACCCCATTGGCTTTCAGCAGCTTCTCCTCCTCAATTTTGTCGAGGAGCTGGTTGGCATCATCAAACAGCTTTTTGGCCTCTTCCCCGTATTTATCATCTTCAAATATCCGGGGATATTTGCCTTTCATCTGCCAGGTCTTGAAGAAGGGCGTCCAGTCGATGTATTTACGCAATTCACTGAGCGGAAAGTCCTCGAAACGATGTATGCCCGGGTTGTTGGGTTCGTACGTTTGAGACTCGTCCCATTCGATCTGCACCTTGTTATCGCGTGCTTCCTCGATCGGCAGATAATCCTTACGGGAACTTCGTCCCTCATGCCGGTCACGCAATTTCTGATATTCCTGTTCTTTCTCTTCGACAAAGTTCTGTTTATTCTGTGAGGTCAGGTTGCTGACCACCGTTACACTGCGTGATGCATCGAGCACATGAATCACCGGATGCTCGTATTGCGGGGTTATCTTTACGGCTGTGTGCATGCGGGAAGTAGTCGCCCCGCCGATCAGCAGCGGAATGTCAAAGTCCTGGCGCTGCATTTCCTTGGCAACGTGAACCATCTCGTCGAGCGACGGGGTAATGAGTCCGCTAAGCCCGATGATATCCACATCATTTTTCCTGGCTTCTTCCAGGATTTCATCCGCCGGCGTCATGACTCCCAGGTCGATCACTTCAAAGTTGTTGCATCGCAGGACGACCGCTACGATATTTTTCCCGATATCATGCACATCTCCTTTCACCGTGGCAAGTAGCACCTTTGCCTTCGGTTCGGTATCACCGGCCTGTCTTTTTTCCTCTTCGATATAGGGTACCAGGTGGTTGACGCCCTTCTTCATTACGCGGGCACTTTTAACCACTTGCGGCAGGAACATCTTCCCGTCGCCGAATAAGTCGCCGACGACATCCATGCCGTCCATCATGGGACCTTCAATCACTTCGATCGTCTCCTCGGCATCCTGCCGGGCTTCCTCAACGTCATCTACAATATGATCGGTAATGCCTTTAACGAGGGCATGTTCGATCCGCTTCTCGACCGGCCACTCGCGCCATTCGGCTTTGCCGTCATCCTCTTCCTCATCATCCTGTTCCACCTTGTCAGCATAATCGAGCAGGCGCTCGGTAGCATCGTCGCGGCGATTCAGAATGACGTCTTCACACATCTCGCGCAGTTTCTCATCCACCTGGTTATACACCTCCAGCTGACCTGCATTTACGATACCCATGTCGAGTCCGGCCTGGATCGCATGGTAGAGAAACACCGCATGCATGGCTTCACGGACCTTCTTGTTTCCGCGGAAAGAGAACGAGATGTTACTGACGCCGCCGGATACTTTGGCATGCGGCAGATTTTCCTTAATCCACTCCGTCGCCTCGATGAAGTCAACCCCGTAGTTCTTGTGTTCATCCATTCCGGTAGCCACCGTCAGGATGTTGGGGTCAAAGATGATATCCTCGGCCGGGAAGCCGACTTCTTCCGTTAAAATCTTGTAGGACCGCTCACAAATTTCGATACGTCGCTCATAGGAGTCGGCCTGGCCTTCTTCGTCAAAGGCCATTACGATGACCGCCGCCCCGAAGTTCATTATTTCTCGGGCTTGTTCCTTAAACTGCTCTTCCCCCTCTTTCAGGCTGATGGAGTTTACGATACACTTGCCCTGGGTAGCTTTGAGACCAGCCTCGATCACTTCCCATTTTGAAGAGTCTACCATCATGGGGACCTTCGCGATATCGGGCTCCGCCGCGATCAGCTGCAGAAAGTCACGCATGGCTTCGGCCGACTCGACCATCCCTTCGTCCATATTGATATCAAGCACCTGCGCCCCGCTTTCGACCTGCTCACGGGCCACGGAAAGGGCCTCTTCAAGTTTGCCCTCCTTAACCAGGCGCTTGAACTCTCGAGAGCCCATGATATTGGTTCGCTCCCCGACATTCAGGAAATTGGAGTCGGGTCGGAACACCAACGGTTCCAGACCACTAAGCCGCATATACTTTTCATTTTCGGACGGAACCCGCGGCTCATGATTTTCGGCCACTTCAACAAAAGCTTCGATATGTTCGGGCGTAGTCCCACAGCATCCGCCGATAATATTCACGAATCCGTCTTTACAATACTCGGCATATTGTTCGGCCATATATTCGGCCGTTTCATCATACTCACCCAACTCGTTGGGCAATCCGGCATTGGGATACAGGCTGGTAAAGCAGTCGGCTTTATCGGAAAGCTCCTCGATATAGGGACGCATCTCCTTGGATCCGAGCGAGCAATTAAGGCCGACGCTGAGCAGGTTGGGGGCATGCTGCACGGAGATCCAGAACGCTTCGGTCGTCTGCCCCGAAAGCGTTCGGCCGCTCTGGTCCACGATGGTACCGGATATCATGACCGGAACCTCGGCACCGGTTTCCTCGGCATGTTTCTCAATGGCATAAATAGCGGCCTTGGCATTCAGGGTATCGAAGATCGTCTCCACCAGGAACATATCCACTCCGCCCTCGTACAGGGCTTCAACCTGCTCGTAATAGCATTCATAGATCTCGTCAAACGACACATCGCGGTAACCCGGGTTATTGACGTCCGGTGAGAGCGAGAGCGTCTTATTGGTAGGACCAATGGCCCCGGCCACAAAACGAGGCTTATCGGGATTCTTCTCCGTATATTCATCTGCCGCCTCCCTGGCCAGTTTAGCGGAGGCGATATTCAGATCGTA
This sequence comes from uncultured Balneolaceae bacterium, assembly GCA_913057825.1. Lineage (GTDB taxonomy): Bacteria > Bacteroidota > Rhodothermia > Balneolales > Balneolaceae > CAJXOW01. The sequence continues at coordinate 23,234 of CAJXOW010000028.1, read as the reverse complement.
GGCCTTATCCTCCAGGTTGTAGTCGGCCTGAGAAATATGGTTGGCACTGAAGGTGTTGGTCTCGATAATATCCGACCCGGCCTCCAGAAATTTCTTATGAATTTCTTTTATGACGTCGGGCTGCGTTATACTGAGCAGCTCATTATTTCCCTTAAGATCTTCATCGACGTCTGCATATTGATCGCCCCGGTAATCTTCTTCACCGAACTTGTATTCCTGGATCATGGTGCCCATGGCACCGTCCATTACAAGTATACGATCTTCGAGTATACTGCGTAACTTGTCTAAACTCATGAATTGGTTTGTTTATCTCCGATTTAACTTTTAAGCCCTACAGTCTGTCGTTGAGCCGGCTTCTCCTGATCGGCAAATCCGACAGTGAACCTTGCTTTTTAGATCGAGTGAAGTTAATAATTTTCAAGGACTTATTCCAAGATCAACCTTTCATGTACTTAATAACGAAAGAAACCTAAAGTATTGCCCGAAAATATCAACCTATAACTCTTTTATTAGTTTGGTATTATGCCTGTGTGGATAAAATAATTTAACATTTTTATTGCCTGGTAATCGCGGTAGCGATTACCAGGTAGCTGAAAGCTGAAAGCTCAAAGCAAACGCTGGGTGCCTTTTTGATAAACCGGGCGGCGGTTCCTCGTTCGAAAGTTTTTCTCGTACTGACCTCGTTTACTATTTTTATGCTTTATTAATGGTTCGTGCCTGGATTTTGACTTTCTTCTTTTTTGCCGAAAAACTTAATACTTCGGAACCGCCGCCCGGTTTATCAGTCTCGGTTTTCAGCTTAACGCTTTTCTTATTCCACAATCTGTATATACACGTTTTAAAGCTGCTGACTTACAATACATGAAATGCTCCCAAATAGTATTCGGGGGACAGGGCTTTGAGCTTTGAGCATTCAGCTTTCAGCTATATCTTTCAATTTATAAAATAGCTAACTCGTTAATGATTATATGTGCCTGATTACTTTTGCCTACAGACAACACGAGCGGTACCCGTTTATATTTGCCGGAAACCGGGATGAACGATTTGAACGACCGACTCGTTCGGCTCGCTTCTGGGAAGACTTCCCATCGATCCTGGCCGGCCAGGACCTTGAAAGCGGAGGATCCTGGCTAGGCGTCACGAATGGGGGACGTTTTGCGACGGTAACCAATTTCAGGGATCCCGAACTAAACGGTCGGGAGGGGCCTTCAAGGGGTGAACTGGTAGTAGATTACCTTGTCGGCGATCGGCCGGTTAAAGAGTATATGCGGAATGTGCTCTCCGCTGCCGATAGGTATAATGGATTTAATCTGTTGGCCGGAAAACCGAACCATCAATTATATTATCTGAGCAATAAAGATCATCAACTTCGCAAGCTGGAAAAAGGCATCTACGGGTTAAGCAATCATCTGCTCAATAACGACTGGTTTAAAGTACAGAAAGCACGTACCGGATTAAACGGCCTGCTAAAACAGGAGAAGATCGAGGCCGGTCAACTATTCAAGTTGCTTTATGATGAAGAAAAAGCTCCTCCCGGACAATTGCCTGAAACGGGACTGACCCCGGAACAGGAAGAAGCCGCCTCCTCCATTTTTATTGATAGCGAAGTTTACGGTACTCGCAGCTCCACGGTGGTTTTGTTCGACCGGGAAGGAAATATCCATTTCGAAGAACGCTACCATCAACCCGGAGAAAAAGAGATCGACGCAGTTACGCGTCATTTTGCGATTGAAAATGACGCGTAACTGCGAGGTGAAAGGTGAAAGATTATTCAAGCAGGTATTTTTGTTGCGTATATACAGGGTGATAAAACGAGCTCGAATACACTTTCACCCTTCACCTTTCACCTGAAAAGAATCAATTATCCGCGGATAATTGATTCTTTTCTTCCTCTGCCACTTTTTCCGGGTCGGGACTTTTTCCGAATTGCATAATGACCGTGACAATTATAACTGCTCCCAAGGGATACACAATCCACCAGGGAATATCCATTACCAACACGGCAATGCAGGCCAGCAGGGCAAGGAGCCCGCCGACCATCGAATAGGGCAGCTGCGTGTTTACGTGTTCGATGTGATCGCACTGGCTGGCGAGAGAACTCAGTATCGTGGTATCCGAAATTGGTGAGCAGTGATCGCCCCATACCGAACCGGCCAATACGGAGCTGACACTTGCGTAGAGAATCGGCTTTATCGTTACCGGATCCAATCCCCCCGATTCTCCAAGCGACCAGGCCAGCGGTACCACCAGGGGCATAAGAATTCCCATCGTGCCCCAACTTGAACCCGTCGCAAAGGCCGTGAGTGCCGACAACAACAGGACGATGGCCGGCATCCAGTGGGGACTCAGCACATCCCGGAAAACGCTGATTAGAAAATCGGCTGTATGTAAGTCAACGGTCACCTTACTCAACGACCACGCCATAACCAGGATCAAGACGCCCTCGAACATCACATTCATTCCTTCGGTCATCCCTTCCAAAGTCTCATCTGTACTCAATATCCCTTGGGATATAGTCATTCCGAATGCTGCCACGACCGAAAGCAGCGATCCCCACAACAGGGCCGCATAGGAATCAGAAGAAGCCACAATATTCTGAATTTTCTCGAACAGCGTGAGTCCGCCATCGGCCATCTGTTCGTTGACGGGTTCGGGACTTCCCGTCACAAACAAACCGGCAATCGTCGCCACCACAAGCACTATAATCGGAATCGCGGCATTACTCCAGTGCGTGACCCGTTTTTCTTTTTGCTCCTCCGGTTCTTCTTTGTCTTTATAAACGCCGTAGGTATCCAGCTTCGAGTTAACTTTGGCCTTATAGAGCTTTAAACGAGATTTGAGCATCGGACCAAAGTCCTTGCCGCTCCAGGCGATCAGCAAGACAAACAGGAGAGTAAAAAATGCATAGAAGTTATAGGGCAGGGAGTTGATAAAAACCAGGTAAGCCGATTCATTGAACTGCGGCATTCCTGCCTGGGCATCCGATATAAATCCGACCATTGCACCGATCCAGGTACTCACCAGGGCAATCGTGGCCACCGGGGCTGCTGTAGCATCCACCAGGAATGCCAGTTTGGCCCGGCTGATGCGAAGGCGATCGGTTAGCGGCCGCATGGTGTTTCCCACCACCATCGTGTTGGCATAATCATCGAAAAATACCAGGAATCCCATAAAAGAGGTCATCAGCTGTCCGCCGGTCTTGCTCTTTACATAGCGCGTCAGTACCCGGATAATCCCTCGAGTCCCCCCGTTTTTGGATATTATCCCCACCATGCCCCCGATCAAAAGACTAAAAACGATAATGCTCATGTGCGATTCGTCGGCCGTAGCAGGGACGATGTATTCAGTGATGGTTTGGAAAAAGCTGGTAAAGATATCCATAAAAGATTGCCCGGATACCAGGAATGCCCCCATCCATATACCCAGGAAAAGGGCCAGCAATACCTGGCGAAACACTAGAGCCAGCAGGATGGCCACCAGGGGAGGAAGGATACTTAACCAGCTCACATCGGCGGATTCGCCCGTGGACTGTGCCACCTCGGCCGCCGCTTGCAAATCGAGCAATCCGACTCCCAAAGCAATCACCAAAAATAGTAGCAGCGGAAGAAAAAGCTTTTGTAATCGTAGTACTTTATTATTCATCAATCCTGAAAGATTGTTTATCAGCTAGTCCCGGTTCTAATATTTGTTCCATAATGATCCAGCGGAAGTCGCCCCTTAAAATCATCCCACAAACTCATCTATCCCTCAACCGATTATAGCTGAAAATTTATTCAATTTAAAATTGAAGTACGCAGCCGGCGCGAGTGCAGAAAGTTATCAAGCATATAATCGCTTGCTAAGCCGTTTGCAAGAATCCCTGGTCTTTGACCGCAAAGCTTATCTCAAACTCGGTTCCATGACTACGATCGATCTCCATACGCCCATTTAGTTGCTCGGTCAACGTCTTGATCAAAGTAAGTCCCAACGAAGTTGATCCCCCTATATCAATTTCTTCCGGCAGACCAATGCCGTCATCATGAATGCGTAGATGAACTTCTTTTCCCTGTTGCTTCAACTCGATCCCGATAGTCCCCCTTTCTCTTCCGTCGAAAGCATATTTGAACGCATTAACTACGACCTCATTCAACAGTAAACCGCAAGGAATGGCCTGGGTAATGTCAAGGTTGACGTCATCGAAATCATACTCCAGGTTAATCTCGGTTTCTGCTTCCATTGTTTGACGAATATATTGAGCCAGATCTCTGGCATAGGTCGGCATTTCAATTTTTGAAAGTGAATTCGACTTATAGAGTTTTTCATGAACCATCGCCATGGAATGGATGCGCGACCGAGTATTCAACAGGTCATTTTTGAGTTTATTTTCCTCCATTTCATCCGCCTGCAACTCCAGCAAACCCGAAATAATTGCCAGATTGTTTTTTACGCGGTGATGAATCTCTGCTAACAGCGTCTTTTTCTCTTCAAGCGAGTCCTGCAATTTACGATTCGCTTTTTTTCGTTCGGTTATGTCCTGGGCAATACCATAAACACCTTCTATCTCTCCATCCACTACAATCGGAAGATTCGTGACGTGAACTTCGTACTCGGTACCGTCTCGATGTAGACCGATCGATTCGTAACTTTGTGGACTGCCATCCAATGCTTCAGCAAAGTGATTTTGGACCTTTTCTTTGTAATCGGGATGCACAAGGGGCATATACGTCATTTCTCTCAACTCCCGGTTCGTATAACCGGTTAAATCCTCCAGCGCCTGATTCCCCGTTATAAACTGTCCTTCCCGGTCCAGCGAAAAAACCGCATTGGGATTATTATCAAATAAGGATCGATACCGTTTTTCACTGCGCTGAAGCGATCGTCTCCACTTGCGGATACTTCGCCGAAAGCGGTAGGTAAAAAGGAACCCGATAATAAACAACAAAACACCGGCCCCGGTCGTGGACCAAAAGGTAATCGTCTCCAGTAATCTAACCCCCTGCCCCAGCATCTCATTGATGCCGATTTGGGCTTCAGTCAGCTTTTGATCCAGTTTATCCACCCGGTTTTTCAGGCTCCTTTTGAGGCTGTCCGACAGGGTACCCCCATTTGATCTTTGCTTTACCACCCGATGTGCCAGTGTGTCCAGTTGATAGGCCAGGCTGTCGGATTTTTCCCATAGATTAACGACCTCAACAAAATAACTGAAATCGTTCAGCCAGACATAGGTCCGTATCATCCCGGATATATCCTCCGGATGGGTTCCCGCCTGCTCCATCATTGAACGGACCCTTTGATGGCTGCCTCCTTCCTTTTCCATCAATTCTCGAGCTTGCGACACATTCCTGATCCAACCGATAGATTTGTGGAACTCCTGCAGATATTCTTCGTGACCATCCTCAATATATTGATAAACATTAAAGGCAGCATCCTCCCGCTCGCGCGTCCAATTTCCCTGCAAGGTTGTATAGGCACGCAGCGATGACATGGTCGAAGTAGCCAGGTTGCTGAACAACATCAAAAGCAATCCAGCCACCGCAAAAAAGGTAATGGCTATAGTCAGTTTGCGATCCAGCTTATACCGTTGATTCGACCTGCTCTCGTCAGAGTGGGTTCGGTTCAATTTTTCTAAGATTTACACTTAATGGATTCGACGAACATGCAAATAATATGTGGTGGGATATCCGATTATTGCCATACATGCCCCTGCCAAGATTACTTATATTCTAATAGATATTACTAGCTTTAACAAATATTTTCCAATTTGTCAACACGAATGGAGTCAAGCACCCCTCTGGCTAGCCAAGCTCCTGGAGGGCTCTGCGGATACGATCAAGGGCCGTTTCTTTACCCAGGACCTCGATGGTGGGAAACAGGTCGGGGCCGTATCCTTGTCCGGTAACGGCAACCCGCAGCGGCATAGCGACCTTCCCGAAGCCAACACCTTTTTCGTCCGTAATCTCTTTAACAGCCTGTTTAATGTTGGCAGCTTCAAATTCAGTCTCACTGATCTGTTCAACCTTTTCCAGAAACCGTTTCACCAATTCATCGGAATCATCTTTCCATTTTTTAATGGCCTGTTCGTCATATTCTTCCGGCTCCTCAAAGAAGAATCGACCTTCCTCAATGATTTCGGGCACCCGTGTGGCCCGCTCCTGCATCAGGGGGATGATCTGCAGCAGGTAGTCATCACTCACCTCATCGAATCCAAATTCCGCGGCGTCTTCCCGAACCCGGTCAAGTAACGCTTCGGGCGACTTCTCCTTCATATACTGCTCGTTATACCAGTTGAGCTTTTTGTAATTGAAAACCGCCCCGCTTTTATTAATGCGCTCCAGTGAAAATTCCTCGGTCAGTTCGTCGAGACTTAGAATCTCCCGATCGTCACCCGGACTCCATCCGAGCATCGCCAGGAAGTTTATCAGAGCTTCGGGTTCATAGTCCAACTCGCGGTAATCCACCGTATTTATGGGAATACCCTCCTGCTCGGCCTTCCGCTTGGAAAGCTTTCCGCCACTGGGTGACATAATAAGAGGCAAGTGTGCCATTACCGGCGGTTCCCACCCCAGGTATTCATAAAGAAGCATGTGTTTCGGTGTGGAACTCAGCCACTCTTCTCCACGGATGACGTGGGATATGTTCATCAAGTGATCATCCACAACATTGGCCAGATGATACGTGGGCATGCCGTCGGATTTTAACAATACCTGGTCGTCGAGGCCCTTCGATTCGAACGAAACATAACCTCGAACTTCGTCTTCGAATCGGATGGTTTCTCTGCGGGGGACTTTGAGCCGGACCACATATTCATCTCCATTTTCCAGCTTACGCTCGACCTCATCCTGCGGCATGGTGAGGCTGTTCTTCATCGACTGACGCGTAATGGAGTCGTACTTCGGCGATGGATTTCCTGATTTTTTCAATCGTTCGCGCATCTGATCGATTTCCTCGGACGTATCAAACGCATAATAGGCATGATCCTGCTCAATCAGCTGATCCACGTATTTTTTATAAAGATCCTTGCGCTCACTCTGATAGTAGGGACCGACGTCCCCTTCCTTGCCAGGGCCCTCGTCAAAATCAAGGCCGGCCCAGTGAAGTGCATCGATAATATCCTGAACAGCCCCCTCCTTTTTACGGGTTTGATCGGTATCCTCGATGCGAAGAATAAAATCACCGTCATGATGACGGGCATACAAAAAGTTGTAAAGAGCCGTTCGAAGTCCGCCGATATGCAATTTACCGGTCGGAGATGGTGCAAAACGTACGCGAACCATAGGGTTTCGTTAGTCGGTTAGTTTTCGGATTAGTTATATTTAGCTCCACGCTCCAGGCTCCATGCTCCACGCAGGGCATAGCTCCCTGCAAATTTAAATGTTCTTTTTCGATGTTCTTTTATAGCTCGATTCCCAGTGGATATCGAGATTGAACCTGGTAGCTACCTTGTAAGAGCTTATCTTGCATTACTGGAAATCAAGCATTTATCTATAAACCATGGATTTGCGTGGAGCCTGGAGCGTGGAGCTAAATATAAAGGTTTCACGGGAGTGAGCCAATTCTAGTGCGATAAACTTCGTTAAAAACTTACCAGATATAAATAGTTATGATTATTTTATCTTCTAATCGTCCCTGATAAGTAGCTGCTGATTCATAAAAGTTCAAGACACCATGCACACAATGAAGTTGCTCACAATCGGATTATTTATCGTATCATTTTTTTCCGGTTGTGATCAGTTTGGACTGAACGAGAATAGAAATTATGGTCCCTGCGTACATAAATATCTTGATCCCGTACTCACCATCGAGTCTGTGACTGATGCTCAAACCGGAGCATTAGTATCTCCTGTTTACATTAGCGATATATCTATCGATGACAATAAACAATCTGCATCTCACCTGGCCGGCATGGATTCCACTAATATATCGGTAGAAGATTCGGTTATTGTTTGTACCCCTGCTTGTGGATTCAGTCATATATCAGGAACTTATCAATTTACGGTACAATCCGATCAATACAGAGACACCACCATCGTTAAGGAGGTACAATACCAAGAGTCAGGCGGAGGTTGTCCGTCATGGAGTAAAGGAAGCACCGTGATATCGTTGACCCTGAAACCCGAACGTTGAACCAACCCTTTTTTAATATAAAATGACCCTTGCCCTTTTACTTCCCGGTTTTGCACCGAATTTATATGATCTCGGCGCCATGCTGCGGGCCGACCGGGTGATTTTGCAGGATGTGGAATCGTGGTCGCGCAAGAGCCGGGTTCACCGGGCTAAAATTCGAACGGCGCAGGGGACGCAGTGGATCAATATCCCGATTCGGACGGCCGACAAGAAAAAACCTATTCGGGAAGTGCGCATCGATCAGGAGGAAGACTGGGTGACCCCGATTTTACGCGCTCTCCGCTATAACTACCGCAACAGCATTTACTACGACTTTTATGAGCCGGAGATTCGTGCCGATTTTGAATCGGGACGCGACTACACCTACCTGCTGCCGTTTATCGAATATATCCGCGGACGGCTGTTCCGTTTTATGGAAGTGGATATCCAAGAGGAATACGCCAGCGAACTGGACTTTTATTCCTCCGACCCGGACGAGCTGGCCCGCCACCAGAACGCCAATACCCTTTACCAGGAATATGACGCCCGTCACTACCAACGACAGGCCGAACAATTTTCCACCCCCCATATCGAACACCCCACCTACCACCAACACTTCGAAGGCTTCGAACCCGGATGCTGCATCCTGGACGTGCTATTTCAATTCGGACCTGAGTGTTTCCGGATCCTCGCTTCGCTTCGTGATTAATAATTAATAATTAATAATTAATGATTTATGATTTATGATTTATGATTGAGGAGTGACGCCTGTTAATACTTAGTCACCCTAGCTTCATGAATTTATCACAAGAAACATTTACTCCTTTAAAAGTATCCGATTATCGTTTGGATAAGATTTAACAGCCTTTTCCAAATCATAAATCATAAATTATTAATCATTAATCACGATCCAGAATCTCGTCAATCCTCGCCCGGGCATCTTGCAGGTGGATACGGGTCATCCGATCGCGTGTGCGCTGCAGAGCTTGTTGAATTTCGTCATCCAACGTTTGGAGTTGATTGCGAAGCAAGGGTCGGATATCGGACTGACTCACATTCACATTGTTCCATCCGTAATATCGTTGGAGGAAACCAGAGATATTGGACTCTTCATCATCCATCATGTACTCCAGCCGATCCAGATATCCCCTTTGCAGGTTCCGCCGATAGGTGTTGATGGGAGCTCCCTGTTCCAACTCCGACCAGATACCTTTGCGCAGATCATCAAGCATTTCCACAGGGGCATATGAATCATCATCGCCATGAAGGGTATTTTGCTCGATCAACCGGGCCAGACGACCAAAGTCGAGCACATTGTTAAGTGCACTCACTTGATGACGACGAATACGCTCGACAATTCCATCGGATTCAATACGACGCAGCACATCTTGTTCAATCAACCACTCCGGCACCTGGAAAATATGCTCGTTTAAAAAGCTCAATGCCTGTTTCTGTCGCTCTTCCGACACCATGTTATATACCGTACCTTCCTGCCCATAGGTTTTATTAAGCTCGTATACGCCTCCAATATTGGTGACCACATGTCCAATATACCGGTCCCATTGCCCTACTACTACGTCATACAACTCTTCCAGCTCTTCGTAGTCGGCATGCTCGCGCTCAGTCCACAGAATCAAATTCGGAACAATACGCTGCAGATTTCGAATGCCCAGCTTACTCGCTTCCATAGAGTTGGCACCGAGATCCTCCGTCTGTGCACTCGGGTCAACCATGCTGGGACCGCCGAAGTGATAGATCGGGTTATCGTCCTTCTCCTGAATCCACTGATCCAGTGTCTCTTTTTCAGCTTTGGGCGATTGGGCTTCCGGGATCGGTCGATATCCCCACTTGACAGAATATTTGTCATAGGGCCCCACCTGCGGCATGAGACCCACGTCGCCATCTTCCGGCTGTGCCACGTAATTAAAGCGGGCATAATCCATTATCGAGGGTGCGGTGCCCATCTCCTGTGTAAATGACGGAGATCGAAGGGAGTCGACCGGATATGCCGAGCTGGCCTTCATATTGTGCGGCAGTCCCAGGGTATGTCCGACTTCGTGGGCCGCCACAAAACGAACCAGGCGACCCATAACCTCGGTCTCAAACTCCACACTCCGTGCGTCCGGATTGATAGCGGCCGTTTGAACAAAAAACCAATTGCGCAGCAGGTTCATCACATTATGAAACCAACCAATATCCGATTCGAGAATCTCACCGGTACGCGGATCGCTGACATGCGGTCCATAGGCATTCTGCGTTCGTGAAGGGAACCAGCGGATAACCGAGTAGCGCACATCCTCGGGACTCCACTCCGGGTTTTCCTCTTCGGAAGGGGGATCCTTAGCGATAATCGCATTCTTAAATCCCGCGGCACGAAATGCCTTCTGCCAGTCTTCAATACCTTTTTTCAGATAGGGCCGCCACTTTTCAGGCGTAGCCGGATCGATATAATAGACGATCGGTTCTTTGGGTTCAACCAGCTCGCCGTTTTTAAACGCTTCCATATCTTTCGGTTCGAGCCGCCAACGCGTTATATAACGAAAACTTTTAACCTTCTGATCGCTCTTGCCGTAATCATTCTGTCGTATCGTGAAATAACCCACCCGCGCATCGGCAATCCGGCGCTTCATCGGGTCGGCCGGCAACAACACCATGCTATGATTAATTTCCACCGATACGGTATTCGTAGAGGCATTGGAAGGGGGATCCTTGGCCCGATAAGTCTTTAACACACGCGTTTCGACATTTTCCGGGTAGCTGTGGATATGCTGTATAAAGGTGCGATCATCATCCACGGTCATGATACCGTAACGCTCCCGATGATAGTCGCGCAAACCAAGCGCCGGCACATCCCCGGTAAAGAACTTCTTGACATCGATCACCGTCGACGTTGAATCCTTGTTGATCGACTTGATATCGAAGCTATAGATGATCGGTTCAAAATTGGCGTCCTGCACCGCCCGGTGAATCGGAAGCGAATCGCTCGCCACATTGACATAGGATACCTTTCGAAGCAGTATCTTATCCTCCCTGCGCTCCCATCGAACGACCAGCTCATCCAGTTTTTGTCCGCCATACCCCATATTCGTCGGCGTCTTCGTGATACGGCTCACCATCAGCATTTCCCGACCAAGCAGGGAATCCGGTATTTCATAGTAGTAGTTCTTTTTAACCTTGTGGGATATTACCAGCCCGCTGTCGGTTTTTGCCTTTTTGGTAATTACCTTCTTGTAATCCTTAAACTCGTCATCTTTCTCCTCGTCTTTTTTCTTCTCTTTTTTCTCGTCGGATTTTCTGCCGGTTATTTTATTATACACCGAACAACCGGTGGTCATCGATCCGATTAAAATGAAAATTACCAGGTAGGCAAAACTTCGTTTATTCAGCAATCTTAGCATATCTAGTCTCTCTTTTTAGTTAGTAATGATCAATCAATTGTAATTAATATCCCGCTATCGCAGTTTTTTGCTTCAACTATAGTGGTCCTCGAATATCGCCATCGTCGTGGAAGAGCCGGGCGGCGGTTCCTTGCTCGTATACTTTTCTTCGTTCACCGGCAATGAATGGTGGACTGCAATTTACACGATTAAAGTCTTTACAGCTTTCGAACCAGAAAATTATTATGCTTCGGAACCGCCGCCCGGCTCTTCCACGACAGTGGTAAAACCTAAATAATGCCTGAAGTTTTCACATTGTAACTAAATTTTCAAGTGTTTTTAAGAAATAGTTAAATCTTTTATCAAACTCAATTAAGATCCAATATAATTGCAATTAACATGTTATCACTAAGAGTCTATGGGACATCAATAAAACCACTGTAAAGCCCGGCAACTATCGGGAGTATATTTTTCGATGCGATCCGGGAAGTTCGACAAACTCCCGGAGAATATTGATTTGCAATGAATAGGTATTTGTTTGCTATATTAACCTTGGCTGATTGTGAAGCCATCTTCGAGTTCAATGATTTGCGAACACCATTTACGTTGATCTCCTAATCAAAAACAACACACTGTGAAAAACGCTCTATACTTTATCAAGAACATCAAGCAAGTGGGGGCCGTTGCACCCAGTTCCAAATTTCTTGCCCAAAAAATGGCGGGCGTACTGGACGAAGAAATTGAACGTGATCCGGAACGCTCCTTTAACCTGCTTGAGTTAGGGTCGGGCACCGGATCGATGTCGCGCTACATCTACGAGCACATGCGCGATCAGGATCATCTTGACATGGTTGAGATTGAAAAACCCCTCTACGAACAGTTGGTGGATCGGTACAAAGATGCAAGTAATGTAGATGTTTTTAACACCGACTACCTGCATTTTGACAGTAAAGCTCCTTACGACATCATTTTTTCAAGCCTGCCGTATGAAGGCATCCCCAATGAACAAACCGAAGACATCTGGCAGAAAAAACTGGATGAATGCAAAAGCGGCGGACGTATAACGTATTTCAAGTATCTTAACTTCAAAAGTTTTCGATGTGACTTTGAGGAGCACGTGGTCGACAATCTCAAACAACGACAGGACCTGGTGTGGCTCAACCTTCCTCCCGCCCGCCTTTTTGTACTGGAGTTGGACGAAGAGAAAGTCAACTACTCGCCGGCAATAGCGTGAATGAGGTGAAAGGTGAAGGGTGAAGGGTGAAAGAATTTCTTGCACGTATTAACCTGCCTGGTTCGTAGCTACCACTCCGAAGTTTATGCCTTTCACCTCAGCTGGAAGTTGGAAGCTCGAGGCTCGAAGCTTTTTTGTTGCCGGTTTTTGTTTTGGTCAGCTTAGAATAACCTCCAGCGATTTAAAATTGGAGCGGAGCTTATCAGGAGCAAGGCTAGGTTATTGCAGGTCTTGGATTCTTTTTTTTGCCTCGTTTTGATAATGGCTGCCGTATTCGGCATCCTTGATGGATCGATAATAATATAATGCTTTTTGGCGGTCTCCTTTTGCTTCGTGTACTTGTCCCAGGTAGTAGGCGGACATCACGTGAAAAGGTCGATTTTTTCCTTTGGGAAGGTTGGCTTTTTGGGCAATTTCATAGCTTGAGAGCAGAGCTTGTTGTGCCTGGTCCAGGCTGTCCTGCTCATACAACATACGGCCTTTCCAGGACATCAATTCTTCTTTCAGGACATTTCGATAGGGATTTTGCTCTCTGCTCAGCAGACGGTCCACCATCCGCAGAGCTTTATTTTTTCGATATGATCTCGCCAGAACCCTGACATATTGAGTGGCATAATAGGGATTGCGCGGGTATTGTTCGAATAGCTTTTTGAAATATGGTAGTGCCTGGCCGTATCGGTTCTCGTGATTCATGTAGATTTTGCCCAGGAAGTACAGGGCTTCGGGACGCACATAGATACTTTGCTCAGCGGCCCGTTTCATTAACGACAATCCCTCTTGTTTATCGCCGTCCGGCAGCATCCAGATAACCGTTTTGGTTAGCGGGTAGGCTTCGGGAAGATAGGCCGTATAGTATTTCATGAGTCCTTCACCCAGCAGCAGATCAGGAATCTCATTTTCAAATTGGTCGAGTGCCGACAACGAACTGATTGCGTGTCGCGCCTGGTTAATGCTCTTGAACCACCGCTCGCGATTGGCATACTGACGAGCCAGAAGTCCCCTTCCCAGGGCTTTTACCAGCAAAGCGTCCCGATGATCCGGGTCCTTTTTTAAAACCCGTTCGGCGGCATCCACCGATGCATCTAACTGCTCAAACAAAGCATGGTCGAGCGACTCATCCACCAAATCCGGCAGTATACGCCACCACAACTCCATCGCATCCCAGAACTTCCATATCGGGTTTTTTGGATGCTCACTCCGCCAATCGGTTAAATGATCCCGGGCGCTTGGATATTTTAAATTGTAGAGGGAATCGACCGCGGCCTTGGCATCTTCCACAAAGGCTGAATCGGTCGTCAAAACGTCGGGAACATCCTGCCGGGCATATACCGATGGTTGAGCAGCTCCCATCATGCTGAACATTATCAACAGGCTCGCAACACATTCAACAAGGCAGGAAAGAAATCGCTTCGAGCTTGTAGCTTCCACCTTCAAGCTTATTTATGCGTTGTGCTGAAAGTCCAGGGTTTCCAGGCCGACCAGCATTCGCAATTCGTTGATTTCATTTCGTTTGAGATATCGCCAGTCGCCAATGTCCAGTCCTTCAAGATTAAGTCCGGCATAATCGACCCGTTTCATGGCCTTGACTTCGGTACCGAGTGCTTCCATCATGCGACGAATTTGCCGGTTGCGACCTTCTTTGATGCCAATTCCGAGGGTCGAAAAATCATCGGGTATGCGCTCCACGTGGTAGGCATTTACATTATACCCTCCCTTGATATGAATGCCATCACGCAGTTGCTGCATTTCCTCCCCGGTCAGCGGCCGTTCGGTACGCACCTCGTACAACTTCCGGACGCCGTAACTCGGATGCATCAGCCGATTGGCCAGATCCCCGTCGTTAGTCAAAATGATTACGCCGGTCGTGTTACGATCGAGCCTCCCCACGGGATAAATACGTTTATTGGTGGCCTCCTCGACCACGTTCAAGACCGTGGTTCGGTCGCCCGTGTCTTTAACCGTTGAAATTGTATTTTTAGGCTTGTTTAGCAGGATATAGGTAAACCGTTCCAATTGAAGATTTTCACCATCGATCTCCACCTGGTCACGACGCTTAACCTTGGTTCCCAGTTTAGTCACCACTTCGCCATTAACTTTCACCTTGCCGGCTTCAATATAATTATCGGCTTTTCGGCGGGATGTAAAACCGGAATGGGCGATATACTTGTTCAATCGAATAAGCTCGTCGGCCTCATAGTTCTGGTCGACTTCGTGATGCGGTTTTTTCGTTCGGTTCTTGCGTTTGGACATAATAGATAAACTGCCTGAAAAGATTTATTCTTGGCCATTATTTTTTTGCTGATGATTGCCCTCTCCATCCTGGTGGTCGTTGGTGGCCTCCTTCAACTCCTCCATGTCATAGTCATAATCATAGAGAAATTGACGATGTTCGGCCATATCCTCGTCCTCCAGTATTTCGTCAATCTCACGTGGTTTAGGCAGCTCATCAACGGAATTGATGCCGAAATGTTTTAAAAAGTGTTTCGTTGTTTTGTAGACCAGGGGACGTCCCGGCGCGTCAGCTCTTCCACTTACTTTAATCAGTACTTTTTCAAGCAACTGTCGTAGTATATATCCCGAATTCACCCCCCGGATGTCATCGACTTCGGGCTTGGTGATCGGCTGCTTATACGCTACAATGGCCAGTGTTTCAATAGCGGATTGAGAAAGCTTGCGGTAGGCGTTTTCATGCTGGAAAACACTCAGCCACTGGTGAAAACGATCTCGAGTCGCAAAGGTATAACCCCCACCCGTCTTTACGATATGAAACGCCATCCCGTTTTCGTCGTATCGACTATTCAGTTTATCCACCAACTTCGTAACTCGTTCTCCGGTCATTTCCACTTGCGGGTCGGCTTCTTCAACAATCTCGGCAATGCGATTCGAGGGGAGCGGTTCCGGACTTGAAAATATCAAGGATTCTACCACATTCGACAACCGGGTGCCGTCAACAAATTGATGATCGACCATTTAGAGTTATGTTATTTGCCTTTAAGTTGAGGTCAATGCCTTCTTGAGGTGAAAGGTGAAGGGGGAAAGGTGAACGATTATTCAAGCTGGTATTTTTGTTGTGTATATATACAGGGTGATAAAACGAGCTCGAATACACTTTCACCTTTCACCCTTTACCTTTCACCCCAACTAATATACAATCTGTTTTGATGAAGCGACAATATTATTGTCCGCGTATCAAAAAGAAGCCGTCTGTTCCCTGCTCCTGGTAGAGCGGCATCAGCAGATATCCCTCGTAGGAAGCATGAATTTTACCGTATCGATCGTTCGCCAGGTGCTCTCCTTTATCGACCCAGTGAAAGTTGGAAAAACCGGGACGCATGGCAAAATTATCATTCTCCTCAAATTCATACCGGTAAATCAACTCGGTATAGGCTGGATAATGCTGGTTCTCCCGGCGAAGATATTCGGCATGATCGTGCAGTACATCGTACTCATGGGGACGACCGAGATTCCCGGTTTTTCCCAGCAGTTGATACAGAATTGCCATCTTGTTGTTTACAGTCTTGTCGCCTCCATGCGTACCTCCCTCGAAGGCCAGGGCCACATGTCCCATTCGGCGGAAATAATCGAGTACGGTACCTCCCAGTTCCTCACCGAGTCCATAAACCACCGGCACATCCATCTGCTGCAGCAGGCTGGTGTGGGATTCATGTCGACTTGAGATGGCAAACATCCCCTCATCGGCCGAAAACGAATGTAAATCTATGACGTAGACCGGCTGATCCGTGTCCTCGATCAGTGGATCTATTATTTCCAGCAATGCTTTCAATTCTCGTCGCTCTACGGAATAAAGGGTACGAGATGTGGAACTGCGAACTTGCCGGATGATCGATTCGGTCCATATGCGATTCAAATCCTCATCCACGTATCGATACTGACGCTGCAACGCTTTCATGTTCCCCTGCAAACCCAGTAAACGTCCCCTGAAATGAGGCTTTTCCGCTTTAATTCGTTTAAAAAAGCGGGTAAGCGTTTCGATTCCGGTGTACTCGTTTCCATGCACGCCACCCAGCACAATCACGATGGGACCGGCTTCCCGGCCCTGGACATCTCCTACGATACGTTTATAATGTTTCGCTTTGATCTTGCGTGGATGATTCGGTGTTGTCATTCTGCTGATTTTGTTCGAGAGCTTTCAACTGTCGCTGTGTTACTTCTCTAAAATTCCGTTCACTGATCATACCGACCAACCGGTTATTTTTAACTACCGGGAGACATCCAATATTGTTATCCTCCATCAATTTGGTTGCCTCACCGAGCGATGCTTCCGGGTAGATCGTTATGGGATTTTGAACCATAATTTCATCTACGATCTCCGGAACCGGCTCATCTTCACTTATATTTTTATAAAACGCACGAAACAGCCGTCTCATTGTAATCAACCCTACCAGCTGTCCGCGATCATCTTCGACGGGCAGATATTTAATATCATGCCAATCCAGGAGACTGGCCACAAACTCGACGATATCGGATTTCTGCACCGTGAGAAAATCAGTGGTCATAAACTCCTCGACCACCAGGCTCGTCGGCTGCCAGTTTTTCATGTCCTGAAGTTTGGCCGGAGCCCATTTGTGCACCGGCTCACCCTTGGTCTGATTCTTAATCGTAGACATCGCAATCGACACCAGGGCTTGATCTTTTGTTACTTCCTTCAGCAATTTACTGTACGAATCAGACATCCACCTGGCGCCGGTCTGACCGCTTTTAATTCGTTTCTCCACTATCGATAGATAATGGTCGATATCGGACGTGTCAAGTTCAGCTTTTTTCAGTCCGTCACGTGCAATTGGCATCAGCTCTTTCAACAACAACTCCGAAGCTTCCCACGATTCACCGTCCAGCCACTTCAAGTGCGTCTCCAGCCCCATCTTCGAGGCGGCAAAAAAGTTCGACTTCGCATCGTCAAAATCCAGCCGTTCGGTCAGATCGGGATAAGCATCCTCCATGCCGATTAACAGTCCCAGCCAAAGTGCCGAATTGGCTACCTCGTCGGTAATCGTCGGACCTGAAGGGAGCACCCGGTTTTCGATCCTCAAGTGCGGTTTGCCGTTATTAATCCCGTAGCAGGGTCGATTCCATCGATAGACGGTTGAATTATGTACTTGCAGGGCTCTTAGTTCGGGGGTTTTTCCCTCATCAAGCAATTCGCTGACATTCTCGTTTACTTCCGAACTCAGCAGCACCCGGTACCGGGCAATATCCTCTTTGTATATTTCGAGTATATTCTCTTCGACCCACTTGTTCCCAAAGGTAACCCTCGAGTTTTTATCCCGCATCTGGTCGGTGGCCTTGCGGGTGTCGATCGACTGACGAAACAGCGCTACACGCGTTTCACTCCACAGGCGTTTACCAAAGAGCAGCGGTGAGTTCACGGCACATGCCAGGACAGGGCCCGTTACTGCCTGGGCGATGTTGTATTTTTGGACAAAATTATCCGGCCGTACCTGCAGGTGCACCTGGAATCCCGTATTACTGGCTTCGATGAGGGGAGAATCAAATTTCATAAGCAGCTCGTCAACCCCCCGGATACGCAGTTCATATTCACTTCCCCGCAACCGGTTAATGGCTTTGCACAAGGCCGAGTAGCGTTGATAGGGGGTCATGCTTTCTGGCTCAAGGTCGGCCTTCCGTATCGTGGGCAGGATGCCGGTTAATATGGCATTTCCCTGCATCCCCCACATCACCTTGCGAATCTTGTCGATCTTGCGATGCAATTGTTTCTCCATCCGGGAAAGCGCATCCCCCTTGAACTCCAGCGGCTTCAGGTTGATCTCCATGTTGAACAGTGCCAACTCGGTGGTCAGCTGCTCATCATCCAACTCATCAAGGACGTCGAGCGACTTCAAGGCGGGTTTCCCGTAAGCATCGACCAGGCACAACTCCTGCTCGGCTCCAATACGCTGCTTGTCGATCTCAAATCGTCCCTCCTCGAGCATACGCTCCAGCGCACGCATGTCTTCCAGCAGGTGCTTCACAAACTCTTGAACCTGCTCTTCATTCTCGGCCACTTTTACGGTTACACTCATGGGGATGGGTTTTGGTGCGCTGGTGTCTTGTTCGTTGCTTGTTGGGGTATTGCTGTTTGGTGCTTAATAAGAGAGCTTGAGGTTCGAAGCTGGAAGCTCGAGGCTATTCGAGATGGCTTTACAGCCTGTATATGATGTTAAAACCTCCCCTTACTGACAATTACTTTAGTTATCGATTAGTTAGCCTGCGATTCTGTATTTCCCTAATCTAAACATTTTGCTCAAATTCTGCGATCCAACAACCTGCTTTCTTTATAATTTTAAATAATCGGTTATCAAGCAAATGATATGGGGCTCCACGCTCCAGGCTCCATGCTCCACGTGTATTCCAGCAGGTGTTTATGATGTGTATATACAGGAAATTATTACAAGCTCGAATATCCGTGGAGCCTGGAGCGTGGAGCCGACAATAATCAACTCTTTGTCACTCCATTGCGTCTACGTTCACGGTTATGCGAACTTCCGTAGCTCCTTCGGGCTTTTGCTGGTCGTATTTTTCGAAGATGCGGTCGAGCATCTGTTCGATTTGATCGGCTTGCCACGAGGTATCAATTTTGGTGATGGTTTCCCAGCGAAATTCGTTTTTCATGCGGGAGATGGTCAGCGGGGAGGGACCCAGCACAGGAAAGCCTCCGGCTTCATCTTCTAATGCATGGGTGAATGCTGTGGCTACCTGCTGAACACGGTATTCCTTGCTGCCCTTAAATATAAATGAGATGAGCCGTGAATAAGGCGGGTATTCGAGCATTTTGCGGTATTGCAGCTCGGTGCGCGCGAAACCTTTGTAGTCGTGCTCGCGGGCGGACTGTACGGCCGGGTGATCGGGCTGCCAGGTCTGAAAATATACCACGCCGGGTTTGTCAGCTCTTCCCGACCGGCCGGCTACCTGGCTAAGCAATTGATACATGCGCTCGGCCGACCGGAACGACGGAAAAGCCAGTTCGGTGTCGGCATCGATGACTCCGACGACCGTCACATTCGGAAAATCGAGTCCCTTGGCCACGAGCTGGGTTCCCAGCAGGATGTCGGCCTCGTGGTCGTCAAATTTCTGCAGCAGCTCGGCATGGGCGTTCTTGCCGGTGGTGGTATCCTGGTCCATCCGAAGCAGTCGGGCATCACTGAATTGCTCTTCGATCTGCTCTTCAATCTGCTGGGTGCCGCTTCCCTGCACCAGCATGGCCTGTGCCTTGCAATCCGGACATTGGCCGGAAGCACGACTTGCGAACCCGCAGTAGTGACAGCGGAGCTGCTGGTTATTCTTATGATAGGTCAGGCTGACCGAGCAGTTCGGGCATTCCGGCAGGTGTCCGCAGTCTCCACATTGCAAATAAGAAGCGTATCCGCGGCGGTTGTAAAGCAATATCACCTGCTGATCTTTATCCAGGGCCTCCTGAATCGAATCATGAAGCGGTACGGCCAGCGGACCGCGCATGGCCGAGCGATATTTTTTCAGGTCCAGCACCTCGACTCCCGGCATTTCGGCTTCGGCGTGACGGGAAGAGAGCTCCAGGTAATGCGAATTGCCTTTGCCCGAGGCCTGCAGCGAAACCATGCTGGGCGTGGCCGAACCGGTAACCATTACGGCGTTATTGAGTTCCGCCCGTTTTCGTCCCGTGAGACGGGCATCGTAGCGCGGGGCCGGATCTTCCTGTTTATAAGAACTGTCGTGTTCCTCATCGATGATGATCAATCCCAAGTCCTGCACCGGTGCAAAAATAGCGGAACGAGCCCCGATCGCCACCCTCTTCTCGCCCGAATGCAGTGCCCGCCAGGCGTCGTATCGCTCGCAATTACTCAATCGACTATGCAGCACGGCAATATCATCGCCAAAGATCTGGTAGAACCGCCGCACGGTTTGAGGGGTAAGGGCGATTTCCGGGACCAGAATGAGTCCGCCGCGCCCCTGCTCAATAACTCTTTTGAGCGCATGAATATAAACCTCCGTCTTTCCGCTGCCGGTCACCCCGTACAGCAGAAAACTCTCAAAGCGTTCCTCGTCCACCGCGTCCAGAATACGTTCGCAGGCCTCCTGTTGTTCGTCGTTGAGTGTTTTAAGCTGACTGGGATCATAATCCAGCTTGGGACGTACCTGGTGAGAATCGATCTCCTGAAAATCGATCAATCTCTCCTTGCGAATCCGGTGCAACGTATAATACTCGAGCAGCTCTTGCCGGTTTAACTCCTTCTGCGAAGCCGGCAACTCAAGCGACCGCAGCTTTTGCAGCGCCCGCACCCACTTCGGCGGATCTTTTTCGTCGGATGAATATTCATCGATCAACTCATCCAGGGCTTCACCGGAAGCCTCCCCGGTCCAATTCCACACCTTCACTTTCTTAGGCTTCACCTTCACCGACGGCTGCTCCCAGGTTTCAATCAGGTTCTGTTTGCGAAGCTTATCCAGCAGTCGGGCCTCTTTTCCCTCCGACCACCGCTTTTCGGCATCATCCAGCGGATACTCGCCGGCTTCTTTAATCTCATTATAAATTTCAAGCGCTTTGCCCCCGAGTCCCATCCCCGGATCCTCGGCCGTAACCAGGTACTTTCGCGACCTGAAATTAAGCCCCACCGGCAGCGCCGCCTGGATCGTCTCACCCCAGCTCGCATAGTAAAAACGATGCACCCAGTCGGTCAGCGACAGCAGTTCCGGATTCATCACCGGCTCCTCATCCAACACCTGCCGCACCTCCCGCGTCTCAAAGTCCGGCTTCTCATCATGCACCCTGACCACCATCCCGATCGCAAAATGCTGCCGCAGCGGCACCCACACGCGCTTCCCCCGCTTCACGTCCGACTGCAAACCCTCCGGCACATGATAGGTAAACGTCCGCCGCACCGCGGTTGGAAATGCTATAATGGCAAATGTTCTTTCGGGCATGAGTTGGTATTAGTGTTTGAGATTTATTAAAGACACCATGATTGATTTACTATTCATCAAATGAACATTTGCCGCTCGAGGTTTAATTGAGATGGTCTAAAAGATTACAACCTTAAATTAACTATACCAGCTAGTAATTATAAGATTTTATACACAACATCAATACAACTTCGAATATACCTCGAGCCTCGAGCTTCGAGCCTCGAGCAGCAAACCACTTTTCCAAAAAGTGGTTTGCTACTTCAACCATCCTTCCCGGTCCAGACTCCGATACTGAATGGCCTCCGCGATATGGTTGCTTTTGACTTGTGAGGCTTCGTCGAGATCGGCGATGGTCCGGGAGACTTTCAGGATGCGGTCGTAGGCGCGGGCGGAGAGTCCCAGTCGGGTGATGGCCTGTTTCAATAGCTTTTTAGAGGCTTGATCCAGCGAACACACCCTACGTACCTGCTTGGTGTTCATCTGAGCGTTGCTGTGGACTCCCTCATACGACTCGAATCGTTCACGCTGCTTTTTCCGCGCCTGGACCACCCGCTTTTGGATCGCTTCGGAACACTCGCCTTTACGCTTGCTGGATAGTTCTTCATAGCTGACTTTCGTCACCTCGACATGAATATCAATCCGATCCAGCAGCGGACCGCTGATTTTATTGAGATATTGCTGCATGCGCGACGGACTTACGCTGTCGGGGTCGCTCGGGTCGTACCAGTCGCCGGTCGGCGAGGGATTCATCGAGGCCACCAGCATAAAACGACTCGGATATTTAACGGTCATCCGGGAACGTGAAATAGTCACCCGTCCGTCTTCTATCGGTTGACGCATCACCTCCAGGGCACTGCGTTTGAATTCGGGCAGCTCGTCCAGGAATAGCACCCCGTTGTGCGCCAATGATATCTCACCCGGCATCGGGTAGCTGCCCCCGCCCACCAGGGCCACATCCGACACCGTATGATGCGGCGACCGAAACGGTCGGTCTCCCACCAGCGCCTCCCCATCCTTCATGCAACCGGCTACCGAGTGGATCTTGGTCGTTTCGAGTCCCTCCTCCAGGGTCAGCGGCGGCAAGATGGTCGGCAGCCGACGCGCCATCATCGTTTTCCCCGATCCCGGCGGACCCACCATAATCAGATTATGTCCCCCGGCCGCCGCCACTTCGAGCGACCGCTTTACGTTTTCCTGTCCTCTCACATCACTAAAATCCACCACTTCTCTTCTTTTCTTTTCCGCCAGCACCCGGTCCGCATTCACATCGAGCGGTTCATAAATTTCCGGTTCGGCCAGCCAACGAATTACCTCCTCCAGGTATCGAAATGAATAGACGTCAATACCCTCGACGACTGCCGCCTCCGGTCCATTCTCCTCCGGCACAACGATCCGCTCATACCCCTGTTCCATCGCCTCCACCGTCATCGGCAGCATGCCCTTCACTGGACGCAGACGTCCGTCGAGCGCCAGCTCTCCCGTGATCAGGGTTTTATCGAGCAAATCCGTCTCCAGCTGGTGCGACACCGCCAGCAGGCTGATGGCAATCGGCAAGTCAAACGAGCTTCCCTCCTTCGGCAAGTCAGCCGGGGCCAGATTCACCGTAATACGTCCGCGGGGCATCGACGCCCCCGAATTCTTCA
>CAJXOW010000027.1 GCA_913057825.1 uncultured Balneolaceae bacterium | reverse complement strand
TGATTTAATCGATTCGGAGCTGTTTGCGAAATACTTTCCATTAGAAGTGCCGATCTATTTAATTGGAGTAGAGTAATAAAACTATTAATAGGAAAAAATATGGGTATTTTTCAAAGCCAAGAAAGTGAGGCAAAGGAGATTGCGCTTCAAAATGAAAACCTACATATAAATAATAGCAATATTTTTTATGCAAGATCTAATCCAGATTTTGTTGCGGGTCATGTAGAGGACTTAATACGTTTCACATATAGTTTGATTGCGTTGAATAATTATTATGAGAATGTACCTAATAATGTTAGGAAAAGTCTCAAAATTGACTGTATTGCAGTATTGTTACTTATGACGGAGTATAGTTTTAAGGATCTAGATAGAGAATATTATGACCCAAGCGAAATCATTGAAATTTTCTTTGGAAATGGGATTGGTTCAGGAATTTTAGGTTATCATATCGATTTTGCAAGAGATATATTTATGGAGCAAATATATTTTGATATTTACGAAGCAAGATTTGCTCTTAATGATAAAAAGTATCCAGCTCCAGTCTCAGATAGCTATAGAGAGTTTCAAAAGAAAGTCAGCAAATTAACTAACAATAAAAAATATGGAAGATTTTTATTTGGATTAATTGATAAACATATCAAAAGACATTTAAACTATATACAACATAGTGAAGATTTATTGGTGAAAAAGGCCGAGCAATTCAATGCAGGAGACTTAAATACTATATATGAAATAGATAGGAACTATATAGTTGATCGCATGGATGATGTAGAGTATAAACCAGATCTATTTATATATGAGGTTTTGAGCGATATAGCTGAAATTATAGATAATTATTTATTGAATTATTTTGATATTGATCTGGAGGATATTAAGATTTTAAAATTTAAAGGTAACTTTCCGCCAACTATTACTAATAAAAAGTGTTATGTTTTCAGACATAAAATTAATAAATCCATTGAATTGGAAAATGGCGAGCCAAAAGGTTCTTTAATTAAGTTAATGAACGGGGAGAAGGAAATATCTGGCTATGAGGTAAAAAGGGCAGTTAATGAAATAAAGGATGGCGGGTTTTTTAAAGATGAAATTGGATATATAGATTAAATAGGTATTTAAAGAGAGGCAAAGGTTAAGCTACAACCTACTATTTCGCGGAAGTTTCATAAACGGATAGGATGAGAATCGGGTTTTCATCCTGCCAATCAAAATAAAAATATGAAAGCAAGTTATAACCTTACGGTTAACGATTTAATCGATTCGGAGCTGTTTACAAAATACTTTCCATTAGAAATGAGATCTATTTGATTGGTGTTTAATAAAAGCAATAGATATTAACCTTAGTTATGCGACTGGTAAAATTAGAGATAGAGAATTTTCGAGGTATAAAGAAATTTGAAGGCACATTTCACTCTAATATAATGTGTCTTATTGGATCTAGTAATTCCTGTAAAACAACGATATTAAAAGCAATAAATCTTTTATTTGCTACGAATTGGACTCCTGATGATATGGATTTTTTTAGAGGGGGTGTAAATAATGAAATTAAAATTCGTGGAACGATAATTGATTTTCCTGAAGAGTTTTATGAGTTGGAAAGTAAGTATGGATTAGAGATGAGGGGATGGAATGGTAGAAATGTACATGATGAACCTGAAGAAGATGACCATCATGCCTTGACGGTTGAATTGTCAGTTGACAGTACACTGCAACCCGAGTGGCGGATCGTGAATAATCGATCAGGTAATATCCCATTTAGCAAAAGAGATAGGCATAAATTGAATGTTATCTTCTTCGAAGAGGATGTTCAAAGGCATTTTTACTTAAAACATGATTCTTTTTTAAGGAAACTTCTTGATGATGATAGCGAAGCAAAAAACAAACTGACAGAGGCACTTCGTGAAGTTAAAAAAGATACTTCTTTCAAGGACAATACAGCAATTAATGAAGTATTGGAAATTTTGGAAGATGAAGCGAAAGAAATAAATGTTGATTTTGAAGCCGATGGATTAAGTGCAAACCTTGATCTAAAATTCATGACCACAAAGTTAGGTTCAGTTGGTTTATTTGACGGTGATGTGCCAATTAGATTAAAGGGAGTGGCTACACAAAAATTGATGCTAACTGCTCTTCAAATTTCTTATTCTAAATTTCAGGATATATTGTTATTTGATGAATTCGAGTATGGTTTGGAACCACATAGAATTAGGGGAGTATTAAGAAGTCTTAAAAATAATATTGAGGATTCACAGGTTTTTATGACGACTCATTCTCCCACTACTTTAGTTGAATTAGATGCAAAGAATATATACGTAGTAAAAAATGATGCAGATAGTAATGTATTAGTAAATCAATTGAATGAACAATTCCAAGGAACATTAAGATCAGTGCCAGAAGCATTTTTTGGTAATAAGGTTGTAGTTTGTGAGGGGGCAACAGAATATGGCTTATGTAAAGGTTTTGAAAGTAGTTGGATAGAAGAAAGTGATGAGAATTCCTTTGGTCTTAATGGAATTTCGGTAGTAAGTGGTGATAGCACTGTAAGGGCAACTAATAAAGCTATCGAATTAAATGAAATTGGTTATGAAACTATTTTATTTATTGATAGCGATAAACTTCATGTGCTTCCAAAATCAATCGAAGAACTAGAGGAAAGTGGCATTAAGGTCATTAATTGGGATGATGAGGTTAATACTGAAATAAGAATTACTAAAGATTTCAGCGTTAACACATTAAATGAGTTACTTAGATTTACGGAACAAGAGGTATTGGGAATGGACTTTAACTATCAATCTTTGTTTAATTCCATAAACAGTAATATAGATCAGGATATTGAGATAAAAGATATTGGCAAGTTAAATGATTTCTTGGAATATATCGATAAAGGTGAATTGAAGCATTATGTAGGTAAATATTTCGGTGACAGTAATACTTACAAAACAATTGGTAAGGCAGAGAAGTTGGGTGAATTTATTATGCAGCATTTTGATGAGGTAGAATCAAAAGATTTAGGTAGTAAAATCGGGATGCTGAAATCCACACTATATGAATGATGAACAACTACAAGAGTATTCGAATACTAGTGATTCCTTAATAATAGCTCCAGCAGGATGTGGGAAAACGGAAACGATAGTAAAAGCGTCAAATATTGTGGAGGGTAAACAGCTATTATTAACCCATACGAATGCTGGAGTGAAATCATTAAGAGATAGGGCAAAAAAGTACAATTTAGGGTATAAAGATGTCTCAATAAGCACAATAGCTAGTTTGTGTTTAATGATTTCCCGTTCCTATCCAAAAATTTGTGGTTATGATATATCAGAATATCCGCAAGGAGATGAGTGGAATACCTTATGCTTAGCTGGATGTAATTTTCTTGGCAGTAAAATTGGCAAGAAAGTGATTAGAGTTTCCTTTGATGGTTGTTTTGTAGATGAATATCAGGATTGCGATATATTTCAACATCGTTTTATTAGAAAACTTGCCGAAATAATTCCCTGCAGAATTGCTGGTGATCCTTTGCAAAGCATATTTGATTTTCAAGGGAATATAGTAGAATGGGAATCCGATGTACTTTCCGAATTTTCCTTAAGTGGGAAATTAGATTATCCATGGCGTTGGGAAAAAGAAAATGCTAATTTGGAATTGGGTAAGTGGATTGTTGAGGCTAGAAGTTACTTAGAAAATGGAGAGCAGATTAATTTAAGAGATACACCAGACTCAATAAGTTGGTTTGAAAATTCGAGAAGAAATAGGAATGTAGGTTATAGTATTGGTGATGGAGGAGAAAGTGTAATATATCTTTGTAGTAGTAAAAAGGTAGGGATGGCAAAAAGGCGTGCAAAAGATTTTGGCGGTCGATTTAATTATATGGAGAGAATGAGTTTTGTCGGGTTAAGAGAGGTATGTCAAAGATTGGATCAAACTGAAGGATATGAGTTTGCTGAGGTTATATTTGATTTAGTAAAAAACTGTGTATCAAATGTGACTACTGAATATCGTACTATTATTAAGAGAATTGAGAATCAAAAAACTGATATAGTAAAGGGATTAAGAAAGCATAAGGAGGTTGCGGATTTATTTCAAAAGGTAATTGAAAATAGGTCGGTATCACATGTTATAACAGCGATTGAAATAATAAGAGATAACACAGAATGCAATATACACAGGAAAGAACTACTATATTTATTTTTAGAAATCCTATCTGAAGCCAAAAACACTAGCGAAAAGTCCTTAATTGATATTTTCAAAGGGAAACAACAACAGATAAGTAAAATTGGTCGGGAGATTTACTATAGGTCAATAAGTAATCCTTTGAAAATTAAAGGATTAGAATTTGACCACGTGATATTAGAATTGAATGAAGATTTTACGAAAGAGCAATTTTATGTTTCTATTTCTAGACCAAAAAAGTCACTTACTATTCTCAGTGATAGCCCTGAAATTTCATTCGCCTAGAAATGTTGGAGAAAACCCATTTGTGTTTGCGCAAACAAAGCGCAAACAATCCCGCATTTTTGGACTTTACACGACAACATAGCGGCAACAAAAATTTTACATCATTTTACACGAGACATGGCAAAATCCCCTATAGGGTAGGAATAATGGGAAGAAAAGAGCGGCAGCATAGGAAAGCGGGCATCCCTCCCCCGTTTGCTCCGAAGCCAAACGCTCTATCCAGTTGAGCTACGGGCGCGTAGGTCTGAAAACAAGAGGCATAATATACAAATCTTTGCGGGTCATTACATAATCATTTTTGGTTAAAGAAGTCCCAAAGATTACCTAACTTTATTTTTTAGAAGGTGATTGGCAACAAGATTGAACTACAAGCCGGCAACCTTTTGTTAACAACTAGTGAAGAGAAAGGCATTTCACGTTAATTTTAAATTCGGGGATTGAAATTATGAAAAAGTATAAATTATCATTTGTCTATTCAGGGATAACAAGTTTGCTGGTCTTGCTGTTGATGGCAGGATGCGGACAGCAGCAATCGGAGCAGGAATCGGTCACCGATCGAATGGCCGAAGAGCATGAGGGAGATGAACCGACCGCCAATCAGGCTTCCCGCTACGAGCCGGCGCAACCGGTGAAAGCGGAGTGGGTGACGTATGGGACGGTAGGTGAAGATTCACTCCGCGGTTATTATGCGGAACCGGAATCGGCAATGGGCGATACCACCCTGCCGGGCCTGATTGTTATCCACGAGTGGTGGGGACTTAACAACAACATCAAGATGATGGCCCGCCGACTGGCCGGCGAGGGCTACCAGGCCCTGGCGGTCGATATGTACGGCGGAGATACGGCCGGGACCTCCGATGCGGCTCAGCAACTGATGAAGCAGGCCATGCAGAACCAGGATCGGGGCGTGGCCAATCTGAAGCAGGCTCAGCAGTATCTGGCCCAGATTGAAGATGCTGAATTGACCGGTGTGATTGGCTGGTGCTTCGGCGGAGGATGGTCGCTGCAGGCGGCACTCTCGATGCCGGAAAAACTGGATGCAGCGGTGATCTATTACGGCCGGCTGGTGACCGACGCTGACCAACTTAAGAAGCTGAATATGCCGATTCTCGGTAATTTCGGCTCGGAAGACAACGCCATTCCGCCGGAAAATGTGAAGAGGTTTGGCACTGTGCTCGATTCGCTGGGTATATGGAACGACTTGAAAATCTACGAGGGTGCCGGACACGCGTTCGCCAATCCGTCGGGTGATAGTTACGAATCCAAAGCGGCCCGCGATGCCTGGAAGCGAACGACCGACTTTCTCGAGCGGTATTTGAAAGAGTAACCCTTACCCTCGCTACGCTCGGAGATTAGGAATTTAAGATTTATAATTAAAAATTAATGGACGTTGATTGCCTTTAAGTAAAGAGTAATGCCGGCACCAGTTTTAATGAGGGATAATAGTAATACCATTCGTATTGTATTTTCCGCTGGTGCCGGTATGGTACATGAATACCGCGTACAAAACGTCTCTAATTTTAAATCTTAAATCTTAAATTTCTAATTCCAGAGCGACAGCGAAGATCAGTGAGCCATTGTGGTCTGATTGGCGGCACAATAGATGATGCCTTCCTCCCGGTCGTGGTGAACGCAGTGCCGGCAGTGCCAGCAGTCGTCGACGACCAGGGCGTAGTATCCGCTGCCATTGGATCGGTATTCGCGCGGACAATCCTGGACCCACATCGACATACCGGTCTCCTGGATCATTTTTCGCCGCGATGCTTGCAGCAATCGATCCCGGTAAAGCTGGGCCCGGCGGTTGTAGGACCATGATTTATATTCGAGTCCCTCTACCACCAAATCATGAAGTCGATCGGGGGAGAGTTCCCGGTTAAATTTGGATAAATCGATTTCGAGTACCGACAAATCTTGCTTTCGTGCTTTTTGTCGTTTCTTCTGGTCTACTTCATGACTCACCTTGATTTCGATAGCAAGTTCCCGGTCATTTTTTTCAATCAAAACGTCTGGAATCATGCTGCCGGAGGGTTCCTCTAGCCAGACGCGATCAAAGGTTAGCTCCCGCGATTTACAGAGCCGGAATGGTTCTCGAAAACTGTTGAAGGTGACCTCGGTGTCGGGAAGACGGATTCTTTTTTCGGCTTCCAACACTTCTTTGGCAGCCAGGTGCAAGGCCGTTTCTGTGGCAGTATCGCAGTTGGAAGCCTGTCGGTGGGCAAAATGGTGAGCGGTCTTCTTGCCCTTTCGGGCGATGAGCGGTTCACCGCACGACGGGCATTTACAATTGCAGTTTAAGCCGCGTTCGACTTCCGATATATGTTTTAATGTGTCTGCTTGTATCCCATAGGGAAGTTGTAAAGACATAAAATTCCTCTCTTGAATTTTCTGAAAGTTTGGAAATTTTTATTTATAGTATTGATATGTAAAAGATGAATTCCTTACAGTTTTCTCGTGATTTTTTTAAAATGTTGTCATGCAAAACAGAGCTTAATTCATCAATTTCACCAACATTCAGAGTTTTACACATTTCAAATGGTCAATTCACAAGGTGCGGCCGATGAGTCCTCCTTTGTGAGAGGCAAAGGGGTTGCTCCTGTCTTCTCTTCCATAACAGAAACGTTCGAAAATGAAAATAGACTCACTGCAAACAAGTTCCACTGCCGTTAATTATGCGCTAATACTTCTGTTCATCAGCTTTTTTATCAGTCTAAGTCTGCCTTGGGCTGTTAACGCTCAAAACGATTCATTCAACTATAATATACGTGTAGACGGCGAGGATGTGGGACGACAGTATGACGGGGTCGGAGCTATCAGCGCCGGGGCCAATGCCCGACACCTGATCGATTACCCCGAACCGCAGCGCAGCCGGATCCTGGATTATCTCTACAAGCCAAACTACGGGGCCAATCTGCAGATGCTGAAGGTTGAAATGGGCGGCGGATCCAATACAACGGCGGGGTCGGATCCATCCCATATGCGCACGGCGGACTCGGTTAACTGCAGCCGCGGCTACCAGTGGTGGCTGATGAAGGAGGCTCGCGAGCGCAATCCGGATATTATCCTTTATGCCCAGCAGTGGACGGCTCCGCAGTGGCTTGGAGGCGTATGGACCGAGAACAACCTTGAGTATCACCGCACCTGGATGGAGTGCGCCGAGCAGCATGATCTGAAGATCGATTTTATCGGGGGATGGAACGAGCAGGGATTTGATCCGCAGTTTTTTATCGCCCTCGACAGCCTTATGGAGCAGCATTATCCCTACGTAAAAATCCCGGCGGCCGACGATATCTACCAGGATACGACCGAATGGCGCATTCTGGACAGCCTGGAGGTCTATCCGAAATTCAAGGAATCGATCGACCAAATTGCCATGCACTGGCCGTGCAAGTGGCGGACGCAGTATCGTGATTGCCCGAGTCCCAAAGCCGCACGCGAGCTGGGAATGCCCCTGCAGATGACGAACGCGGGGATGGCTCATGACGTCGGCGGACCTCCCAACGCCCGCGGGCTCAACCGTATGTATATCGATGGAAAATTCACCAGCTACCTGATCTGGAATACTGCCGAAACCTACTATGCGAACCTGCCGATTGCCAATTCGGGGATCATGCAGGCGCGCTGGCCGTGGTCGGGTTTTTACGACGTGGGCAAGAACATCTGGGCGTTCGCGCATACTACGCAATTCACCGAACCGGGATGGCACTACCTGGATTCCGGAAGTGCCAAGCTTGAAAACAAAGCCAGTGTCGTGACCCTGAAATCGCCCGACAGCAAGGACTACAGCATGATTATCGAGACGCTGGATATGGCAGAGAAGGATACGCTCTATATCAAACTGGAGAACCTGCCCCACCGCGTACTCCGTATGTGGCGAAGCGACTTTGCCTCGAACGATACCTCCGATCACTTTCAGTTTGCGGGCAAAATTATTCCGCACGAAGGTCAGTTCCGCCTGATCGCCAAGCCCAATCACGTCTATTCAATTACTTCAACCGAGGGACAACATAAAGGCGGGGCTAAACCGGATGCCACGGTACACGAGCAATTCCCGATGCCTTTTACGGAAGATTTTGAGGATACCGAACGGGGTCGAATGGCACGCTATTTTGCCAACATGAATGGGGCCTTTGAGGCCCAGCCCTGCGAAGCCGGTCGCTCGGGGACTTGCTACCAGCAGATGGTGACCGAACAACCGATTACCTGGGTCGAATCAGGTCGTATGCCTCCGACAGTCATGGTTGGAGATCCCCGCTGGAAGGGCGACTATACACTGAGCTCAAAGGTGATGATTCCTAAAGAAGGAGCGGTTGAATTAATCGGCCGCATCGCCGGTCACCACGAGTGGACCGATATTTTCGGGGGATATCATGCCCAGATCGGCACTGAGGGTTGGCGCCTGTTCACCGTGGATGCGGCGACAGGTGACACGACCGAACTCGATGCGGGCAGTCAGCGTATCGATCCGCAAACATGGCATGATCTCTCGCTCCGCATGCATGGCAGAGAAATAGAGATGTTGCTGGATGGTGAAAGTTTGGCACGGATCAAGGGTTCACACCAACTTGGAGGCAACGTGTCGCTGCGGGCGAAACCCTGGATAAAAGCTCAGTTTGATGAAGTATCGGTACAGCCGACCGGCCCCTCGCCGGAGTTTGTGCCGCACGATCAATTGTCGGTCGTGCAGGTCTCGAGTTCGCAGGGCTTCTGGAAAGGTTGGACGTTCGAAGCGGGTTATGCGATTGACGATCGCCCCGAAACGCGCTGGCAGACCGAAGACGGTCCGAAGCCCCACAGCATCACTGTCGATATCGGGAAAACCCGCAGCATCGAGGGGCTCCAGGTTCGTCCCCGTTATTTCAGTAAAAATGCCATGATTACGGGCTATCGCATCGAAACGAGCGTGGACGGCGAAGAGTTTCAAATGATCAAGGAAGGAAAATGGCCTGCTCATGCCGGCAACAAAATTGCTCACTGGCCGGCCCCCGTAGAAGCGCGCTACGTCCGCCTGGTGGCAACGGACTATGTAAACCGGCAGGCTGCCGCCGCCGATATTGAGATTATAACGGAATTGCCGGAAGCCTGGAAAATGAACTACTAAAGCAAAAAACCATCCCCCTCCAAAGGGGGACGGTTGTTCACGGCATTTATCTTAACATTTAATCAACTACACCATGTGTTCACAATACCCAAACATTTTCAAAAAAGTTAATTACCTCATACTCCAAATGCTGGGAGCTGCATTACTTCTCTGTACCATCGGGTTGATGAATACATCCGCCCAGCAGGACACGTCCTACCTGGACGTAACAGTCAACGGGGAGGACATCGGACGGGAATTCTACGGGCTGGGAGCCAACAGCAATACCAACGCTCGCCTGCTGATCGACTACCCGGAGCCGGAGCGCAGCGAGGTGCTCGATTTTCTCTACAAGCCGAACTACGGGGCCAACCTTCAAATTTTGAAGGTGGAAATCACCGGTGGAACCAACACGACGGCCGGCTCGGATCCCTCTCATATGCCGGAACCGGATGTAGTCGACTGCGACCGTGGATACAATTGGTGGTTGATGAAGCAGGCCAAAAAACGGAACCCGGATATTATCCTCTATGCTCAGCAGTGGAGCGCGCCGGGTTGGCTCGACGGGGTGTGGACCGACGATAACATCAAGTATCACATGACGTTCCTGGAATGTGCCGAGAAGAACGGCCTGCAAATCGACTACATCGGCGGGTGGAACGAGAAGGGTTTTGACCCGCAGTGGTTTGCAGACCTCGACAGTGCTCTGGAGCGCAACTATCCCGACGTAAAAATTCCGGCACCCGACGAGATTTACCAGGATTCCAGCAACTGGGAAGTGGTGGATAGCTTAAACATCTACCCGGAGTTCAGAGAAGCCGTGGATCAGGTCGCGATGCACTGGCCGTGTCAGTGGCGAACGAAATACCGCGACTGCCCGAGTCCGCAGGGGGCCCGCGACCTCGGGATTCCACTGCAGATGACGAACGCGGGAATGGGACATGATGTCGGCGGTCCGCCGAACGCCCGCGGGTTTAATCGTATGTATATCGACGGCAAGTTTACCAGTTACCTGATCTGGAATACGGTGGAAACCTATTATGCCAACCTGCCGATCGGAAACTCCGGCATCATGCAGGCGCGTTGGCCGTGGTCGGGGTTCTACGACGTGGGTAAAAATATCTGGGCCTTCGCCCATACGACCCAGTTTACCGAACCGGGCTGGCATTATATCGACAGCGGAAGCAAGCGGCTGAGCGATGATAAGATGACGGCGACCATGGTCACACTGGCCGATTCCGAGCATGAAGAATACAGTATGATCATCGAGTCGCTCGATATCCCCTACAAAGACACGCTGTATATCCAGCTTGAAAACCTTCCGTCCAAGCCGCTATATCTGTGGACCTCCAATTTTGCCTCGGACGATACCTCCGAACATTTTCAAAAGCAACCGGGTCCGATCGTTCCGCATGACGGACGTTTTCGGCTGGTGATCAAGCCCGGACACGTCTATTCTTTGACCACGTTGACCGGTCCGAACAAAGGCTCCGAAAAACCGGAAGTAAAGACGGCTTATCAAGAGCAGTCCCTGCCCTTTTCCGACGACTTTGACGATTACGAGGAAGGCAAAACGGCTCGTCTCTTTACCAATTTGAGTGCGGTCTATGAGGTCAAACCCTGCGAGGGCGGTCGCTCGGGGAACTGCTATCGTCAGATGCTGAACCGAAAGCCGATTACCTGGAACCAGTTGGGAGAGCTTCCCCCGACCCTGATGGTGGGCGATCCGCGATGGACCGGCGATTATACGCTTAAAACCAAAGTCTTGTTGAATGGGGACGGATATGCCGAGCTGATTGGCCGAATTAACGGGCATCGACCGTGGACCGCCTGGCTGGGTGGTTTTCATTTCCGGGTCGGAACCGATGGATGGGCCCTCTATTCTGAAGATCCCGCCACCCGGGAGTATGATACGCTCTCGACCGGGTCGACCAGCATTACCGCTAACCGGTGGCACGATCTGGCGATGAAAATGAACGGAAACAATATCGAACTCATTATCGATGGAGAAACCGTTAAAACGATGGAAAGTGACCTGCAGCGCGCCGGGAATGTCGGGCTGCGATCAAGCAAGTGGAACAATACCCAGTTTGACGATGTGGAAGTGATCCCTACCGCTCCGACGCCCGAGTTTCTGCCGGCCGAAGAGTTGTCCATAGCTCACGTTTCCAGTGCGGGTGACTTCTGGATGGGGTGGACGTTTGAGCCCGAATATGCCATCGACCGACGACCCGAAACGCGCTGGCACTCCGAAAATCATCCGCGCCCGCACAGTATTACGCTGGATATGGGCAAAGTGAGATCGTTCGAAGGCCTGTGGCTGCGACAGCGGTTCGACAAAACCAATGCGTTGATAACAGGATACCGCATTGACGTCAGTAACGACGGTCGTGAATTTGAAACGGTTGCCGAAGGCAGCTGGCCGGTGAGTTCTACCGCTCGAGTGATCGAGTTGCCGGAAGAAGAGCGAGCTCGCTTTGTGCGATTCGTAGCTGAAGATTATGTGAATAACCAGGCTACTGCTTCAGAGATTCGAATCATTACCGATATGCCATAAAGATTATAATCACCTGTTCGAGGGATGCATCTGTTGGTGCGGGTTTCCTAATCATTCACCCGGGCTGGCAGATTGTCACACTTGCGGGTAGACCGGTTTCGAACCTTATCAGGGTCAAAAATTTCACTCCATTATCTACAGGGCATACCCGAGGGTAAGCCGGTAATGCTGGGGAAACCAGGTATACTGCGACAGAAGTCCCCCTGGGAGTTTATCTTCGTGAATAAAAATGTCATTGAGCGTGTAGAGGCCTTCAAAGCTGACAACAAAATTGGGTCCGATGAATCGTTGAATGGAAAAGCCTGCTTCATAGGCATGATCGGCTAAAAAGCGATCATAGTTTTCATCCACAAAACTGGTGTTCCATTGACCGGTTGATTGTTTTATTTGGTACTCCCATTCAGCGTCCAAAATTTTATACCAGCTGAAAACGGGACCAAACTTGAGTACCGACGTGTCGAATAATGCTTTGATTCCGACGGATATCGTGTTCATCCTTACATGCTGTCTGCCCTTGTCGCCTAAAACATCGTCAATGGCGAAGGCTTCCCGGAATCCAAGACGACTATATCCTGTAAATATTCGGGGTTTGAAGTGTTCGGTTAAGGATAGATCGTAGGTAATCTGGGCATGTGGGCGAATAGTGAAATCATCACGGGTGCCGTTGTAGGGGTTTGACTCCTCATGATAATTCCAATACAATTTGGGATATTCCACGCCGGCATGCACTCCGAGGTTGTAGACAGACAGACGCTGGGTGAGCCCGCTTTGCGGCAGGAAAAGGAAGAGCAAGAAAGTACCAAACAAGAGCCGTTTCATGGTACTGCCCGTTGAAGTGACGGATGCAGTGTAGAAGTTTAAATAAACAGGATACTACCTCTTATTCAAATTCATTTCGGAAAGGGGTAATGATGCGCTTGTCAGCGGTATTGTCGAGTACGGCAAACACCACCTCGTCTATATAGGGAGCATAGGGAGAATCTGTTCCCAGGTAGCGACTGAACCAGCGAGCTACTTCTGTCGGGTCATTTCCAAATACGCCGCATCCCCAGGCACCCAGCACCAGTCGTTTTTGGGATAAATGCACGAAAAGGGCAATCAGCTTTTCAATGCGCTGTTCCATCACAGGCTGGATCATGTTGACGCGTTTGGGCTCGTTTTCGCGAACGGCACCGGCGTTGACGGCAGGGGCCGTGATGAAGTCGCACAGGTAGGGGGATTCTAAAAGCTCCTCGTTTACATCCCGAATTACCGGAACGCCGGGCGAATAAATCATGTGATCGGTATACAGACTGCTTCCGTAAGCTTTATTTTGTTCATAATACTCCGCCTGGTCTTTTATGCAGTGATACAAGCCCGACTTGCGACAAAGACTTTCTTCCTGGGCGGATGCGCCGTTTAAAAATCCGCCTCCCGGATTTTTGGCCGATGCGAAATTCAGGGCCATCAGATTTTCGTTTGATGATTTTTGTGCAAGGCGAAGGGCTGCCGAAAGGGTGGTCTCATTGGTCACCGTGATACTTGGTGGAGGGGGTGTTCCCTTATCATTGAATACATGCCGGATCGTCATTTTTTCCAATTCATCCGGACTAAACGTTCGGGTTAACCGCCGGGCACGGTCCAATGTTTCGTGAATTTTAACTTTTTTACCTGAAAGTGATTCATATTCCCCCTTATCCAGGATTTGAACCGTTTTTTGGGCAATGTCGCGGCGTACGTTTTGAGTATTCATATCGTTGATAATTAATAAAATTGTAACAAGTTCGGCCTTCAATCGTCATATGATAACGTATCTTTTATGAAGGACAAATACTACTACGTAAAAATAAAGTACACCCCCATGTATACTGTAAGGAGAAATCTCGGATACACTTTGTCGTTCGCGCTGATAACCCTGTTTATTTTCCAGGGATGCGACGTTACTTCCAGTGATCAGGTGAAACGATCCAATTTTGACGTCGAATTTGCGGTTGCATCATCCCAGAACTTCACGAACAATACGACTACTTTAAGCAGTACGATGCCCGACTCTTTGAAGATTGAGGGTGATAACGGTACGCTGACGATTCACGATATACATTTTATCGTGGGCGAGTTTAAAGTGGAAAGAGAGGATGACGTTTGTGAATCTGACACCACAGATAATGATGACTCGGAGGGTGAAGACGGAGTCGAAAACGACACGGACGAAGAGTGTGAAGAAGAGTTTGAAACGTCCGGCATCTTTGTCGATCTGCCCCTGGATGGTTCTTCAATAGATGCGGTAAGTGGCACCATACCGGAAGGCACATTCAGCGAATTGAAGTTTGAAGTGGAAGACATCGATTTTGATGAAGAGGCAGAAAATGAAGAAGAGGAAGGAGATGACAATCAGTCATTGATCGATTCGGTGAAGGCAAAGTTCCCCAATTGGCCGGAAGATGCCAGTATGGTAGTAAGCGGAAGTTTCCGGGAGTCCGGATCGGATACTACCCGATTTTTCCAAACTTTTGTGGAAGCCGAAATCAAAGTGGAAAAAGAGTTTGATCCGCCCTTAACCGTTACCGGAGATGAAGTGCCCCGGGCCATGAAAATCACGCTTCACCCGGATATCTGGTTCATGCAGTCGGACGGAACCGTATGGGATTTGTCTCAATATGACTACGAGAAAGAAGGAGAGCTGTTAAAGATGGAAGTCAAAATGGAGAATGGATTCGGTAAACTCGAGATCGAAGACGATCATGACGACGATGAAGATGATGGTGATGAGGATGACGATAATGATGAGGAAGACTAGCAACAAATAATACGGAACAACCGGCGGATATTATTGATTTACCGCCGCCGGTCTTGACATTCGATTTGAGGATGGTAGAACAGCCCGCTTTGTTTCGGAAAGGCGGGCTGTTCTATTTTTGGAAAGATTTTTCATGTGAACTGATGGATTTAAATTACGTTTATATTTGTTTTAGAAATCCATGGATTTGTCGAAATTCCGGAAAAGGGTCGGCTATGCAGGTATTTCAAGTAATATTTTAGAACTTTTAAACCATTAAAGTCATGTCGCATACCGTAAAGATTAAAGATGTTCACCGGGAAACTCATGATGTTCGTTCCTTTATCACCGAAAAACCGTCCGGATATTCCTTTATTCCGGGACAGGGGACCCAAGTGGCGATTAATAAGGATGGCTGGGAAGATGAGCAGCGACCATTTACGTTTTGTTCATTAAACGATGATGACTACCTGGAATTTGTGATTAAGATCTATTCCGATCACGATGGCGTTACAAACCAGTTGGGAAAAGTTGAATCGGGAGATGAATTGATATTGGACGATCCCTGGGGAGCGATTCAGTATAAGGGTCCCGGCGTTTTCCTGGCCGGGGGGGCAGGAGTTACTCCGTTCATTGCTATATTCAGAGATCTGCACCAAAAAGGAAAATTAATGGGAAACAAACTGATATTCTCCAACAAAACCGAAGAGGATATCATCCTTTACGACGAATTTGAGCAGATGCTGGGAGATGATTTCACCAATACGCTTACCCGGGAGGAGAAACCGACATACGAACACGGACGTATCGATAAAGAGATGCTGCAAAAGTATGTAGATGACTTTGACCGGCACTTCTACCTCTGCGGTCCCATGCAGTTCGTCCTGGACCTTAAGACTCATCTGGAAAATCTTGGAGCCGAAACGGACGAAATCGTGTTTGAAAATTAAACCGGCGGGTAGGGATTAATGATTGATGATGTATAATTGATGATTAGTCATTTTAGCTAATTATTGAACTAAGACCCCTGATAAATATATAAATGGAAGACATTGTCAGTAAGCTCTGTTGAGGGCCTTTTAAACGCCGGAATAATCACAAATCAACCATCATCAATTACTAATCACTAAAATTTTGCAGTGCAAAATTTTAGTCCTGCTTGAACTTGAACAGGTTCTCCTCACCGACTTTTTCCTTGGCCTGGTTCAGGGCGTAGGCGCTGTCGAATAGTACCAGCGGGTGCTCTTCCATATCGCGAGTGATGTGGGTGGAGTAGCTGGCATCGAGTTGGTCGATGACCTTCTGGTCGTCGGGCAGCCATCGCGCGGCATGATAGGGGGTGGGCTCCATGCGTAGTTCTACCCCGTATTCAGTATCCATCCGATGCTTGACGACATCGAACTGTAGTGCTCCGACCGTTCCCAATAGCAGTTCGTTGCCGACCCCGTCAGGAACTTCAAAAACATGCACTACCCCTTCTTCGGAGAGCTGTTTGAGACCCTCGCGCAGCTGTTTCCTTTTGAAAGGATCCTTGGTGGACGCCTTCATGAAGTGTTCGGGCGTAAACAACGGAATAACGTTGAACCGAACAGGTTTTTGATGGTATAGCGTTGTCCCGATGCGGAAGTCGCCGGGATTAAACAACGAAACAACGTCGCCCGGATAAGCTTCGTCGAGGATATTCCGTTCGTCCCCCATGAGCGTGTGGGGAGTCGACATCTTGACTTTTTTGCCGGTTCCCTGGTTGTACACCTGGATCCCTCGCCGGAACTTGCCGGAGGTGATGCGTACAAAGGCGGCGCAGTCACGGTGGTCGGGATTCATATTGGCCTGCAGCTTGAAGACAAATCCGGAAAAATCGTCGTTGATTTTTCGCACTTTGCCTTCTTCGTTCACATAAGGCTGAGGAGGGTGGGCCAGGTTCTTGAAGTTGCGCAGGAATACATCAACCCCAAAGTTGTTTAAGGCCGATCCGTAAAATACCGGCGTGCAATTGCCCTGGTCGTATTCCTCCTTCGACATTTCAGCAAATTCGTCTTCCACCAGCATGATCTCTTCCCGGAACTGATCTTTATCAGCCGAGGAAATATGGGTTTGGGCAAGTCCCTCTTCAAGATCGTCATATACCTCAATTTCAGCTTTCTGGGTACCGTGCTCCGCCTTGGTATAGAGCAGCAGCTGCTGGTCGATCAGATCGTAAATCCCCTGAAAATCCTTCCCGTAACCAAGTGGCCAGGTAGCGGGAATGGGGCGCAGCCCCAGTTTATTTTCAATATTGCTCATGATCTCGAGCGGCTCCATTCCCGGTCGGTCGCACTTGTTGACAAAAGTGACGATCGGGATATTTCGCATTTTACAAACTTCATATAGCTTCTCGGTCTGTTCCTCGACGCCCTTGGCCACGTCAATCACCATCAACGCCGTGTCGGCGGCAACCAGCGTGCGGAGCGTATCCTCGGAAAAATCTTTGTGACCCGGGGTGTCCAGCAGGTTGAATTTGGTGCCGTCCTGCTCGAAGCGCATAACCGAGGAGGTGACCGAAATACCGCGATCTTTTTCAATCGCCATCCAGTCGGAGGCTGCGTAACGCGACGCTTTTCGCTGGCGAATGGATCCGGCTTCGTGAATGGCGCCCCCATACAAAAGCAGCTTTTCTGTAAGCGTGGTTTTACCGGCATCCGGGTGCGAGATGATCGCAAACGTACGTCGACGCTCGACCTCTTTTTGTATTTCCTTGTCGGTTAATTGTGCAGTATCCGTATCGGACATGTAAGACTGAAAACGATTATTTAATGGTTAATAACGGGGAATCGACCGATTACCATGACGTTTATCACAGGTCATGCTGAGCATCAGGGCAGCATACCCCGTATATCACCTGACTTTATAAAACATAATGAGTTGTTACGAACAACCCCAAGTATAGGCAACATACACGGGATTTTCACCCGGGAATCCTGCTATATATCGATAACGGCGTCATTTTATTGTGCTATAACTCTGATTAACGTGTCAAAAAACGCCGGGATGACTCCAAAGTACCAACTATCTAAGGTAATATTTGGGACCTTA
Organism: uncultured Balneolaceae bacterium; assembly: GCA_913057825.1. Lineage (GTDB taxonomy): Bacteria > Bacteroidota > Rhodothermia > Balneolales > Balneolaceae > CAJXOW01. Next base: position 26,217 of record CAJXOW010000027.1, on the reverse strand, counting down.
ATCAGTTAGTGAATTTCATTCAACCAGATAAACAAGCAAAATCGAATTCCCTGGCCCACCGGGCAGCGGTTTCGAAGCATTAAAATTTTCTGGTTCAGAAGCATCAATTATTAGTCTTCATTATCAATTATTATTCGCTAATAGAGGTTGATCGACGAAGAAAAGTTTACGAGCAAGAAACCGCTGCCCGGTGGGCCAGGGAATTCGATCCGGGTCGGGATCATTCTTCAAATTTTCTTCAGATTTGGTTCAGGTTTACATCAAAACGGGTTCTTATGATAAGGTTGACAAGGAAAATCAGAATTAAAGATTTGGAATAAAAGATATCATCATGCTTCAGAGGTTCTCGGTCCTCGCTATTTGTTTAGTATGCTTCAGTTTAGGAATCGCCACAGCGCAGGATACGACCAAGTCGGCTTCCATGACCGGTACGGTATTGAATGATAATGATAATCCCATTCCGAACGCTACAGTAGCTCTTTATGCGGCCAGCAAAGATTCGATGATTGCCGGGACGGCGACCGATACAGCCGGGGTCTTCAAGCTGAGGGCCGAGCCGGGCACGTATCGCCTGCGGGTAACCTACGTTTCGCTTTCAACCTTCAGTAATAAGATCGAGTTGATTGCCGACCGGAACGTGAGCGTCGGAGAAATTCGGCTGGACCGGGAGACCCAGAAGATGGAGGAGATTGTGGTCCGTAGTGAGGAAACTACCATGAGGACCCAGTTCGACAAGCGTGTGATGAATGTTGGCCAGGATGTGATCAGTATGGGAGGGTCGGCTCTGAATGTACTGGATCAGATGCCGTCGATTACGACCGATTATGATGGAAATATCAGTCTTCGCGGCAGCCAAAGCATAAAAATTTTGATCAACGGACGACCTTCCAGCCTGGTCGATGGGGGAGGGGATGGTTTGCGGAGTATTCCGGCTCACATGATTCAACGCGTCGAGGTTATCACCAATCCGTCGGCTCGCTATGAGGCCGAAGGAACCGCCGGCGTTATTAATATTGTACTTAGGAAGAACCGCCAAAAAGGATTTAATGGCTCGGTTTCGGCCGAAACGGGGCTTCCCGCCGAGCACGGGGTATCCACCAATCTTAACTTTCGGCGGAACAAGGTAAACTTTTTCTTCAACGGCGGGGTGGAATACGAAAATGATCCGGGTTCCGGCTGGGAGCGTTACCGGTATGGTATCAATAGCCCGGCCTCGGATACGACGTATGCTTATGACCAGGAGCACGATTCGGATCAAACTGAATATGAAGGAGATCTGCGGGGAGGTGTTGAATGGTTTATGCCCGCCGATCAAACGCTTTCATTTACTACCTCGTTCGATCTGGAACGACAGGACGAGGTTACGAATGTTTCCTATACCGACTTTTACTATAATAGCCCGAACTATGGTGATGGCGATGTGATGAGGAGGGTTCGACGGACTGAGTCGCAGGAAGAGAATGAAAGAGATCTGGAACTGGAGCTCGATTATGAAAATCAGCTGCCCGGAAGCGACGATCACAAGTTAACAGCTGCTGTGCAGTTTGATATGAGTAATGAAACGGAAACGTCAACTTATGATGAACAGGTGGTCAGCGGACAAAGTATGCCGGTTGAGCAACATCGATCGGAAAATGACGAGGACTACAAACGGGGTATTGTCAGAGTTGATTATGTATATCCCTATAGCAGGAAGCTGAAGGTTGAGGCCGGGGTGCGGTCCAATTATCGGGAATTAAGTAATGATCACATGGTCGAGGAGTTTCGTGACGGGTCATGGGTAGACATTACGGATCTGCAGGGCGGTATTGGTGGCAACTTTTCCTACACTGAAAATGTGAATGCACTGTATGGCATTGTGGGCTATCAGCCCGGTAAGTGGTCCTTTCAGGTCGGCCTGCGGGCCGAACAGACCAATGTGGAAACGGGTCTGGACCAATCTTCCGAAACAACGGTTCGGTCCTATATAGACCTATTCCCGACCCTGCACGCCAGTTATGAATTAACAGAGCAACGGTCTATCATGGCCAGCTACAGCCGGCGCTTGTCGCGACCCGATCACTGGGATATTATCCCCTATTCCAGTTTCGCGGATACGCGTAATCGACATCTTGGAAATCCCGACCTGGAACCTGAATTTACAGATTCCTACGAGATTGGCTTTCAGCAATACTGGTCGACCGGCAACGCGTTGGCAGCAGTCTATTATCGCAATGAAAAAGGGGTGGTTGAGGATATTACGTATCAGCAGAATGGGATCACCTTTTCTCAGCCGATTAACATGGCCACCTCTCATAACTGGGGTGTGGAGCTTACGGCTGAACAAGATTTAATCGAAAATCTCGAACTGAGGGGATCGATGAACTTGTACCGTTCGAATACCAGCGGTTATCACGCGCCGACCAAGAACGAACTCGAGGCCAGTGCCTCCCGGCTTACAAGTCGCCTGCGAGCCCAGTGGCAGTTTCTGGACGGATGGAACTACCAGGCCTCCATGCGGTATCGCGGACCGCGAAATACCACGCAGGGACGTGAATATGCGAGTCATTCGCTCGATATGGGATTATCCAAGAAATTATGGAATGAGCGGGCCCGTATTTCGATGAGAGTTCGGGATGTGCTGAATTCTCAAAAACATCATTCCATTATGGATGAACGGTACCTCTACATGGAAAACGTATTCCGTTGGAGACACCGAACATTCTCGATCGATTTCACCTACTATTTCCACCAGGATTTCGAAAGAGAAGAACGTGATCGTGACTACAGGTAATACCGGGAAAAATCCCCGGTATTACCTGGCCGGAAGCTGGAGGCTCGAGGCTCGAAGCCGTGCTTGTAATCTTATGGTAAGCCTGATCCGGAATTTGACTGTATTCAAATACAGCTACTTTTCGTTTTATATACAGTCTCTAATTAGAAATAAAGAGTTGCCTCGAGCTTCGAGCCTCCAGCCTCGAGCGTCCCTGTTTGAATGAACGAGTTCATTCAAACAGGGACATCTGCCCTTGCGGTCCCGCCCGTTCGATGGGCCATTTCGGCATTCCGTTGAGGTTAATCAGTCCGGCAAGGATGTCGTGGAATTTACGGGCAATGCGCGGCGCGTAAAATTCATTCGGAGCATGGATAAAGACGTAGGGGTGCAGCCCTTCGCGAATCCACTCCGCGACTACGATGGCCCACTCCTTCAAGTACGGTTCGTTGGCTTCGATCTCGTTACTGCCGACAAACCGGACCATCGGATGGGAGCCGGTATTGGTGAAGCGTACCGGCAGTTTCGGTTTGCGATCCTGCACCGTCTTGAAATCAGGATCCTGGTTGGTATCTTCGTGCAGCCGACGCGTGTCGAAAATGATGCGGTCGGCCGAATAACTCTCCAGCAAGTTCGAAAGTGCCCGTTCGTTGCGGCCGTTGTCAAAAAGCGACGGGTGACGAACTTCCACCCCGTAATAAAAGGTCGGCGGCAGATCTGCCAGGAAAGCTTCCAGTTTATTCAACTGGTTGGGACCGAATTGGGCGGGCAGCTGAATCATCACGGGACCTACATATTCACGAATGGAAAGCAGCAGGTTCTTGAATTGCGTCAACTTGTCTTCATAATTCTGCAGTTTTCGGTAATGGGTAATGGTCTGCGGCATTTTAAAGCAGAATTTAAATCCCTTGGGCACATCATCAGCCCATTTCTGCATTGTCTTTTCGGACGGGAGCCCGTAAAAGGTCGAATTTCCCTCCACCGCATTGAAGACGGTGGCGTACTGATGAAGATATTCCCGCTGTTTGGCATCTTCCGAATAAAACTCCCCGATCCACCGCTGTTCATTCCAGACCGGAAGTCCCAGGTGATAACGCTGCAGCGCCATAAACTATCGTTTACTGTGTTAAGCTTTGTTTACATAGTAATAACGTAAATTTTTTAAGAAGTTGCAGTGTCGTGATGGGTGATTAATGATTGATAATTTATGATTAATGATTAATAAAACGTGATTTGCTTGCTACTACATACAGTGCCAGTCACGTGGTTCGTGCTGATCTTCCGTTATTTTATTACCGTTTAATGCAAAAAACAAGGTGCATAATCCTGGATGCAGGCAATCTCACCAATCATTAATTATAAATCATAAATCAATAATCATACACCGCCTTTGGTTGCTACCACGCAGATAGACTCCATCCGCAGCGGTTTCCCGTCCAGTTGTATTTCCGGGTCGGATTGTAATTCGGTCTGTATATTCTCAAATCCATTTTCTTCCAACAAAGTAGTCCAATCGGATACCCCGAACAAGTTGAACCCGTATTCGACAAAGGGAAATACTTTCATGCTCTCCGTCGATCGCATACCGGTATAAAATTTGCCGCCGGGCTTCAGGACCCGGTGGATCTCCTCGAGATGGTCTTCCGGTTGATCCCAGAAATAGATTACCATGTTGCAAAACACCTTGTCGAAAGATTGGTCGGAAAACGGTATGTCATTACTGTTGGCCCGAATGATCTGTAATTGACCCGAATCAATGAGATTTTCATTCTTTCTTCTCGCTTCCTGCACCATTTCTTCAGAGTGGTCGATCCCGTTAATCTGAACGCCCTCGGCCTGTTGAAAGAGCCTGGGGAAGAATTTTCCGCTGCCAAAACCAATTTCCAGAATCGATTCGTTGTCGTTTATTTGAAGCGTTTGACAGGTGAGGTCAAATAATGGTTTGTTCACCTGGTTCATTTTTTCTGCGACCGTTTCGGCAAACTCCCCCGACGGTTTGCGAAGCTGCCGGGCGATAAATTGAGGCGAAGGATCGGAACGAAAGAACGACTGGATTTTTTGAAGTATATTGATGCCCATAATAATCCCCTCTGATAGGTTGATGTGCTGAATAGATAAAAGTTCCGGGCGAAGTAACTGCACGGAGAGCTAACCCGGTTGAGTCCTCAATATAATCTATATCTCGCAATCCACTTATTTAGCATGGTAGCAAAAATAATTTAAAAATGTGAATAAAACTGAAGTAGTTAAACCCATTAAACCTACTGTTGGGGCATAAACCAATTTTTCAAAAAGTCAGAATAATGGTTTAATTACACTCGATACTGAAAGTCAACGTCAATGCGGCCCCCTCCCGAAATCATCAATTATTAATTATAAATCATTAATCAACACACATGGCATTTGCTCTGCTGGATTACGTAGTGATGGGAAGTTACGTGCTGGTCATGATTGCAGCAGCGTGGGCCGCCAAGCGACGGGGACAGCAGACGCTGGATGACTATTTTGCCGGGGGACGGGATCTGCCGTGGTGGCTCGTGGGGATCTCGATGGTGGCGACCACCTTTGCGGCCGATACGCCCCTGGCGGTGACCGGCATTGTGGCCAGCGAAGGAATCGCCGGGAACTGGATCTGGTGGAACTTCATGTTTTCGGGGCTTTTTACGGTATTTCTGTATGCCAAACTCTGGAAACGCGCCGACGTGCTGACCGATGTCGAGTTTATCGAGCTCCGCTATGGCGGAAAACCGGCCGAAATCCTGCGCAGCTTCCGGGCGCTCTACCTGGCGTTTCCGATTAATTGCATCATCATGGGATGGGTGACGGTCGGGATGGCCAAGATCCTGACGGTGGTGACGGGCGCGGAGCAGTGGACCGTTATCATCGTGTTGTACCTGCTCATCGGGGTCTATATCGCTATTTCGGGACTCTGGGGGGTCGTGGTGACCGACTTCATCCAGTTCTTTATTGCCATGATCGGGACCATCCTGTTGGCCGTGTATGCGGTGGACTCGGTCGGCGGACTCGATCGCCTCCAGGCGGAACTCGCCCGACAATTCGGGGAGGGACACGATTACCTGACCTTCAACCCCTTTACCAGTCCCAAGATCATGCTCTCGACGGCCCTGGTGTGGATCGGCATGCAGTGGTGGGCTTCCTGGTACCCGGGCGCCGAGCCGGGCGGGGGCGGGTATATCGCGCAACGCATGTTTTCGGCCCGCGACGAGAAGAACGCGGTCGGCGGGACCCTCCTGTTTAACCTGGCCCACTACGCGGTGCGCCCCTGGCCGTGGATTTTGGTCGCCCTGGTGAGTCTGGTAACCTATCCCGGGCTTGCGGATAAGGAGGCGGGGTATGCGAAGCTGATGGTGGACTTGCTGCCGTCCGGTTTGCTGGGACTGCTGGCTGTGGCGTTCTTGTCGGCTTTCGTGTCCACAATCTCCACCCACCTCAACTGGGGCACCTCCTATGTGATGAACGATTTTTACAAGCGCTATATCTATCCCCCGGAATCGTTCGAATCCCCCGAAAAAGCCCAGCGACACTACGTCTGGATCTCCCGATGGGCCACGCTCGCCATGATGGGGCTGGCTATTTTGGTCTCTTATTTCTTTGATACCGTGAAAGGCGGGTGGGAAGCGATCTTGTCGATCGGCGCCGGCACGGGACTGGTGTTTATGCTGCGCTGGTTCTGGTGGCGGATCAACGCCTGGAGTGAAATCACGGCGATGCTGGTGGCGGGTGTGGCCAGCTTTGCGGCGCCGGAATTGGGGTATGACGGATTTGCGTCGACCATGATTTTTACGACCACGGTTACGACCGTCGCCTGGCTCCTGGTTACTTTCGCTACCCCGGCCGAATCAGAACACACCCTTCGGGAATTCTTTGACCAGGTGCGGCCCGGCGGACCCGGGTGGCCCGGCTTCACCTCCGACGGGAATCCCGTCGAACCGCTCTGGCCTCATGTTATCAAAGTATTTATCAGCGCGGCAGCCATCATCGGATTTCTCTACGGCATGGGACAATTATTCTTTGGTTCGTTGTTATGGGGGATATCATTAATGGCGGGAGCGGTTTTGATCATTATCTGGGTGGTACTACAGTTAGTCCGCCAAAAAGTGTGATGTCAACAAGAGTATGGATGGCAGAATGAATGGATTTCGTTCACAACAGTGGCACCTTAAAGAGGTTGCACGAGCGATTTTTGATTTTTATATCAACAGCAGTATCCATGTAGCACTGGCCATCGTTGCGTTTACGGTACTGACGATGCTCGATTTGCAGTTGGGCCTGAATGGACAGCTATTGGCTTTTATTTTCTGTAGTTCCATCATCGGGTATAACGTCACCAAATACGTCTCGGGGGATAGGTTTTCACTCGATGATATGAATACTACTGAAAAAGGAATCTTGATGGTTTCTTTGCTGAGTGGAGTTCTCCTGTTGTATATCTTGTTTACACTTACGTGGCCGGTGATTTTGTTGGCTTCCCTTCTCGGACTCGTGACGGTATGGTATAACGGTCCCGTTTTTTGGGGACAGGTGCATTTAAGGAAAGTTACGGGCATGAAAATTTTTGTGATTGCATTTGTTTGGGCGGCAGCTACCGTGATGCTGCCTGTAGTATCGGCAGGTCGCCCCTTGAGTAAGCTGGTTTGGATCGAAGGCCTCCAGAGGTTTTTCTTTGTCGTGGCGCTGACCCTCCCTTTTGATATTCGGGACGTACGATTTGATACCTACCAGATAGGAACGCTGCCACAACTTTTTGGAATTAAAAAAACACGCATTATCGGACTGCTTGTGTTGACGATAGTTGTAGTTCTGCAAGCACTCAAGGGACCATTCGTATGGGACCATTTTCTTTTGGTTACCGGGATTTCGGTGTTAACAGGTATTTTGGTAATGCAAACAGTTGTGAGACAAACACGATATTTTACAGCGTTCTGGATAGAGGGAATTCCAATTTTGTGGTGTGGACTCCAGTTCGTGATTTAGTATTTCGTCAAATCGCATAAGGTAACTTCACACATTCGGCACTGATTCCCCGGTATTTGATCATCAAATGGCCCATATACTATTGACAGGAGTTGATTATAAGCCTATAGTATTATATCATGATATATAAGCTAATAGGCTTTATTAAACTTACACCGAGCGATGAAACTGTATGCCGTCATAACCGGGGACGTGGTCGATTACACGAAGCTTTCGCCGTCGCATCAGCAAAAATTATTGAATGTGCTGAAAGCTTCGTTCGAGGTTGTTCGAAAGCGGACAGGCCAATCGGGGGTGGTTTCCTTTGATATGTTTCGGGGGGATAGTTTCCAGGGCATCATTCCGAAACCGGGGGATGCGTTGCGAGATGTTCTGACAATGCGAGGCATGATCCGGTCGGCCGAACCCTCGGATTCAGATGTCACCTGGGATGTGCGAACTGCCGTGGGAATCGGGCCGATTGAGACCATCCCTGGCCGGGTAACCGAGGGAGATGGAGAAGCGTTTCGACGGTCGGGTCCGGCCTTGGACGAATTAAGAGGTCGGGAGCGGTTTTCGATTCGTAGCCCTTGGCCTGAAATGGACGGGGAGCTGGAGGTATCCAGCGCCCTGTTGGATGCAGTCATTGCTCGGTGGACTCCCAAACAGGCAGAGGTCGTGATTGAGCTGTTACAACAAAAATCCCAGGAGCAAATTGCACGAGAGCTCGGTATCTCCCAGACAGCCGTATCCTACCGTGTAAGAGATGCGGGTTGGTTTGCAGTCAAAAGACTATTGAAAAGATATGAAAAGTTAATATTGCAATATACCGGGATTTCGGATTAATAAAGAGGGCCTTCTTTACTCAAAAATTTTTTCTTAATCATTAATCATAAATTATTAATCACCAATCCCCCCATGCTTTGGCATCCCGACATATTGGTGTTGGTTCAGCTGTTGACTGCTCACGTGTTGGCCGACTTCTTCTTGCAGCCTTATAGTTGGATTAAATCACGTCGTCAGCACGCAGCCCGATCACCGCATCTATATTACCATGCGATGGTGGTGGGAGTGGTAACCTACCTGTTGCTGCAGCAGTGGACCAATTTCTGGCTTCCCGGTGGAATTATGATCGCACATCTGTTGATCGATACCTGGAAATCGTATCGTCCTCGTAAAGTACGATATTTTCTGATCGATCAGGCGGCGCACCTGGCGACGATTGGTCTGGTCTGGCTTTGGTATGTCGGCTTTGCCAAACCGGTAGTGGCACAGTTGACCTTGTGGGTTGATGATCCGACTTACTGGTTCGTGGGAGTAGGGGTGCTGATTTTATTGCGTCCGGCCGGATTTCTAATTGCACAGGTTACCGATCCCTGGCAGCGGGAGATCGAGGATGAAGAGCAGGCACTCGAGGGACTCCAAAATGCCGGAATGTGGATCGGCATGCTGGAACGGGTGCTTATCTATATCTTTATTTTGCTGAACCAGTTCGGTGCGATTGGTTTTCTGATAGCTGCAAAGTCGGTCTTCCGTTTCAGCGGACGCATTGACAGCCCGCAGCGCCGCAAGGAAACCGAATATATTTTGATCGGGACCCTGCTCAGTTTTGCAATGGCTATTCTGGTAGGATTGGCTGTTCGTTCTTTGGCTTAACCTTGCTTCCCAACCAACTTTTACGCAGTTGTTTCATCTCTTCCGTAACTTTCTTATCCAGCTTTTCAAACGGTACAATCTCCAACTCCGGATTTTCCATCAGCTTCGCGGTACGGGTGTACTTTTCGCCGCGCGATTCATAGGTGAGTGATACCTTTTCACCGGGCTCGTGATTCTTCTCGACTTTTTGATAGGCACGCTTGTTTCGGATCTTCTTGCCGTTGATGGAGATAATCTCGTCCCGCCGGTTGATTCCCGCCTCGTAAAGCGGCGTCCCGCGCAGCGTATTCGATTGAATATGAGCGCGGCCTTTTTTGAAGGCTATTTCCACGCGTCCCATATCGATAGCGGCCTCGCCGGGATGGGCTTTTTGCAGGGAAAAACCGGATTTAGCCAGCAGTTTTTCATAGTTGGGAGCTTGTCCGCCGGTGATATACCGGTCAAAAAATTCCCGGGCGAAGTCGGCGTCTCCCGTTACTTTACCCAGGGCATATTCGAGATCTTCCATCGTATAGGGATTTTCGGGCACCCCGTATTCCTCCCACAAGTAGCGCATATAGGTGTCGAGGGTGACGTTCTCATAACGGGTGCGCAGCTCCAGGTCCAGTCCGAGGGCCACCATCGCTCCCCATGTATAGTAGGAGATAAAGGTGTTTTCAGTGTTTTGATCGTCGATCCAGACCGCCTCGTCGACAAACGGCGAGTAGCGACTCATATCGGTCGGACTGCGCAGCTGTCGGGCGGGACTGTTGATGACTTCGTTGAGGGAATATTCAACTCCGTCGAGATAAGTCCGCCGATCAATAATATCGGCCCGCTTCATGGTCAGATCGTCGTAGTAACTGGTAAATCCCTCGCCAAACCAGAGTTCGGCCGACATATTTGCCTCCTGGAAGTTGAAAGGCTCGATCGACTCGGCTCGAAGCCGTTCCACGCTCCAGGCGTGAATAAATTCATGAGATAAAGTATAAAAATAGTCGGTCATATTGTCTTCCAGCGGTTCCTGTCCGATCAGAATCGTCGAGTTGCGGTGTTCCATACCATCCCAGTACACCCATGGCAGGTAATCGGCGATGAAAGTGTAGGTGCCGTAATCAAATTCGGGCAACTTGCCGAAGATGGCCCGCTGTTCGCGAATTACGTTTTTGGTCCAGTCGAAATACTTGTCAATGGTCGGGTCGGAGGTCTGAGCATGTATCGCCATGCGAATCGTCTGGGCGGTGTCGCCGGTTCCCACCTGCCAGGTTTTCAGCCGGAAATCGCTGAGCTCAGTCGGACTGTCCAGGAAGTAGCTGCGATCGGGGGCTTTATAGGCCATGGAGTGATCGGTAGGAATGAGCTGCGTCGCCACTTTCCAGTCGGAATCGGACGGCGGGTGAAAGCGGATGCGGATTTCCTGGTGTTTCATTTCCTCAACCCAGACAAAGGCCGACGGCATATTGAAGTGAGCATGCGTTTCGTCGATCCCGGAGTAGGTTCCGTCGGGGTGATCGGCGTACAACGTATAGTGAAACTGTACCATCCCGTCGTGATTCTCCACGCGCCAGGAATGGGCGTTGGGACGGCGAATGCGCAGGGTATCCCCTGAACCGTCCACGGCGTGCACCCCATATACATTTTTGGCAAATTCGTGCAGGGCATAGCGACCCGGAGAAGAACGGCTCATCCGAAACGTGGTTTCTTCGGGAGCATTCGACACCGTGACGGTAATTTCAGCCTCGTGATGCTCGGGCGAGGGAAATTGGACCTCATAGTGGATGGGCACGTTCTGGGCTGACCCGGTTAATGGAATTAAAATGATGAACAAAGAAAACAGAATACGCATAATTGCTTTGGTTTAAATTCTAAATATATTCCGGATACGTATGTCAATTGTGGGTCGTAATGAAGGTTGATCCCCATTTGACAAACTTGCCTTTCGGAAGAGTATTGGCCATCGGTTCCCTGCCAAACGGCCTGGTCCGGCTTCCTGCAAAGTACGCTCATTGAAGCCTCACCCTCGTAAGCGCTACCCACGGAGTGCACAGAGCGAAGCGTCACCCGCGTTAGCGAAACCCAGTCGGGAAAATGATTAATAATGAATTCCAACCTATTATTTTTATGATAAAATATCATCCCGGTCCCTAAAACCGGATTTGTAGAGGAAGACAGGTGTTTTAATTGAAGGCTAACATTCATAAATTACAACCCTGTGAGTGGATCGGACTATTTACCGTAAATTCAGGTAAGTCCACCCCCTCATAGTCTGAATAGTCTGATTCAACATTTAAGTCCCCCACTTGTGGAGAGGGTTGTCTTGCAGCGGTATTGAAATTGCATCAGTAAGAGTAAATTTAATTACAAATAAATCCTAGTTTATATGGGAAAAGGAGATCGACGAACGAAAAAAGGAAAACGGTTTAAAGGATCGTACGGAAAATATCGGCTGAAAAAACGAAAACAGCGTAAACGTAAACGCGAGCGACAGGAAGAGGAAGATAGCGATAGCTAGACGTTTGTCATACTTATAGCATTATAGCTCGACAAGAAGTTTTTGCAGTAGATTGTAAAATAGTCTGACAAACTTCCGGTAGGATTCGACTTTTTCGCTTCACTGCAGGAGAATGGGTTTGGCTTACTTGACCGAGAGAGCTTTTTGTATATTTATTTACCGTTCTGGGAGTTTGATTGACGTTCCCAATGTAACCTGTATCGTACAGCCACCGTAAAAATCCACCTAAAATTGCATGCCAGAGATGCCAAATAATCCGCGTTTATCCGTCCTACTTACCTTCAAGAATCAGCGAGAAGAAGCTGAAAACACGTTAACTGCCGTATTGGAGTTGGAGGATATCGATATTGAGCTGGTGGTGCTGGACGACGGATCGACGGATGGGACCCGCGATGTGATCCACTCGCTGCTCGATCACTATCAACACGAAAACACCTACTTTTTTGATCATGACGGGACCCACGGACGGGGCAACCTGCTCAACGAAGGACTCAGCGCACTGGATGGCCCCTACCTTTGGATGCCGGAATCGGTAGAAGAGATTGACGAGGAACACCTTTTTCGGGTGTTGAAGGCATTATCCAAGTCCGACAAAACCGGGCTTCTCCAGCGGCCCAATATGATTCCGGAAACGGTGGATGAATGGGTGGAGTACCTCGATAAGAATCCCCTGCCCCGTGATTCGGTCTACCTCTGGAACCTCGATCAAATTCCACCGCGCGAGCGATTTTTCACTCCCTACCTGATCAACCACCACGGCACCGAACTGGCGGCCCGGGTGTTGTCTCGTTCAAATGCCGGACTGATTGATCCGTTCTTTACGGTGCGAACACATCGTGAGCAAATTCAACCGGATATCACGGTGGTATCGGAGTTCGTATTCACCTTGCTGCGCCGGCCGGGACTGACCAGCCGGCAAAAAGATTTTTTGCTGAACCTGTTGAATCCGTCGGTCAGCGAGGAAATGACGGAACAACTGGAGGCGGGCGACGAAGAATTGTTTCAGAAGGCGCTTCGGTATTACCGGGCGGGCAACATCAGTGCGTCCCTTGAATTCGTTAATTCATTGCTTGAACAGACGCCGAACCACTTGAAAGCTCGCAAACTGAAAATCGAAATCCTCGAAAAATTGCGGCGTTATGTAGAAGCGGCCGAGCTCAAGCATGAAATGCGAAGCGGCGAGGATAAACGTCCGATGACCGAACAGGCCGAGCCGGACAAACCGGAACAGGACGAGGAAGAAGAGTGGTCATTGGATGAGGAAGAACCGGATGCGGAGGAGGAGCTTCCGGAAGTCGAAGAAGAGGTTGAACCGGAACAAACTGAATCCCCTGAGGAAGAGGAAACAACTTCGAAAGAAGATAAAGAGGTTGAATCCGAGGAAATGCAGAGGGATCCGGGGCAGGATGAATTAGAGGAGATGGAATCGAGATCGCTCAGCGAGGAGGAGACCGATGAGGCTGCTGAAGACTCGGAAGAGTTTGCAGAGGAGGATGAAGAACTTGAATCAAGCGAGGACGAAGACCTTGAACTGGAAGAGGAGACAACCTCCACTAATGACTTTCCCGATCCTCCCCATCCTGAAATTGATGAAGTGATAACCAGTATTATCGTTCCGACGATGGGAGATGGGAAACCGGCCCTGGAGCAGTTGATGGTTTCCTTGAGTGAGTATGTGGATCCGCGTCAAAACGAACTGATTGTCGTCGATAATGCCAGCCTGGATGATACCCACGATTACCTGGAGCAGTTGGAGAAGGACAATTATTTCAACTGCAAAATTATTACGAATCATCAGAATCAGGGATTTGCTCGCTCGGTCAATGCTGCTCTGAAAAAGGCGGAAGGACAGTATGCATGTATCGTGCATAACGATGTGAGCCTGACGCAAGGAGCGCTGGATCGGATGGTGGGTGTCATGGAAGAGCATGAAGATTTTGCGATATTGGGACCAAGCGCCGATCAGACTATTAACCCAAGGCAGAGAGCGGAGAATCTATCAGACGACGAAGAGATTGTAGAGGTTGATTATCTAGACAGTTTCTGTATGTTGTTGCGCATGTCGACCAACCTGCTCATGGATGAGCAGTTTGGCTTAGCATATTTTGAGGATGTCGACCTTTGTTTCCAGGCGCGAGATAAAAATTATAAAGTCGGGGTGCTCCCTTCAGTATCGGTTGAACATTTTCATGGAGTGACGACCTCCGGCATGGGACTCGATTTGGATTCCGGTCAGTACTGGTACAACGCGGCGGCTTTCAATGAAAAATGGGGCCTGGAACCTTCCTTCCCCGAGGATATGGAGGAGAAAGAGGAATTGGAGCAGCTCTTGATTTTGAATGAGCGGGTCAATCCGTTTTATCCGGAAGAGGACTTTAAGTCATACTTCGATTCGCTGCTTACCGACGAGCTGAAAACCCAATTATTGAAGCTGGATCTGGAAAAGGATGTGCTGCTGGAATTGGTGGACTTGATGCTTACGATGGACCGGCGTGATATCCTGCGTAAGTTGGAGGATAAGGTGGAAGAGTTCGAACTGCCTCCGGCCTTGTTATATCGCTTAATACGATATTATTACGAACGAAATATATTTTCTCGCTGTAAACATTACCTGGGTCAACTTCCTGAATCTGAACAATCTCCCCACACCCGACTGGTTGAACTGAAAATAGCGGTGGCTGAAAAGGATATGGATGAAGCGATTCCTATGTTGTCGGAATTGATGAACAAGTTGCCAGCCCATCCGGAACTTTACCGACAGGCTGCCCGCATACACAAGTTTGAAGGGAATAACGACGAGGCCGAATCTTTCAATGAGATTGCCGCCCAACTCGACCCGTTTAACTACGCCGGAGACGGGGTCGGGACGAAGGAGTGAGAAATTTCAAAAACCTAGGAGTCCGTCGGACTTTCCGGTTCGAAACGAAAAAAAGTCCGGTTTGAGGTAGGTTTTGGCCGATTTTGACGTAAAATAGTGGGTCTATTTAAGGAAAAATCGGCCGAAAGATACCCAAAGCCGGCTTTTTTGCAGTAGAATTGTGAAAGCCCGACAGACTCCTACACCTGAAAAAACATCTCGAGCGTGTCCAACAGTCTCTTGAGATACTTCACCCGCTTCTCTTCCCCCAATCGTTCGTAGCTGTTGATCAAGTTTCGGATGCACCGCAGTAGAATTTCGTAAGTCTTGGCATTTTCGAAGTGTTCGGCCCGCGGTTTGATACCGTTCTTTTTCAGAAAATGATAGCATTGATCGTAGCTGATGGTGTTGCCCTGGTCAAAGGGGTCAAGCAGTACTTTCTGCTGGTCACTTTCATATTTCAGCATAAAATGGATCGGCATGTTAACGCCGTGGAAAGGCAGGTCCACTCGTCGCCCGATAAAGATAACTATCAGAGCCAGGGTAATGGGCAGCCCCTTCCGATTCTTTATGACCTGGTCAATGAAAGAATTGTTCGGGTCGTGGAAGTTTTCGGCATTTCCCTGGAATCCAAGATCATTGAATACCAGCTTCAGAACTTTCCTCATCTTCTCGCCATCATTAACCGCGTACTTGATGTCATCTTCTATTTGGGCGGCAAAATGATCGAGGGTTTGGCGAATATCACTGCTTCGCAGCGTCGGATTATTAAATCGCGCCAGTAAAATGATCGCATCCTCGAGGTCCTTGTATGAATTCAGCCCCCGATCCAGCAAGTCTATAAAGTCTTCCTCGAGCGTATCAATCGTGATGGAATGAATTATATCATCTATCCGCTTTCGCTCGTCATGATCGGTCGAATGACTTTTGTGCTGATCAAGTAGTGGTACAGCTCGCTCACCCAATTCGAAGAGCCGATTCCGAACACTATCCTGAATAAAGGGATCGGGATCCTCGAGCAGGTAAACCAGCGATTCTATTTCGTTCTTGTCAGCCATAAGTTTTTTGTTACCCGTTTACTTACTGATAACACCACAATAAACAAAAAAATTGTCTATTTATGCAGGTTGATTTCATTACAATCTGTTAATTTCATGTCCCTGACAAGGAAAGGGAATTAAATTTTTCTTTTCTAAACTGTATATTAACCAGCTCCGCGAAACGATAGTGTAATTGTTGATAACCCCGAACATCCATGACAAAATCGATACTTAACGAAACCCACCCGCTTCAGGAAGTCATTGTACATACACCGGGCAGGGAGGTGTCATTGCTGAATCCGGAAATCAAAGATGACTTACTGTTCGACGACATCATTTTTGAGGAGGATGCCCGTGAGGAACACCTCGAAATGCTTGAGATATTTAAAACGGCGATGCCGGAAGCAGGGATAATTTATGAAATTGCGGACTTGATGAAGGAGTGTTTGGATCAAGAGGATGCCCGGGGATATTTAATTCAGCGGTTCGAAAAAATGTTATCGGGCGAAAATTTATCACTGGTGAAGGATCGGTTGATTAATATGAATGGATCGCAGCTGACCCGTTTCCTGGTGGAGGGACAATCTGAAGAACTCCCGCATTTTAATATTGCTCCGATTCCCAATCTCCTGTTCACACGCGATCTGGCCGCAGTTGTAGGTTCTTCAATTATACTTTCACAGGCCGCCAAGTCGGCTAGAGTCCGTGAAAGCCTGATGATGGAAACCTTGTTAATGCATCACCCGCTCTTCGAAGATTTCAATGATCAAATCATTCGGGTAGGGTCGGGCGAGTCGATCGAGGGAGGCGATATCCTGGTGGCTTCGGAAAAGGTGGTTATGATCGGCATGAGCGAGCGTTCTTCATTCAGTGGTATTTTGAAAGTGGCCGAAGGATTGTTTGAGGAAGGCGTGGAAAGGGTCGTCATCGTGGATATCCCCAAGCAGCGGTCCTCAATGCACCTGGATACGATCTTTACCTTTGCCTCACCGGATGAATGTGTCGTTTTTCCCCCGGCTATCATAGAACGGCGACACAATGTAGTAGTATTGTCGAAGTCGGGCGACCAGACGGTGGCGAAAACCTGGCCCTCGGTCAAGGAGGCACTCGATAAACTGCTGGAGCGCGACTTAACCTTTATCAAGTGTGGTGGAGAGGATAGAACGAATCAGTATCGCGAGCAGTGGACCGATGGAGCCAACGTGGTAGCCCTGGCTCCAGGACTGATTGTGGGATATGAACGCAATAAAAATACGTTTCAAGCGCTTAAGGAACATGGCTACACGATTATGGAACAGCACGATTTTATCGATACCTATCGCGACCGCACGTTTGTGCCGGGTGAGGAGAAGGTGGCTGTGACCTTCGGTGGACACGAACTGTGTCGGGGTCGTGGTGGAGCACGTTGTATGACATTGCCGCTAAATCGAATTTCTGAGAAGACTTAAATATTTGGAGTACTGTGAGTCAACAGGAGTCACTGGAACAACCTATATTCGCACAAGAAGTTGAAAGGGATCGGCCGGAACCCGAAGTCCCCCGTTTTGATACCAAAACGATACTGAAACACCTGACCTTGTTTGCCCTCACGTTTGGGTGTGTCAGCTTCGTCGGAATTATGTGGGTGGGACATACGGCCCAGGCAGAGACGTATTGGGATATGCTCGGCCAAGGGGCGGTTTTTGCCACCCTCTTGCTGAGTTTCCTCGGCGTTCATGAATTCGGTCATTATTTTGCCGCGATGTATCACCATGTACGCACCACCCTTCCCTATTTTATTCCGGTACCGATCGGTATTGGGACCTTCGGGGCAGTGATTCGCATCAAGGAAAAGGTTAAGGATTCAATAAAGCTGTTTGATATCGGAATTGCCGGTCCGCTGTCCGGCTTTGTCGTGGCACTGGGGCTCTTGTTATACGGCTTTGCGACCTTGCCGGACCCATCCTTTATAATGAACTTCGACGGTCATGAACCGATCCAGCAATATGTCCAACAGCACGGCGCCTTTCCCGATCAGCCGGTTTCGGAACCCAATGGCAGCCTTTTGATGGTGGGAGAAACACTCCTGTACTCGTTCCTGGCGCAGTTCTTTGAAAATGTACCCCCGATGTGGGAGATGTATCACTACCCGTTTCTGTTTGCCGGCTGGCTGGGATTGTTCTTTACGGCTTTGAACCTGACGCCTATTGGTCAGCTGGATGGCGGACACATTCTTTACTCGCTGCTCGGTTATCGCCGGCATCGTCTCATTGCCCGTGTATTTTTCTGTGTGTTGACCATTTTAGCGGGGGTGGGAGCCGTGCCTCTGCTTCATTCAAGCCTGGGGGGATACGATAACTCATACGCCACGCTTTCCTGGCTGATATGGGGATTGGTCCTCTTTTTTCTGCTGCGCAAGGCTTATCACAAAGAGCATCGGTGGATCGCCCCGGCAACGGCAATATCGCTGGCCGGTTCTGCGTTTTTGCTTTTCAACTTTTACGGAGGAGTCGATACGACAGGATCGCTCATGTGGGTCGTCTGGTCATTTTTCCTGGCCTATCTGATCGGCTTGGAACACCCGCCCGCACTGGTTGAACGTCCGCTGGACCGAACCCGAACCATTCTCGGTTGGACCAGCATGGCTATTTTTATCCTCTGTATTAGTCCGAATCCGCTATACTTCATTTAGATCCGGCAAACACAGGAATTTCGAATTTTGGATTTTGAATTATTGACGTGACTACTCGGTATTAGCGGGTACGAGCGGCACCATTTTAATGATGTTGCCTGCAATCAATAATAAGGTCGGCATAGGCTGCTTCCCTTTAAATCGTCTTATTCCCTCAGTAATTCATAATTCCAGAGTTTGCCGAAGTTATAATTTTATACTTTATATTAAATTGAAGGAATGATTTATATGAGAACTTTACCTATTGTAACCGGGATTTGTTTTTTGCTGTTAATGGGTTGTTCGTCGGAGCAACAGAATGCGAACCAGTCGGCTGAATCCCCTGAAACATCGGTCCAAAGCCAGGCAGACCAATCCCTTGGCGGTGTTGCCGAAATAAATCAGCTTATCAGTAAAGATCAGTATGAGCAAGCGTTGAAACAATTGGAAGAAGCGACGCAAATGGCCGATACCACACGCCGGCGTCTTCGTGAAAAAACACACCTGAACTATGGACTTTTTCTTGAGTACCGGGGAGGTGACCGTTCAATGAGGGACCGGATGACCAATGCATTGAGACAGTTTATCGAGGTCCTGCACATCAATCGTGAGAATCAGAAAGCACTCACCGAAATTAAACAAATTATGGGCATTTACGGTACGATGCCGGAAAAATCTCCTCCCGCAGATATCAAGAAAGAACTGAACGCCTTGGGCATCAGGTATTAAAATTTTGAATTTTGGATTTTGAATTATGAATTATGTACGTTTGTCAGTGGTGCAAAACCGCGCAGCCGCATAATCTTATATTATTTACAAAGCCACCATATTTAGCACTAAAAAAGTCCCCGTGTAATAAAATTGCAGTACCTGGTGGGACAGCAGTCCATATGGTGGTTGCCTGCATATCGAGAAAACTCCCAAAAATGGGTAAAGTGCTGCCGGCAATTGACTTTAATACCGCTGATTAACATCAGCAATCCAAAATTCATAATTCAAAATTATCTGTTTGCAACGTGTCTAACGACAAAGAGCAGAAAATAAAGACGATACTGAAAAACAAAAGCGCCTATCGCGACTTTGAGATCAAGGAGAAGTTCGAGGCGGGCATCGTCTTGAAGGGAACCGAGGTCAAGTCACTGCGTAATGGCCATGCCAGCTTTACGGACGCCTTTGCCTATATGGATCGGGGAGAGGTATGGCTGCGGGATATGTATATCAAACCGTATGAAAAGGCCACCCATTCCAATCACGAGCCCGTCCGAGAACGGAAATTATTGTTGCACAATAGTGAAATTCGACAAATCGATAAACAGATCAACCGGAAAGGCTACACGCTAATCCCGTTACGGATCTATTTCCGTGGAAGTTACGCCAAAGTCGAAATCGCTCTTGCACGAGGTAAAAAGAAGTACGACAAAAGAGAAGACATCGCCAAAAAAGACGCCAAACGAGAAATCGAGCGCAAAATTAAAGGCAGGTATAGCGTGGATCTCTGATTACTGATTGGTGATTTATAATTAATAATTTATGATTGGGATGGTGAGAGGTAACAATGTCGTTTTAATAGAATCTAAATCGGATCTCAACTGTAGTCAGGAAGAGCAGTTTAATCATTAATTATTAATCATAAATCACTAATCAAAAGCCCCCGAGCGAAGCGAGGAAGGAAGGCGAGGGAGAAAGCGTCTGTAAGCCGGATTCTGTGTCCCGTAAAGTCCGGGATGGCAATCATTTATCTGGTCCCCGAATTACTTCGGGGCTCTAGCGATCCACCCGACAGCATAGCGGCGAGCGGCGCATGAGCTGTCTGCATGATCTTGCACCCCGTGAAGTTTGCCGTAACCCCGACGGTCGCCCGTGCGAGTGGTGAGCTTTTACCTCACCGTTTCACCCTTACTCCCAACATAAGCCGGAAGCGGTCTGTTTTCTGTGGCACTGGTTGTCGTTCGTTCCTTACGAAACGAACGCCTTCCTGTTAGGAAGCACGGTTGCCCGCAGGTGTCCGGACTTTCCTCACCCCTCCGTCAATACGGAGAGGAGCGATTGCCCGACGCTTTCAATCTCGCATTATGATAACGAGATTCAGCCGCATCAATTATGCTAATTCTTCTTCCGCATCTTCGAAGAAAGAGGGGTCAACTACAATGCGGCCGCTGTTTTCGTCAATAACAATTTTATTCTTCCGTCGAACTTCCACCTGGGATTGAGGAGGGAGCATCATGCCCTGGGCAGCACCTTTTTCCATGGCGACAACGGCCATACCATTGTTTAAACCATTGCGGAGTCGTTTGTAACTCTTCAGGTAACGATCATCGAGTTCTTCCTCGACTTTTTCTCGTTTCTTGAGCAGCTCTTCTTCCTCTTCCTGGGTCTTTTCCTTGAGGTTGTCGAGCTCCTCTTGTTTCTCCTCGTGGAGTTTACGCGTTTTATCGAGTTCTTCTTCTTCCTGCTCGAGTTCCTCTTCGATCACAGCTTGGCGCTTTTCGATCTCCTCGAGGCGTGACTCTGCGTTTTCGATGGTTTGCTGCTGGGTTTCGATCTCCTTGGTCAGCGCGTCATATTCGCGATTGTTGCGAACAGACATCTGCTGATCCTCGTATTTTTCGACCTTCTGCTCAGCCTCTTGTATGTCGACTTCGAGATTGTCCGCCTCGACCTGTAGCTCTTGTTTTTCTTCTTTTAACTTTTCTATACGGGTCTCGTGACGATAAATATCGGTCTCGATATCCTCAATCTCTTCAGGTAGGTCGCCCTGGAGTTGTTTAATCTCGTCAAGGCGATTGTCGATATATTGTAAATTGGTGAGTTTTTGAAGGACTTCTTCCATAAGATTAGTTTGCTGTTTGCTTGGTTTTGTTGGCTTAAGAATCTTTGTTTGAAGTAAATACGTTCATAGGGTTGGTTACAATATTGGTCGTAGTAACTTCAATGTCATCAAAGGACCTGGACAGTTCTTCCTGTAGCTTGCGTGCGATAGGTATCTCACTTTCATAATGACCCACGTCAGCCAAAATGAAATCCTCTTGTTCTGTAAAATAATTGTGATACTTGATGTCACCGGTGATAAACGCATCGGCACCGGCTTCAATTGCTTTACTTGTCAAAAAGACTCCAGCTCCGCCGCATACGGCAACTTTTTGGATGTTTTCAGCCGCTCCTGAGTATCGTATGGCCGGCACATTCAAGTTTTCTGCAACCTGGTTTAAAAAAGCTTGTTGGGATAAGGGATGCTCAAAAACCCCAATTGCTCCCATTCCGGTGTTATCCGTCGAATTCTCGCATTGATAAGTTTCAATGGAGCCGGCCGCTATATTTGCTTCACTTTGCAAACGGGAAATCAGGGAGCCCATTTGATGATCTTCAACAAGAGACTCGGCCTGCAATGATTTACTGTCGTCGACCGGATTTAAAAAGCGCGTATTGCCAGCCCGATGGTCATCCAGGATCGATTGTGCATTTTGCCGGGCGTTGGCAGGTAGACTGAAGATAATTTTATGCAGATTTTTGTAATTGGTGTCCAGAAAGCTGATATCCTGAAGCCCGATTTCCTCGGCCAGAACCATCGAAACTCCCCCTCTGGCAGCATCCAGGTTGGTATGAGCAGCCAGAACACCGATATTGTTTTGGATCAGCCGGTAGATCATTCGTCCGTGATCATCGGTGGGGGTGATCTTCTCAAGCTTGTTGAAAATCAGGGGATGGTGGGCTACGATCAGGTCGGTGTCCCATTCGACCGCTTCTTCAACGAGATCCGGGGTTACATCCAGGCAAGTTATAATTTTGTCAACGCGGGCTTGTGGGTCACCCACCAGCACTCCTACATTGTCGAAATCCATCTGGGTTCGCTCGGGAGCCCAGCGGTCGACGAAAGACGAGATATGCTGAATGGTTGTGCTCATATCCCGTTACCTTTCGCCTTCTTTTTCAATGCAGAATTGATGCTGCACGTTACTAAAAATCAGCCTCGAAACTTCCGAAGGCGAAACAGTGCTATGCAACCGAATACCTTCTGTTTAAATTATCATTAACCGGATTATTGGACGGGACAAACTTACGATTTATTTCGGTTTCATAAAAGCCTATTTTTTATCTAATTTTAAATTCCTAATTTCGAACGAAGTGAGAGGAAAATGAGCAAAACAATATCGGAAGGATTGGAACAGGTTCAGGAACGTATCCGCAAGGCCTGTCGAAGTGCCGGAAGAGATCCGGACGAAATAACCCTGGTGGCTATCAGTAAAATGAAGCCGGTCGAGGATATCCGTGATGCGTTTGAATACGGACAAATTCACTTCGGCGAGAATCGGGCAAAGGAACTCCAGGATAAAATGGACCAACTTTCCGACCTGGACCAGGTTCAATGGCATATGGTCGGTACGTTGCAGACCAATAAAATCAAGTATATGGTTGATCGGGTGAACTGGATCCAGTCGATCCCCAAAAAGAAATCGCTGCGAGAAATCGAAAAGCGGGCTTCGCGCATCGACCGGGTTATTAATACTCTTATCCAGGTGAATATCAGCCAGGAATCCCAGAAAAGCGGGTGTGACCCGGAGGGATTGCCGTCGATCCTCGAGTACGCCCAGGACCTTGATCACGTCCGCATTCGCGGGCTTATGGGGATGGCGGAATTCGTAAAGCCGGAGGAACAGGATAAAATTCGGCCGGAGTTTCGACTGTTGCGCGAACTGCGTGAGAAATATGCCAACTATTCAAAAGGCAGCGTCGAACTGGAGCACTTGTCGATGGGCATGACCAACGACCTCGAAGTGGCTATCGATGAAGGGGCCACTATGGTGCGTGTTGGACGCGCTATCTTCGGTGAACGGGATTATGATTGATGCTCCACGCTCCACGAGTAACCCTGCAGGTTTTCAGGAATCTATTCAAACTGATTTTACCAGCTGTAATACCCGTGGAGCTTGGAGCGTGGAGCAAACCCATGGACGGTTGACCGTCCATGGGTTTGTATTTCCGAATCTGATCTAAATTTTGAATATTGCAGGTTGGCTGAGAAGTTGGATGGTTGCCTGGTGAAAGTTGATCGACAAAAAATGAGTTATATTAAATGAGTGCTTCCATTCGTTTGGGATCATGAGTCACCCGCTCTTTTATGGCAGCCGGCATTTTCAAGTTATCTTTTTAAGAGAACCGCAGCATTATGAAACTTACAGCGCTTGAAATAAAACAGCAGACCTTTGATAAGTCTTTTCGGGGATATGATGAAGAACAGGTAAAGGCGTTTCTAAATACCGTATCCAATGAATATGAACGGCTGGTTACGCAAAACCGGGAACTCGAGCAAAGAGTGGAACGTCTCGAGGAAAGACTGGAACAATACCAACAGGTCGAACAAACCCTGCACGAGACGCTCCAAACGGCGAAGGAGTCGGCCGAACACAAACTGTCGGGCGCCCGCAGTGAGGCGCGCAATACGATAGAAAAAGCGGAAATGGAGGCCAATTCCATTATCCGGGAAGCCCAGCAGCAACGACAAAAAATAAGACAAAGCATTCTGCGCCTCCTGGATCGACGGGACGAAATCATTGCCAGTTTGCGTTCATACTTCGAACGAGCGCAACAGTCGCTGAATAATTTTACGGAGGAGGAAGAGGAACTTTTTGCTCTTCCGGATGAAGAAGAGGAGGAATTTCAGTCGCTTAAACCAAGTGAGTTCCGCAAGAAACTGGAAGAGGAAGAGCGTGAGGCGCAAAAGCAGCTGGAACAGCAGCAGGAGCGGGAGACGATGGAAGATGTTGCTGCAGCGGATTCGGTGGAATCACAATCAGACGGGGAAAGCGAAGATAAAAGTGAAGTCTTGGATTCGAGTTCTTCATCCGAGCCGCAGAAAACAGGTGAAAAGGATTACGAAGAAAATAAAGAGGATAAAAAACGCAAGGAAGATAAAAAACAACCCCTGGATGAGGATGCGGATGTAGACAATATTATCGATGAAATCGATTAACAAGCTGGTTTATTCGCTTTAAAATGGGATGAATATAACTAAGTGCAACTTTTTATTTTGGACCCATTAGCTAGCATTGAAACCATTCTTTTATGACGTACGATAGTGTAGAAACATTTCGAGAAAAGAGAGATGAAGCCCTGCAGTATATCCAGCAAACCACGGATCAACGTCCGGAATATTTAATTATCCTTGGGACCGGTCTTGGCAAGATAGCCGATAAAATGGAGATCCGGACCGAAATTCCTTATGAGGATATTCCCCACTTCGCCATATCTACCGTGGAGCAGCACGAAGGGAAATTGTTGTTCGGCAGCCTGGCCGGAAAAGAGGTAGTAGCCATGCAGGGTCGTTTCCATTACTACGAGGGATATACCATGAATCAGATCGTTTTCCCGCTTCGGGTCCTGTACAGCAATGGAGCGGAAACGATGTTCATCAGTAATGCGTGCGGGGGGATGAACTCCAACTACCGGCGCGGTGATATTATGCTGATACGGGATCATATCAATATGATGGGGGATAATCCCTTGATTGGACCTAACGACGATGAACTGGGAACCCGGTTCCCCGATATGAGTGAGCCCTATACGAAAGGACTTATCGAGTTGGCCGAGCAGGTGGCGCTTGATAAGGGAATTCATATGCATAAAGGTGTTTATGCTGCATTTCCGGGTCCTATGCTGGAAACCCGGGCGGAATATCGCATGCTGCGCATGATCGGAGCTGATGTAGTCGGCATGAGTACGGTGCCCGAAGTGCTCGCCGCCGTTCACATGGAGATGGACGTGCTCGGCATATCGGTTATTACGGACGAGTGTTTCCCCGATTGCCTGGACCCGGTGAAAATTGAGGAGGTTCTGGAAGCTGCCGGGATGGCCGAGCCACACGTCACCAACGTAATGACCGGGGTCCTGGAAAGATTATAGATAAAAGATCTCTTTCATCGGGACAGGATGAAGTAAAGTTTCCGGGCATAGAGCTCCCGCCCGCCTCTTTCTGCGCTAAAATTTGTGAAGACGTATAGGTTATTTGGTGCAGATTTATTAATTTGTGATTGTAGCTAACTTAGATTAATAACGGTACATAAAAAATTCCCGGTTCGGCGAAATAAGTAAATTTCCCGGGAAGAGGGACTTATGGCACGAGAATCTTTCGATGACCAGGTATGGGATGAACATAAATGGGAGTCTCATATAGACGACCTGGAAGAAAAAAGTCGACGTTTAAAGCGATTTATCACTCCTCACGGAGAAGAAAGCAATCCGCGGTGGCTGTTTTTGCTGCAGGATTATGATTCAGAATTGGAGGTGGTGGATACATTTGTAATGGAGGAACTCATCTTCGAAGAAGCCTATTTTCCTGAAGAAGACGATGATTGGGACGAAGATGAAGAAGATGACGATTTTTGGAGAGGATTGGAGGAGAGCTCCGATCAGGATGACTTTTTTATGCCCGAAAATTTTGAAGAAGAGGATGATAGTGAGGGGGAAGAGTGGAAATCGCTCAGTGAGGACTATTGCTATTCTGACTATGATTCGGTCGAGTCACTCGACTTTTATGTCGATGCCCGAAGAGTGGGAGCAAAATTGCTGGTTAAGGCACGTTCGATGAATCCGAAGCAGTATAAGATAGAATTTATTCGCCTGGTCGAAGCGGTATTGAAAGTGGCTACAAAAATTGTTGCAGGCTACGCACTGGGATTTGAGAAAGATCTGATTGGGGGGAACATCGTATACAATAAAAAAGCTCTCCGATGGTCTAATTATGCCCTGGAACTGCTGCACGGCATGAAGAAAAGTTCAATCTTCCAACAAGAGGAGTATTTC
>CAJXOW010000026.1 GCA_913057825.1 uncultured Balneolaceae bacterium | reverse complement strand
AAATCGAAAAGGCGCCGATCATGTAGAGGCCGACGACCCACGGCATCTTGCGGGCGAATCCACCGAGTTCGGTAAGTTTGCTTTTGCCGGTGCTGTACAACACGGCCCCGGCGCCCATGAAGAGCAGCGATTTGTAGAGAATATGGCTGAATGCGTGCGCCGTGGCGCCGTTCAGGGCCATCTCGGTGCCGATGCCTATGCCGGCAACCATGTATCCTACCTGGCTGATAATATGATAAGCCAGAATCTCTCGTATATCATTGGCCAACACGGCGTAAACTACGCCGTACAGGGCCATCATAACCCCGAACCAGATCAAAATGTCCCAGCCGGGAAACACGCGCATCAGGATGTAGACGGCCGATTTGGTCGTAAAGGCGCTCATAAAGACGGCACCGGTTACCGTAGCTTTGGGATAGGCATCGGCAAGCCAGGCGTGCAGCGGGGGGATGGCGGAGTTAAGCGAAAAGCCCAAAAGCATCAATACGTTGGAGGTGGTAAAGACTTCGTTCATGGCATGAATCATCAATCCGCCGCCGTTGGACAGGTGCAGCAGGATGCCGGCGAAAAGCAATCCGCCGCCGAAAAAATGTACCAGAATGTAGCGCATACCCGCTTCCCGGGAATAGTCGGTGCGCCGGGCCCATATCAGGTAGAGCGAGGAGAAGGCCATAATCTCCCAGAAGATATAGAGGGTAAAGAAATCGCCCGCAAAGGTGACCCCGATCGCTCCCGCAGCATAGGCGAGGGCGGCCGACTGCTGACCCAGTTCCTTCATGTGATACGCAAATACTCCGCCTATTACGGCAATCATCGCAAAAATGGCACCGAAGATCCGGCTCAGGGCATCGACCTTCAGGGGATGGAGTTCATAAGAGGCAAAACTCATCTGTACATGATCACCCGCCGGAAGCGTCCACAGCACCGTCAGGGCCGCCAGTGGAAACAAAATAAAGGCAGCCGACCGCAGTCGTCGGGGAAACAGGGGCAGCACTACTGCTCCCAGTAATACGATAATGCCCGGTATCATCAAAAGGTTACTTGTCATAATAATCTTCGTCTCTTTGAACTATGAATTTACCGAACCATTTAGAGATATAGATGATCGCTACGCATCCAATGAATCCCCACAGGATGTAAAAAGCGGGGACGTGACTCCACCAGTGCTTGCCGTGCTCCACGATCGTGAATTCGGCAATCAGGCTGATAAGAGTCAAAATGCCAAGTGCTATCCAGTGCCAACGTTTCATATCATGGAGAACTTTTTAGAATAAACTGGTTGCGGCGGTTGAGGCCATGTCAAAAAGGTGCAAAAACAGATTCGGGGCAATTCCGAAGATAATCGATGCAACAGCAGTGATCGTCAATGGAACCACCATAAAGGGACTGGCTTCACTGTGGTTGTCCAGCTCGGATCCGCCTTCATGAAAGTAGGCTCGTTTTATGATGGGAAAGAAATATCCCACGTTTAACAAACCGCTGAAAACCAGCACCAATACGGGGATCAGCATATCTCCCTGCAGGGAGCCGTAAGCTAAATACCACTTGCTGACAAACCCGTTAACCGGCGGAAAACCGGCTAAGCCAAGCGACCCTATCGTAAATGCCGCCATCGTCCAGGGCATCACGCTTGCAATGCCGTCGAGCTGGCTGATATTCTTCTTGTGCAAATTCACCGCGATAGCTCCGGCACAGAAAAACAGCGTAATTTTCATGGTGGCATGAGCCGATATGTGCAAGATGCTGCCGGTAAATCCGATCGGGGTCAACAGGGCGGCGCCAAGAACGATATAGGATAGATGTCCAACGGTCGAATACGCCAGTCGGAGTTTTAAATTGTCTTGTTTAAATGCGAGCAGCGATGCGAGTATGATGGTCGCTCCGGCGGCAACAATGAGGATCTGATCAAGCCCAAAATCCATCATCATCGACGGACCGAAAACAAAACCTACGACCCGGATAACGCCAAACACGCCGGACTTAACGACGGCAACGGCGTGCAGCAGCGCACTTACCGGGGTGGGGGCGGCCATGGCCGAGGGAAGCCAGCTGTGTATCGGTATCAGGCCGGCTTTAACCCCTACCCCTCCGAGAAACAACAGAAACAGAATGATGGCCGTTGATTGATCCATGACCCCTTCCGGAATAAGTCCGCCGGCCTGGAAGGTTAACGTGCCGGCCAGTGAATACGTAATACCGGCCGCGGCGATCAGCAGCAGTCCGGCGGTAAGAGTATAGGTCAAATATTTGCGTCCGGCTGCAATTGCCTTATCGGTCTCGGAGTGAATAACCAGCGGGTAGGTCGCTATTGTCAGCATTTCATAAAAGAGAATAAAGGTCAATAAATTGGCCGAAAAAGCGACGCCGATGGTCGACGAAAGACAAATGGCAAAACTGGCGAAGTAGCGTGTTTGCTTCACTTCCCCGTGTCCGCGCATGTAGCCGATCGAGTAAAAGGAGGTTAGCAGCCAGAGCCCGGAGGCAATGACGGCAAAAAAGATGCCCAGCGGATCGGCATTGAGGGCCAGGGGTAGGTCGGGGGCTATTTCCCAGAGGACATACCGAATCGATTCTCCCTCAAGTGCAGTGGGGATCAGCGTCAGAACGAGACCGAATTTGACGACGGCCGCCGCGATGGTCCAGAATTCACGCAGGTTGGGCTTGCGAGCCGAAAGCAGTATTAACGGCACGGCGACCAGTGAAACCAGTACGGCCAGTATAGGGACAAGCGTGAGATTCATAATTACAATAGGTCGTTCATGTTAAAGTCCAGCTGGAATCATGTGTTGAATTACGGCTACAATCGATGCATTAAAGAGCCCAACGATGATTAAGGCCGCCGCCGCTATGGTAGTGGTCCACAGCATGGAAGGCACTACTTCCTGGCGTTCGGTATCGGACGTACTTTCGGATGCGCTGCTTCGCATATATACCTTCTCCAGTACGCGGAAAAAGTAAACAGCGTTGAGAAGAGAACTGATCAGTATCACGGCAAGCAGCAGCCAGTTGCTGTTCTGGATGGTGCCCAGGGCCAGGTACCACTTGCTGAAAAAGCCGGCCATCGGAGGAATGCCCACCATCGATAGGGCCGCGGTCGTGAAAGCGGCCATCGTCCATGGATATTTCTTGCGGTAGCTTTCGTCAAATTTCAGGATATTCGTATGTCCCTCGCGTTCCCGCAGGTTGCCGGCCACCAGGAACAAGGTTCCCTTCATCAGGGCATGATTGAGGATATGCAGTACCGCCCCGATGAAGCCAAAGGGATTCGAGAGACTGATGCCCATAATCACGTATCCAATCTGCGAGACACTGCTGTAGGCCAGCATTTTTTTGAGTTCGCTCTGGGCCATTGCCATAATGGAACCATAAAGGATTCCGAGGGCGGCCAGGGCGCCGACAATAGATGTGACAGGCAGTCCAATATCAACCAGTTGATCGCCAAACAAGTAAAGCATAATGCGCAGCACCACGTAGGCGGCCACCTTGGTGCCGATCGGGGCAATCAGAGCCGAGGAAGTGGAGGAGGCGTGGGTATAGGAATCGGGCAACCAACCGTGCAGCGGGAACAGGGCAGCCTTAATGCCGATACCCAGTACCATCAGAATAAGTCCGCCGATTACTGCAGAATTATCGATTACCTGGGGGAGCATCGCACTCATGTCGATAATGTTGAGTGTGCCGGTCACCACATAGAGGAAGCCGATGCCCAACAGGTAGAGGGAGCCGCCCACGGTCCCGATCAGCAAATATCGAAACGCTGCGAACGGCGCTTTTTTATCGCCGATGGCGATAAGCGCGTAACTGGATAGGGAGGATATCTCCAGGAAAACATAGAGGTTAAACAGGTCGCCCGTAATGACCATGCCGTTAAACCCGAACATCAGGAGCATGGCGACCGCATAGTACCCGCCGCGCTTGCCGGGAAATTCGGTTTTGCCTACTACCCGGGAGTGAATCAGGGCTATTAAGGCCACTGAATTGATAACCAGCACGATAAAGGCGGAGAGCGTATCATAGACAAATTCGATGCCCACCGGCGGTGCCCATCCACCGACCTCGTATCGCATCATGCTTCCGTCCATGACCTGGAAAAAGCCGTAAAGCGATAAACAAACCGCCAGGAGCGTGCCCAGCACGGCCAGGGGATATCCCCAACGTTCTTTCCAAAATCCGAACAGGGTTACGACCAGTGCGGACACTAAAAAAGTAAGAGGAATAAGTACGGGTAAATCAGATACTATCATTGAAATTTCTCCAACAGTTCCTCTTCATCCAATGTTTCATATCGTTTGTAAATGGCAATCAAAAGGGTAAGGGCCACCCCGATGGTGGCAACACCGACTACAATGGCGGTCAGCATGAGCGTTTGCGGCAGTGGATTCATAAAATTGGCCGCTTCACTCACATGACTCCCTTTTACCTTTATAGGTACGGATGCATTCCACTTGGTAGAGATGGCAACAAAAAACAGAATGATGCCGGCCTGGAAAATCGAAAGCCCGATCGTTTTTTTGACCAGGTTTCGTTTAACCAGTATGCCGTACAGTCCGACCGCCAGGACTAATATGGTAAACCAGTAAGCGTAATGTCCCAGTAGAAAGTCAGTCATTATCCTCTCCGATTACCAGGTTATCATATAGGGATACAAGAATGCCCATTACCGTGAGTCCAATTCCCACTTCGACAAACAATATCCCCCAGTAGCGCAATTCGGCCCCGTGCATATCGCCCAGCGGAAGCAGTTCATAGTTCAGATACTGTCCGCCGGCCAGAATAGCGATCAATCCGGTAAAAAAGTAAATAAGTACGCCCACAACCGCCATGGGGGCCGTAAACATGTCGCTGAATTGTATCTGTGCGATCTTGCTTCCGCTTGAAATTCGAACCAGCAACAGTGAAGCTGCCAGCAGCGTGCCGCCCTGAAATCCGCCCCCCGGACTGTAATGGCCGTGAAAGATAACATACAGTCCGAACAGCATGATATAGGGGCTCAACAGGCGAGAGCCGTAAACTACAATGGGGCTGTCAACGGGTCGGGTCATGAGTCTTCTTTATTTTTCTTTCGTCGTCGCAGTATCAAAAATCCGATAATGCCTGCCGCGAATATCACGGTTTGCTCCCCGAGCGTATCCATGCTCCGGTAATCGCCCAGTACCACGGTAACCATGTTGGGGGTATGGGCGTCTTTATATGCTTTTTCTACGTAATAATGTCCGGCCACGGTCGTGCCCGTCATGCTTTCCGGCTGATTCATAGGATTGTCCGGGCTGCCGCGATAGGGCAGATCCATCGACGCGTATAAAAGCACGCCGGTAAAGCCGATAATCAATAGCAAGTTGATAACTTTATTCAATCTCGGGTCTCGTTTTGGGTTTGATGGATCGCAACGACAAACAGGATGCCGGTTACGCCGGCTCCGACGACCGCTTCCGTAAATCCAACATCAACCGCTCCCATCGTGGTGAAAAGCAGGGCCATCAGGAAACTGAAGACCGATAATACTACTACCGCCACCAGCAGTTGATCTGCCTCCAGGGCGATAATAGCCGTGGCCAGTAGAAAAATAAAAAGTATGATTTCGAGCGACCAGAGCATAGATCAGGATTTTTCACGTTCACTATCTTTCAGAAGCGGTTTAATACCTCGTAAATTTGCAGCTCGAGCCAGGGCATGAGCGCCGATCGGATTGGCCAGGGCTATAAATACGGAGATCAGAAAAAACTTCGCCGTATTGAGGTTCCATCCTTCATAAATGGTGAGTCCCATGATGACTAAAAGCAGTCCCAGGGTATCGCTTTTACTGACCGCGTGGGTGCGGGAATAAAAGTCCGGCAGCCGCACCAGTCCCACGCTGCCGATCAGCAGAAAGAACAGACCGGCTATTATAAAAACAACAGATCCGATTATTTGCCAGTCATTCATCATTTTTCTCCTTTATAGCAAAATATTTGGCGATAGCGAGCGAACCGATGAATCCCAGCACCGCATAGGCCAGGGTAATGTCTATGAACATGTCAACACGACCGTAAAGGTATCCAATCAATAAAATCAAAACAATCGTTTTCGTGGCAATGGCGTTCGTGCCGACCAAACGGTCGAAGATCGTCGGACCTTTGACCACCCGGTAGGCCGGGATGGCGATAATCACCGTCAATCCAATAGCGGTATAGAGGAAAAATACACTCATTAAAGTTGATTGGGATCCGTTAAAATTTCATGCTCCTGCATAACCGGGTGTGCCTCGCGTGAAAAAAGCTTCAATACTTGTCGGGGCATAGCATCAGAAATCAGGCTGTCGAGCGCTTCGGGGACAATGGCATGGACAATAAATTCATCCCCATTGATATCCACCGTCAATGTACCGGGAGTGAGCGTTATCGAGTTGCCGAGGATCATCTTGGCCTGTGCATTGGGCAGGTCGACGGTAAAACGTATAACACGCGGTGCGACAGGCAGTGAGGGGGATAAAATTAATCGTGCGACCTGAATGCCGGATAAAATAATTTGATAGATCAGCCAAAGAACATAAAGGACCACCCGCCCCAACCGAAGATCATGAATTACGTCGGCATCATCGTCAAAATAGCGATACCTGCGCAGGGGGATATTCAAGGCCAGTACAAATCCGACGCACAGCACCCCCATCAGGATGTGTATTAAGTCAAACTTGCCGCTCATGATCAGCCAAAAGCCCATCAAGATCAAGGGCGAAACGATATAATTGCTAACGGCCAGCCCTTTGAAATCAAAATTGTCACTCATAAATAATATTCAGTTTACAAGCCCGGATTGAATATCGGCAAGAAGGTTACACATGGCTTAAGTTCGTTTCATCATGCCATCGGAATTCAAGGAAAATGCTTGAGCTTTCGCAAAAAACAGGCTCGTGAGTTTAATTTTCGGATGCTTGATTATTTGTGGTCAACTCATCCGGTTTACTATCTGCTGTCAATATTTAATGCGTCTCGTGATTCTGTTATGAATTAATAACGTAAACTATGATAAAAAAAGAATGTTTCAACCCGCAAGTTTGATTTTTTAAAAGGAACGGTGTCATGGAAAGCGGGCGGGCGGTTCCGAAGTATTAAAATTTTCTGGATAAAAAGCTGTAATAAATAAAAACAAAAAATTTGACTGAACGCGCCATAAAAGAGGTAAAACGAAGAAAAGTTTCCGAACAAGGAAGCGCCCGCCCGCTTTTCCGCGGCTTCGAACATTTTAATTCGAGCATGTGCGAAACCAATCATATTCTCTTTTCGATAGGAGTATGATATCTATTATATTATGAGGCAGAAAAATTGGAATAGACCCTTTTTAGAAGTCATAATATTGACTACATTGTGAGCGAAATTACCAGATATTAAATCCAAGAATTAAGATAGATGGCTTCCACCGATATCTTTGTGGTTTTAATTATTACGCTGCCGTTGGCAGGTTTTCTGCTGAACGGAATCATGGGGTTGAGTTCCCGGTCTTTTAGAGAGAAGAAAGGGTTTATAGGTCTCGTCTCCAACCTGGCCGTATTTATCCCCTTCGGTCTGTCGCTGTTGTTGTTCTTCAACATGACTTCCGGCTCGGAACCGGTATTTGTGCACCTGTTCAATTGGATCAGCGTCGGGTCATTCGGTGTCGATATCGCCTACCAGGTCGACCAGCTTTCCATTCTGATGACCATGGTTGTTACGGGCGTCGGTGCCTTTATTCATATGTACTCGATCGGGTACATGAAGCATGATCCGGGCTTCTGGAAATTTTTTGCTTATCTGAACCTATTCATATTCGCCATGTTGAATCTGGTGCTGGCGGATAACCTCCTGCTGCTTTTCCTCGGCTGGGAAGGCGTTGGTCTCTGTTCCTACCTGCTCATCGGATTTTGGTAT
This sequence comes from uncultured Balneolaceae bacterium, assembly GCA_913057825.1. Taxonomy (GTDB): domain Bacteria; phylum Bacteroidota; class Rhodothermia; order Balneolales; family Balneolaceae; genus CAJXOW01. The sequence continues at coordinate 36,786 of CAJXOW010000026.1, read as the reverse complement.
GAGGAAATGGCCAATTCCAGTGCGGCGAAAAAAGCTTTTATATATAATCGTATCGGTGATTTCGCTTTCCTGATTGGCCTCTTCCTGATTTTCAAGTACACCGGCACCCTTAATATTACGGAAGTGTTGCAGTCGCTCGAAGCGATGCCGCACGAGGTGAAGGTGGCGGTCGGACTGCTGTTCTTTGTGGGCGCGACCGGTAAAAGTGCCCAGATTCCCTTGTTTGTATGGCTGCCCGACGCGATGGCGGGACCGACTCCCGTGTCCGCTCTTATTCACGCGGCGACCATGGTTACCTCGGGTATTTATTTGATCTCCCGCATGTCGGCCTTCTACGTGCAAGTCCCCGAAGTCATGATCGTGATAGCGGCGGTGGGAGCATTGACCGCAATTATGGCGGCGACCATTGCCTTGACGCAATATGATATCAAGCGGGTACTTGCTTATTCGACCGTCTCTCAGCTGGGATATATGTTCCTGGCACTCGGGGCCGGCGGGTTTACGGCGGCGATGTTTCATGTCGTTACGCATGCTTTCTTCAAAGCCTGTCTCTTCCTGGGATCCGGATCGGTGATTCACACGATGGAGCATGCCGAGCACGAACTCCATGAAGAGGGCAAGGATGTACATTTCGATCCACAGGATATGCGGTATATGGGGGGACTTCGAAAGTATATGCCGTCTACCTACAAGACTTTTATGATATCGACCCTGGCAATTGCCGGAATTCCGCCGCTTGCCGGTTTCTTCTCCAAGGATGAAATTCTGGTGATGGCCTTTAATTCCGGTCTCGGCGAGCATGCTGGTGCGTTGTACATGGCGTTGTGGGTGATCGGGATGGTGACGGCGCTGCTGACGGCCCTGTACATGTTCCGGCTAACCCTTCGCACGTTCCACGGCTCATTCAAACTGCCCCAGGTATTCGATGAAGCCAAAGGTTCTGAACAATATCTGCATGAGAGTCCCTCGAGCATGACGATTCCGCTCTGGGTGCTGGCTGTTGCAGCCCTGGTGGGCGGTTTCATCGGAGTACCCAATTTTATTGCATCGACCTTTACGCATGAAGCAGCCCATATCAACCTGCTGCATGATTGGCTGCATACGGTGACGGCCGGACATAAAATCGTTCTTTCGCATGCCACCGAATGGCTGTTGATGGCCATTTCGATTGGAGTGGCAGTAGGGGGTATGATACTGGGATACAAACTCTTCAACAAAGATCGCGGAGAAGCCTCCGACGAGAGCCTGGCCGAACGCTTCGGGGTCATGTACGAGATCTGGTCCGAGAAATATAATTTGGATGAGATATATGAAGGGTACATCAGTCGTCCCCTGGTTCGTTTTTCAGATCGGGTACTTGCGACCTTCGATATGAAGGTGTTGGATGGCACCGTGAATGCTGTTGGTGGCATTACCCGTTTGTTCGGCAGTTTGTTCCGATATCTGCAGACCGGGGTGACCTCCAACTATGCGTTGGCCCTGGTGGTGGGCGTGATCATTGTATTGAGCTTGCTGATGATATAAGTGAAAGCGTTCATTGAAAACCGGGCGGCGGTTCCGAAGCATAATAATTTTCCGGGTATAGAGCTGTAATAATGATGATTATATATGTAAGGCTTTTACCTACTCAATATCTGTAACCAAGGAAAAGTATACGAGCAAGGAACCGCCGCCCGGTTTTCAATGAACGCCGGATAAGATTTAATTGACAGAAAACAAGGCTTTAAAGTATTAATTGATCTAACTGACGATTATGGATACGCTGTTAAATATTTGTATTTATTTGCCGCTGCTGGGTATTGCCGGAATTCTGTTGTTCCGGAACAATGAGACGGCGGTGAAAGGAGTGAGTCTGCTGTTTACGACGGCCACTTTTTTGCTGTCGCTGCCACTGATCCTCAATTTTGATCCCGCAGCTGCCAACAGTATCCATTACCTGACCGAAGGAGCTCCGGTGCTTGAAGGACTGGATGTGAAGTACCTGGTGGGACTTGACGGGCTGAGTCTGCTGTTGTTTATGCTGACTACCCTGCTGGGACCCATTGTCGTACTCTCATCCTGGGATTCCATCAGCAAGTATTTGCCCGGTTATTATGCTATGTTATTACTGCTGCAAACGGCCTCGCTCGGGGTGTTTGCCTCGCTGGATCTGATTATCTTTTACATTTTCTTTGAACTTTCCCTGATTCCGATGTACTTCCTGATCGGTATCTGGGGCGGCAAGGATCGCATCCATGCCACGGTCAAGTTTTTTGTCTATACCCTGGTTGGATCCCTCATCATGCTGGTTGGGTTGATCTACCTGGGCTACGATGCGGGTGCTGCAATAGAGGGTTATTCGTTCACGAGCGATTGGCGGTTCCTTTCGAGCGGCGCCTATCAGATTGGACTGGTTGAGCAAACCTACCTGTTTTTATCATTCGCCCTCGCCTTCAGCATCAAGGTCCCGCTGTTTCCTTTTCATACCTGGCTGCCCTGGGCGCACACCGAAGCACCGACGGCCGGGTCGGTCGTGCTTGCCTCTATCTTGTTGAAAATGGGAACGTACGGACTCTTGCGCGTCTGTTTGCCGTTGTTTCCCAACGCCTTCCTGGAGTTTGCGCCTTTGATGGCCACATTGGCGGTGATCGGTATAATCTATGGCGCGCTGGTTGCCATGGTGCAAAAAGACGTGAAGAAACTGGTCGCCTATTCGTCCGTCAGCCACCTCGGATTTGTCGTACTCGGCTTGTTTGCCTTTACCAGTATATCGATACAGGGAGCCCTGCTTCAGATGGTGAATCACGGGCTTTCGACCGGCGCTCTCTTTTTGATTGTAGGGATGATATACGATCGCCGGCACACACGAATGATCGAGGATTTTGGCGGGATATCGAAGGTAATGCCGGTTTTTGCGACCTTCTTCATGATTTCCACCCTTGCTTCGATTGGCTTGCCCGGTCTCAACGGATTTATCGGTGAATTCCTGATTTTGAACGGAACCTTCTATTCGGATATGTTTAACACCGAGGTTTTTGTCATTCTGGGAGCTTCGGGCGTAATCCTGGCGGCGGTTTACATGTTATGGATGTATCAGCGTGTTATGTTCGGCCCGATTAAGCATGAAGTCAACAAGAAATTGAATGATTTGAATGCGAGGGAAGTCGGATTATTGATTCCCCTGGTTATCTTCATGGTTTGGATCGGTATTCGACCGGTTGACTTCACGCAGTACTCCGAAAAGCAGGTGAATCAGTTAATTCAGACGTCAACCGAAAAACGGGCCGCGGTAATCCGGCAGGCGCGACAGGAAAAATTACCCGGATGGGCGCACAGCCTGTATGATGTGAAGAAGCAGATGGCCCAAAATGAAAAAGTTTTAAATCAACCGGGTTGGGATGAGGCCCGCAGCCTCTTGCAGCATCCGGCTGCGGTTACACGTTCACAAACGACAAATAAATCAACCAGGTGATCTATTATGGCTGAACCATTGAGCGAACAGGAACTTGACGAAGCTCTACAGCAATTGGACGGATGGAAAACCGAAGAGGATAAATTGAAGAAACAGTTTAAGTTTGATGATTTCCGGCAAGCGGTTACCTTTATCATGCGCCTTTCGTTCGAAGCGGAAGAGGCCATGCACCATCCCGAGATATTCAATGTGTATAACTCTGTAGATATCGCATTGACAACGCATGATGCCGGCAGCAAAGTGACGGAGAAGGACGTGAATTTGGCACAGAAACTTGACACTCTGTATAACAGTTTAACTTAATGAATTACCTTCAAGATCTATATAATTTCATTCCCAGCGTAGTCGTCGCGGTTGGCGGTCTAATTACCCTGCTGATCGTTAGTTTTCAAGAGAAATCCAGGGGTTCTGCCAGTATCTACTGGACTACCATTATTTCACTGGCGGCGGCACTCGGATTGTCCATACAGGATTTATTTGAACCGGGGGGGACGGTTTTCTCCGAAATGGCCTCTTACGGGGGGTATGCCGCTTTCGGACAGGTGGTGATTCTTTTCGCAACCCTGTTTTGCCTGTTTGTGTCGCGAGAATACCTCGAAGAGATCGAGCACGACTTCGGGGAAGTGTATTCGCTGGTTCTATTTGCCACCGTCGGCATGTTATCGCTGGCTTCGGCCAATGACCTGGTTATGATTTTTATCGGCTTGGAAACGATGTCGCTATCACTTTACGTGCTGGCCGGATTGATCCGGGAGGAAAAAGTTGGTTCTGAAGCCTCTCTCAAGTATTTCCTGCTGGGCGCTTTTTCCACCGGTTTTTTGTTGTATGGGATGGCCTTGTTGTACGGGGCGGCCGGAACCACGAACCTCGTTGAAATTGGTCAACAGACCGACGGAGGCGTTCTGTTCTGGGCGGGAGCCGGTCTGTTGCTGGTAGGATTCTTTTTCAAAATATCGGCCGTTCCTTTTCACATGTGGACCCCCGACGTGTACCAGGGGACGCCGACGACGATTACGGCCTATTTTGCGACTGCTTCCAAGTCCGCTACGTTTGTGGCCCTGATCTTTGTATTATCCCGCGTTTTTCCGCAGGAGACCATCCCGCAGTGGTCTGAAGTAATCCGCGTCATCGCCATTTTAACGATGATACTCGGTAACCTGGTTGCCCTCGTGCAGGACAACGTCAAACGGATGCTGGCATACTCCAGTATTGCCCACGCCGGGTACTTGATGGTCGGGTTGGCCGCCGGCACGCCCGAGGGATACAGTGCCGTGATGTACTACCTGTTGGCCTATACCCTGATGAACGTGGGAGCGTTCGGCGTGGTCGCCTATTATGAGATGCAGCACGGATTTCAATACAACGAAATTGAAAATTATGCCGGCCTTGGATTCGAGCGGCCGATATTCGGCGTGATGCTTTCGATCTTTTTATTCTCGCTGGCCGGAATTCCGCCGTTTGTAGGTTTTATCGGCAAATACCAGGTGTTTGCAGCGGCGATTAACGCAGATCTTGTTGGACTGGCCATTGTGGGGGTCCTCGCCAGTGCCGCGAGTGTCTATTATTATCTGCGCGTGATGGTTTACCTGTACATGCGCGAAAGTGATGAACCTGCTGCTCTCCGCAAGCCCGGTTTCCTGATTACGGCCTCTCTTGTCATTTTAGCCGCCCTCACGATCTACTTCGGCATAGCCCCCGGTGGAGTTACCGACCTGCTCAATGGTTTTTACTCTTCAGGCAGCCTCGCTTTGCTCGGCAATTAGGGGTTTTTGATTTATGATTTATAATTAATGATTTATGATTTTGGTTTATTGCTTGTTTCGCTTTAGTAAACTTTATGTTTAACCTTGAACTCCTTATAACCAGTCGATCTAGTGCTAAAGTTTAAAAAAAGGCAGTTCGCAAATAATCATAAATCATTAATTATAAATCATAAATCAAAAATCACCTCGCGAGGCGAGGGATGCCACTTGTAATTAGAATCTAAAACCCATATCTTTGCTAGCCTGTCGTTCAGACCCGTTTTCATTTGGGTTGGAATGACTGTTTTCTGACGCGAAAACATCCACAGGTCCATTTAAAAAAATATATATGAGTACTAAAACGAACTACTACGAAGTTACCTACATCATCGATCCCGTTCAGGGAGAAGATGAGTTTGAAGAGATCAAAAATAAATTTACCAATCTGGTCAAGGATGACGATCATGCCGAGCTGGACGAAGTCGACGATTGGGGGATGCAGAAATTCGCATTTGAAATGAAAAAGCGCAGCAACGGCTACTATGTGAATATGTATTTCACCTCCGCCCCCGATTTCGTCGAGGAATTTCAGCGTAAGCTGAATCTCGAGGATCGGCTCATGCGCTTTATCTGCCTGCAATACGATGCCAAGATGAAACGTCACCGGCAGCTGCAGAAAAAAGGCGATGTGCCGCGCGTATTTATCGATGAAGAAGAGGAAGAGGGAGAAGAAGAGGAATCTTGACCCCGATGCCGGTTTAAATGACCTGCGAGCCACATTCCAGGAGGTCAACGGCTATGTATGAATCCAACTCTTCGAACATCCACAACCTTTTATATTTTCAATATTAAACCAGATTAACTGCTATGATTAAGAATCCATCTCATCCAAAAAAAGGTCATTTACGCCAGAAAGAGTGTAAATTCACCAAAGCGGGTATCGAGTACATCGACTATAAAGATACCGAACTCCTGAAGCGTTTTATGAATGATCAGGGCAAAATTTTGCCCCGTCGAGTAACGGGTACCAGCGCCAAGTATCAACGACAGCTGTCGAAAGCAATTAAACGCGCTCGTTATATGGGCATGCTGCCTTATGTAGAGGAGAATATGAGATAAATAAATCGTCCAAGACGATTTATTTATCGCTCCAAGCTCCAGGCCCCATGCTCCACGCGTATTCGAGCTCGTAATCTGATTCTGTATATACACTACATTCACTTCCTGCTCGAATACGCGTGGAGCATGGAGCATGGAGCTTGGAGCCTTAAAATCACATTCAGCAAATAAACGAAAAAACGCATAACCATTTTATGAAACTCATTTTACAAGAAGATGTAGAAAAACTGGGATCGGCCGGTGAGGTGGTCGATGTTAAAGATGGCTACGGCCGCAACTATCTCATTCCGCAAGGCCTGGCACGACTCGCAACAGAGGGCAGGCTCAAGGAAATTGAAGAAGCCAAGCGTCAGGCCGAACGCCGTGCCGAATTGACGGTCGAGAAGGCCAAGAATTTGGCTAACGAGCTTGAAAAAATCTCCATTACACTCCCGGTCAAAACGGGCGAAGAAGGCAAAATCTTCGGGACGGTGACCAACCAGGATATCGCCGATGCACTCGAAGAACGCGGATTTAATATAGACAAACGCAAGATTACCGTCGACCAGGACGTTAATGAACTTGGAGAATACACGGCGACCGTGGATCTGCTCGGAGAGATTAAGCCGACCATTAAGATCTGGGTAGTTAAAGGAGATTAATCCGTTCAACCCGGGATTTGCGGCGCCAAACTTAAAATAAGTAAAACATTATTTATGGCGCTGAGGAGATTACTTTGGCTGACGAGCCTGCTGGTTTTATTTGCAACTCCCCTCTCATCCCATGCTCAGGGGATGATGGATCCGGTTTCTTTTTCCATAGAGAAGATGCCGGACCAGGTTACCGTCGGGGAGTCATTCGAGGTACGTGTACGAGCCGATATAGAGGGTAATTGGCATCTCTATTCCATCGACATTGGACCCGATCAAGGGCCTTTTCCCACCAAGTTTACGGCAGCTGCCGAGGGACTCAGTATTGACGGGACCGTAACCGAATCGGAACCGACGCGTGCTTATGATCCGAATTTTGAGACGGAGCTCGGATGGCATTCCGACCGGGCGACTTTCACTATTCCGCTTATTTATCGTGGAGATGGCTCATCTGGCGAATTACTGGTTGACCTTGCCGTGGAATACCAGGTCTGTGATGACAAGGTTTGCCTGCCTCCCAAAACCAAGCATTTAAAGCAGAAAGTACAGCTGATAGGCGGTTCTGCGAGTGATTCCCCTACCGCAGCAGATTCCTCCGGTGAAACGAGCGCTGCCGGTTCCTCGGGCGCAGAAATCAAAGATAACCCATCGACAGGTTCTGGCAACCCGTCTTCAAAGGCAGAAACCGGTGAAAAATCTGTCGGCACCGCGGATACTCAAAGTGGCACGATCAGGGGCGTATCGAATAATTATGCATCCAGGGGGATGCTATCATTTTTGTGGATTGCGCTGACCGCAGGTTTTGCCGCGCTTTTAACTCCGTGCGTATTTCCCATGGTGCCGTTGACCGTATCGTTTTTTACCAAGCAGTCGCACGGGTCTGGCAAAAAAGCCCTGAGCCAGGCATTGATATTTGGTCTGGCGATTGTAGCCACCTTTACGATTCTGGGCGTCCTGCTGGCTGCACTCATCGGGGCTTCCGGCGCCAACCAGTTTGCTGCCAATCCCTGGGTCAATCTGTTCATCGGTGTCGTTCTTATCGTTTTTGCTGTCAGCCTGCTCGGTATGTTTGAGCTCCGGTTGCCCCATCAGTTTACCAATTGGCTCAACCGGAAAAGTAACGAGTCGTCCGGTTTTGCCGGAGTGTTGTTTATGGGGTTGACTATCAGTGCCGTTTCATTTTCATGCACTGCGCCTTTTGTAGGCGGGGTACTGGCGGCTACTACCGGCGGGGAGTGGTTCTACCCGATCGTGGGGATGGTGGCTTTCTCAGCGGCTTTTTCGACGCCGTTCATCCTTTTTGCGATGTTCCCGAACTGGTTGGAGTCCATGCCGGATAGCGGATCATGGATGAACGTAGTTAAGGTTTTGCTAGGCTTTATCGAGCTGGCAGCGGCCTTTAAGTTTCTGTCGAATGCCGATTTGGTCTGGGAGTGGGGACTTATCACCCGACCGCTGACGATCGCCGCGTGGATCGTGATATTTGCCCTGGCCGGCCTGTATTTGCTCGGATACCTGGGAATAGGAAAGGATACGCGGAAAGCGTCGGTCAGTCCCGTACGCGTGCTTATTGCCATCCCCTTGTTGGCGTTTAGCATTTACCTGGTTCCCGGGTTGCTGGGGTCTTCACTGGGTATGTGGGATGCCTGGCTGCCCCCCAAACAGGCCAACGACGTGGGAGTAGTGCAGTCATTGTCAATGAGGGGGAGTGAATCCGGATCGAGTCATGAAGAAGGATGGTCGAGCGACTACGAAGCCTCCCTGGTCGAGGCTCGTCAAACATCCAAACCGGTTTTTATTGACTTCACGGGATACACTTGCACCAACTGTCGCGCCATGGAAGCGAATGTGTTTCCCAAACAGGAAGTGCAAGAGCAATTTGAGAAAATGGTCAAAGTCCGACTATACACCGATGCGGCCGATGTCGGTCCCAAAAATCAGCAGCTGCAGTTCAAGATGACGGGAACGGTCGCCCTGCCTACCTACGTGATATTGAATCCCCGATCAGGAAAAGTCCTCGAGCAGCATTCGGGCTATACCAAAACCGAAACCTTCGTCAATTTTCTAAAGCGCGGTTTCGCCGACTACCAGGCCCTCGCCAGCCGCCGTTGATTAATAGTGTAAAACTGTGTATCCTGATTTTTATTCAACAGCTCGATGCAATGCGGGTAAATGTAATTTATGATTAATGATTTATGATTAATAATTAGGGTGTAGGATGCCTTCTGTAACAAGATTTGCCGGCACCGGCATTATAGAGATCAGAATGTAATACAGTTCCTATTGTATTTTCCGCTGCTGCCGCTCAATTATGATATTATCGGCAATGGCGCCCAAAATCATAAATCATAAATTATTAATCATAAATTACATTAACCCGCTCCTGAATTTTTAATTGCCCGTAAAAGCCGCGATGCTATTCTGAAAAGCTACTTTTAAAAGACGGATTCCCTCTGCGGAATGTTGATCCATTATAAATCTTTAAGCATGCATTTCAGCTTTTCGGATTATCGAATTTTTTATCGGCCAACATCCAACGTCCGACTGGGGGTGGGAAGTAAGGCAGCGGGTAATTTCCCGAAGACGGTATTTGTTTTGCTGTTGCTGGGCATACTGGGATTCAGCTCGCTTTCCTCATGGGCCCAGCAATCCGGGGATGTTCTCCTCAAGAAAAAGCTCAGCCGGGTCTACGCGGATACGAGCTATCAATTGGATAGCTGGACGATTCCTTCCTCCATTCGGGTGACGGCTGGACGCGATACGATTCCTTCGTCCCGGTGGAATTATAATCCGAAAACTCATCGTTGGAGCTGGCAACCGGTTCGGGGTAGTCCCGACTCTTTGCTGCAGGATGTAGCCATCGCTTATCGAATCATACCGTATTCCCTTAAAAGAACCTATGCACGGCGCGAGCTGGTGCCGGCGGATACCGCTTATAACCGCAAGGAGGATGAACCGGCGGGTCAGCAAGTTCGACGTACGGGCTTGACGGAACAGGATCTGTTTGGAGATGTGGATCTGAGTAAAAGCGGAAGCCTCACCCGGGGTTTTACCGTGGGATCCAATAAGGATTTGTCGCTCGAAAGCGGGCTCCAATTTGATATGCAGGGACAGTTGACCGATAAGGTGGAAATTATTGCGAATTTAACCGATCAGAGTACTCCGATTCAGCCGGACGGAAGTACGCAGAATCTGCGTGAATTTGATAAGGTCTTTATCCAGATGCGAAGTCCGACGACTGATGTACGCCTGGGAGATGTGGATATCAGTCTTGATCGAAGCGAATTTGCCCGGTTTACACGTCGGCTGCAGGGAGCGGCCGGACAGGTGAAAACCGGGTATGGTGAAGTAAAGGGGGCGTTGTCGGTGGCGCGGGGCAAGTTCCGGACTATGCAGTTTGAGGGACAAGACGGAGTGCAGGGGCCTTATCGGCTGACCGGTGAGCAGGGGGAACAGTTTATTACGGTTTTGGCAGGGTCGGAACAGGTTTATATCAACGGGGAGCGAGTTCATCGCGGAGAGCAAAATGCTTATACGATCGATTATGGATTGGGGGAGCTGCACTTTACCAATAACCAGGTGATTACGGATGAGACCCGTATTGTGGTGGACTTTCAATATATCAATCGGGATTACAACCGAAGCCTGATGGCCGCCGAGGCACACGAAGACAGTTTGCTGAATGGAAATTTATCTCTGACCACTTCGTACGTTCGGGAAGCCGATAGTGACGATTTGGGAGCGCGACTCTCTTTGACGGATAAGGAAATTGAAGCACTGCGGCAGGCAGGTGATGAGCAAGCGGTGGTCAGCGGAGTGGATTCGGTGGGCCCTGATACCGACGAGAGATATGTACTTTATACCGAAGTTGATACGACCATGGGGGGTGAGCAATATACGATTTATGAAAATCGACCGGGGGAAGAGCGGAATGTCTACCGGGTGCGTTTTACCAAAGTGGGAGCCGGAGAGGGAAGCTATCGGCGTGTGGGATCATCTGTGAATGGTATTTTATATGAGTGGGTGGGACCCGGCATGGGATCATATGCCCCGTTCGAACGGCTCCCTGCTCCCATTCGACATGATATGCTTTCGATTCGTTCACGGTATCGCATAACGTCGGAGGTGCAATTGTACGGGGAGTGGGCCGGCAGTAAATTTGACCAGAATCGGCTTTCTTCCCTGGACGACCGGGACAACGCGGACCTTGCTTACCTGGCCGGTTTTCGGTTGGATAGCGTATCGGTGGGAGAAGGCAGAATTTCGGCGGATGTACGACAGCGATTTACCGGTCGAGAGTTTCGATATTTTGGTCGAACCCGGGAAATCGAGTTTGATCGAAAGTGGAATATCACCGGGGGAGATCGCAAGGTCGAAGAGCGAATTACCGAGGGATTTGTACGATATGCACCGACTGAGCAATCGCAGATATCTATCAGTGGAGGAGATATTGATCGATCCGGCATGCGAAGCAATCGTCAGCAGATCAAATTGCAGGTCGGAGAAGCAGATTGGCCTTCTGTCAACTATCAAATGGAACGCATCGATAGCCGGGATCGACGGTCGGATCAGCAAGGACTATGGTACCGGCAAAGGGGACGAGCTCAATATGGCTTCGAGCTGGCAGGCGGAACATTGACTCCTTCTTTTAACTTCGATCAGGAGTCGCGTGAACAACGAAGTGTGCAAACCGATACGTTGACGCCGCTCTCCGAGAAGTTTGTGGAAGTGGGTCCCGGATTATCCTATAAATACGGGAATGTGCAACTGGCTGGTCAATATATATACCGGGTTACCCGTAATGTGTTAAACCAGGAGTTTCAGAAGCAGTCGACCGGCCTGACCCGGCGATTTTCCGTTCAATATGCTCCCGCTTCAAATTTTCAGACCAAAAATGAAGTCGCCTTGCGCAGCAAAAATTTTACCGAACCTTTCGAAGAGCAAGCGGGAGCGGGCGATTCAAAAGGAGTGTTGCTCCGATCAACGACCAACTTTTCAACGTCTTCGGAGTTTTTGAATGGCCAGTTGCTGTATGAAGCGAACACCGAAAGAAGGGCCATCCTGCAAGAAACCTACATCGAAGTGGGTCCCGAAATCGGACAATATGTTTGGAGGGATACCAACGAAGACGGGGTGCAGCAAATTGATGAATTCTTCCAGGAACTGAGTCCCAACGAGGGAACATACGTAAAACAGTTTGTACCGTCAGACGAGCTATTTCCTGTGATCGATCTCCGATCAAGATTTAAAAATCGCTGGAAGCCCGGGGCGTTGATGGAAGTGTCCAAATATGATCCCGGATGGAAAAAAACACTTTCTGAGCTTGAGTTGAATACGATGATAGAGATTCGGGAAACCAGCACTACCCGTGATTTGCAGGATATCTATTTACTAAAGCTCGATGAATTCCGGAACGATTCGACGACCCTCGAGGGACAATTATTCTGGCAGCAATCGTTGCACCTGTTTCCGCAGTCAACGGATTACGACTTGCGCTTGCAGGTTAATCAGAATCGAAGCATGAATCAAAAAGCAGTTGGCATAGAACGTCGAACAACCTCCAACTACGTCATGCGCGGCAGCTACCGGCTGGAGAGTGATTTGATGCTGGAGACCGAGATACGCTACAGTGAGAAACGCAGCAGCAGTCAGCGGTTGACCAACAGAAACTTTGATATCACCGAGCAGTTGATTCAGCCGGGTTTCGATTACATCTTTTCTCGTTCAGCACGGGCGGGACTTCAAGTGGGATGGAGCCGAAAGTTCGATCGTTTTTCCGATCGGGATACCCGGGTTCGCATGATCAAAGTGGTGCCAACCGCTCAGGCTTATTTGTTCGAACGGGTCCAGACACACATGCGCGTAGAGTGGAGGTCGGTCAAAATGGATGGCCCCTCTTCGGCACTCGGGATGTATGAGTTGACCGAAGGGGCCGGGGTAGGGCGGAGCTGGCGCTGGTCGCTGCGCGCCTCATATCGCATTAGCAATTTACTTAGAGCAAGCTTAAATTACGATGGACGAACTGTACCAGAAGAAATTCCAATTCAGTCCTTGCGTTTTGTTATTAATGCCACATTTTAATACTACAGAGATGCATTAGGAAAAAAATCATTTAAACTTCGCCAAAAAGGTGGATTTTATAGATATTTTTCCTTTTACTGATTTTGAGTTACTACTTTGACATTTAGATCAAAATGATCTATCATTTTTGATCTTTAAAAGCCCTTAAACCCAAAATTACGAATCAACTGGAGTAATTTATGACATCCTCATTAGCTCTCATACTTCTTCAGGCCGGAGCTGAGCAACAAGGTTTCTTTAACATATTAGTAGAAAAATTTAATGAAGGCGGTAATTTTATGTGGCCGGTACTCATAGCCCTCATATTGGGGCTGGCCATCTTTTTGGAGCGTATTATTACCCTTAACCTCGCCGATATTGACTCTCGTCAATTTATCGTCGATGTTAAGAAAGCGCTTCAGGATGGCGGCATTCCGGCTGCAGAAGAGCTTTGCGCCCGAACCCGAGGACCCATTGCCTCTGTTTTTCAAGCAGGATTAATGCGTGCCGATGAAGGTTTGGAAGCAGCTGAAAAAGCCATTCAATCCTACGGATCCATCGAGATGAGTTTCCTCGAACGTGGACTGGTCTGGCTGTCGCTCTTCATTGCTATTGCACCGCTGCTTGGATTTACCGGGACGGTTGTTGGTATGATTCAGGCATTTGATGCCATTGAGCAGGCCGGTGACATCTCACCGAGTCTCGTTGCAGGTGGTATTAAGGTTGCCTTGCTGACGACGGCATCCGGACTTATAGCCGGTATTATCCTGCAGGTCGGCTACAATTACTGCGTATCCAAAATTGATCGCCTGATTGCAGAGATGGAGGAAAGCTCTATTACGCTTATTGACTCCATCGCGCTTATGAAAGAAGGTGAAGATATTCTTGATGCCGAAGAGCGCCAGCAGGCGTCTGACAACGAAGACGAGCAGTAAGAACTTACAGCCTTTGATGGTGCTGCAAGTATTGAGTATGAATTCCATATAAGTTTGTCGGCAGGGAGCTGTTTTACCCTGCCGGATCATACTCGGAGAACTCATAAAACTGTTAAAGTTTAATGTTACTATGGTAGAACAAATAGCTTTAGGTATCGGCATTTTACTGGTCGTCCTGGGTATTATTGGAATGATTGTAAACGGCATTAAAAGTGTATTGCAAGGCAAGCAGGATGCGAAGAAGGTTACTTCGATCCTGGTTCCTTTTGTCGTCTACGGTATTTCCTATGCTATCACCCAGGGTTTTGTTAAAGCCGGCATAGCCACCATGCTCTTTATGATTGCGGTTATGTTGTTGCTGATGGCATTGACCGGTTTGCGTACCACGCTTAACCTGTAGCCGATAACTGACGTACCTTTACTAAGCAGAAAATTATCCACGTATGTTTAAAGACACGAAAAAAAATCGTCGTGACGAAGGCGGAGAAATTGAAGGATCGGCGCTTGCCGACATCGCATTTTTGCTGTTAATCTTCTTTCTCGTTGCCACGACTATCGACATCGATACGGGTATTGGCCTTGTGTTGCCGCCCCCTCCAGATCCGAGCCAGAAGCCACCTCCGATTAAGGACCGTAACCTGCTTAAGATTTTGGTAAACCAGCAAGGCATGGTACTTATCGAGGACGAGCCCACGGCTATTACAGAAGTTAAACAGCGGGTCATTGAGTTTGTCAACAATAAAGGGCAAGACCCGAAATTATCGGACTCTCCCCAAAAAGCGATTGTGTCTATCAAGACCGATCGACAGACTCCTTATAAAGTGTATATCAATATGCTCGACGAGGTGAAAGGGGCTTACCGTGAACTACGTAATCGCGCTTCAATGGCTGAATTCGGCAAGAAATACGAGGCCCTGAATGATCAAAGTAGGTCGAAGATACAGGATATGTATCCCCAGAAGATATCTATTGCTGAACCAGACCAAGGAAGCTAAAAAGACTTAACAACACTTATGCCAGCTGGACATTTTCAGAAAAAATCTTCGGGAACCAAGCAGGAAGTACCCACGACGGCGATGCCCGACATCGTCTTTATGTTGCTTATCTTTTTTATGGTAACAACGGTACTCCGGGAGGTTACCCTGAAGGTTGACTTTACATTACCGAGAGCAGAAAACATCGAAAAAATTGAACAGAAGCGACTGGTGAGCTACATCTACATAGGTCCCAAGAAGCTGAAAGGCGGAGAAAGAGGATCCACCAGCATACAGATCGACGATGCCATTGTTGAAGATATGCAGGCAATTCGTCGGATTATGTATGACAAGCTTCAGCAGCAACCTAAGCTGATTGTTTCGCTCCGTGTCGATGACGACTCCGAATTTGGAGTGGTCACTGACGTACAGCAGGAACTGCGGGAAGCAGGTACGCTTCGTATCAACTATTCGACGCGACAAGAAAATTAGCACGTCTTATCTTAATTGATGGACGGCAAGTATAGATGTAAATAGGATGGTCGCTCGAAATTATAGGGCTTTCAAGGCATATATCACTCTCCAGAGGGTATATGCCTTTTTTATTTTCCAGGCAGTCAAGGTAAAAATATCCCCCTTATAATATATTTTCTCCTACAAAAGTTGAGACAAGCTCTTCCAGCATTCCGGACAGGTTCCGACCGCTTTCGGAAGTGAAAGTGGAATCACCCCCTGCACACTCGCGAGGTAAAGGTCTTTCCCGACTTCCTTCGTGACGATAAACTCATAAGTCAATTAATTCATAAGTTAATTTCAAAACATCGCACCATGAGCCAAGACAGTGACAATGGCACCAACAGTAACAATAATAAACGTGAACCGCTGAAATCGGACCAAGACGGAAAGTCAAAGAAGTCAGATGCCGGAGAGAAGCAGCAAGGCGACCCGAAGGATTTTAATAGTATTGAGGAGATAGGCCGCGAAGGATTGCTTCGGGAAATCCGGGAGATGGATAACTTCATCAGCGACCAGGTGATGCAAGGCATGGGCGATGATGCCGCCGTTACGGACGAAACGGAGCAGCGGGCCGGTTTGATGACGTCGGAGACGTTTCTGGAAGGCGTCAATTTTGATCTGACCTACACGCCGCTTCATCACCTGGGATATAAAGTGGTATCTGCTGCAGTGAGCGATATCTATGCCATGAATGGACGGCCGACCGCGATGTTGCTGAACCTGGCGCTGCCTAATAAACTCTCGGTCGACATGGTAAAACAGATCTACCAGGGGATCTATTCGGCCGGACGCGATTATAGCGTACAGTTAGCTGGAGGGGATTTAACGGCCTCTCATAATATCCTGACGTTGAGTGCCACGGTCTACGGTCGGGCTGAAAAGAAAAAAATTACCTATAGATCGGGAGCACGAGAGGGTGACGTTTTATGCTTGACCGGAGATCTCGGTGGTGCCATCGCCGGATTGCGTATACTGATGCGCGAAAAACAACAGTGGCAAGAGGAAGGGGAGGAGCAGTATATGCAGCCCGATTTCTCGGAATTTGAATACGTAATTCAAAGACAACTGGTGCCGGCAGCTCGTGATGATTTTATCGATATGTTGGAGTCGCTCGAACTGTGTCCCACAGCCATGATCGATGTCACCCAGGGACTGCTCCATGATGCCTACCAGCTGGCTGAGGCCTCGCAAAAAGGATTCTATATTTATCAATCGACTATCCCCATCTCGATTCAAACCCGTACGGTTGCCGACGAGATGAAAGAGGATGTGGATAAATACGCTCTTTACGGCGGTGAAGATATGGAGATGTTGTTCACTATGCCGGAAGATCAAGCCGAAACGCTTCACGATAAGTTTGATGATTTCACTATCATCGGCAAAATCACCGATCAGAGTGAAGGAATGATTATGCAGACGCCGCAAGGTGAAATTGATCTGTTCGGAGAGTGAGAACCAGTGAAATTAGACAAATAATTGATGTGAAATAACGTTATATTACAAGATATTTCGCCGTAGTTTTGCCTGGTTCAGATACAAATCCAATTTATGTCGGAAAAGAAAAACAAAAAAGATAAAAAATTGAAGGATTCGCTTCCCGGAGGTAAAGGAAGTGGATCCAATTTTCCAGTCTGGATCTATGTCGTTTTGCTTCTCGTCCTGCTGGGAATACAGTTCATCTTTATAAGCGATCAGCCGTCCAATCGCATTGACTATAGCCAGTTTCTGTCGTATGTAAAGGATGGGTACATCAAGGAAGTGACGATAAAGAACGGCCGGACTATTGAAGGTACTTATACGGATAAGGCGCTCAAGGAAGGGATAGTAAAGATTGCGGAAGAACAAGATGAGCAGTGGCAACTGGGTGGTTCGTCCAAACCCTCGATGAAGTTTTTCACCATTATGCTGGAGGGAGATGAAATCCGTCCCATCCTGGATGAGCACGGAGTAGCCTATGATGTCCGATTCGAGGAAGACTGGTTCAGCGGGCTTTTGACGTGGCTGATACCTATCGGCCTGATTATTTTATTCTGGATATTTATTTTCCGCCGGATGAATCCGGGCCAGCAAGTGTTGAGCATCGGTAAAAACAAGGCGGCGCTTTATGAAAAACAGAAGGAAAACTCGGTCACTTTTGAGGATGTTGCCGGTTTGGATGAAGCCAAGGCCGAAGTGGAGGAGGTCGTGGAGTTTCTAAAAAATCCCCGCAAATTTACCAAACTGGGAGGATCACTGCCCAAAGGGGTGCTGCTGGTCGGTCCGCCGGGTACCGGTAAGACCCTGATGGCCAAGGCAACGGCCGGTGAAGCCGATGTGCCGTTTTTCAGCCTGAGTGGATCCGATTTTGTTGAGATGTTTGTCGGCGTCGGTGCCGCACGGGTTCGAGATCTGTTTAAGCAGGCCAAAGAAAAAGCCCCCTGTATCATATTTATCGATGAAATCGATGCCATTGGGCGTTCCCGCGGTCGGGGAGCCATGACGGGTTCCAATGATGAACGGGAAAATACACTGAATCAGCTGTTGAACGAGATGGACGGTTTCGCCAGTGATAAAGGCGTGATTATTATGGCGGCGACGAACCGACCTGATGTCCTGGATACCGCTTTGCTTCGACCCGGGCGATTCGACCGGCAAATTCTGATCGACAAGCCCGATTTGCATGGCCGGGTTGAGGTGTTGAAAGTACATACCAAGAAACTGAAGCTCGATAAAAATATTGATTTGAAGCTACTGGCTTCTCAAACGCCCGGATTTGCCGGGGCCGAATTGGCCAATATGTGTAATGAAGCCGCCTTGCTGGCTGCACGCCGGGAGAAGAAAGCCGTCGAAATGACCGACTTCCAGGATGCCGTGGAACGAATTTTGGCCGGTCTTGAAAAGAAAAACAAGCTTATCAGTCCGCATGAGCGGCAAATTGTAGCTTATCACGAATCGGGTCATGCCATAGTAGGGTGGTTCCTCGAACATACCGATCCTGTGCTGAAAGTCAGTATTGTCCCCCGCGGGCTTGCGGCTCTCGGATATACGCTGCAGACGCCGCTGGAAGATAGATTTTTAATGACTTCCGAAGAGCTCGACGACAAAATTTGTGCTCTGCTGGGTGGGCGAGTGGCCGAGGAGATCATGTTCGGCAGTATATCCACGGGTGCCCAAAACGACCTGGAACGTATCACGAAAATGGCGTTTGCCATGGTGGCCGAGTATGGAATGAGCGAGGAACTGGGATATATATCATTAAAAGATTCCCAGCAACCCGATAACAGCTACGGTTTTAACAAAAAATATTCAGAAGAAACCAGCGTCGAGATCGATAAAGCGGTTCGCAGGATCATTAACAAGAATTATGAGCGAACCAAAAAGTTGCTGGAAAAGCACCGGGATAAGCTCGAATTGATGGGCAAGACGCTGCTGGATAAAGAGATACTTGATCACAACGAATTAAGAGAGTTGCTCGGCGAACGCCCCCAGGGGAAGTATCCCCATGGAATTTTCGAAGACGAGAAACCCACCCAGAAGACCAACGGCAAGTCTGCGGCCGAAAAGGAGCAAGATAAATCAGTCGACCAACCTGAATCGGCGGACTAGCGTTTTTGATTAGTAATTTGTGATTAATGATTAATGATTTATGATGGATGATGGTTGAGGTCATTGAAAAACCCGCGCAGGTCTCTTCAGCCAGGGAAATTCAGCAGACACCAGCTATGATTAAGTACAGCACCAGCCTTTCCCATATGAGGACTCTATACCTTTTTCATCCTTAAGCTGAACAACCCAAGTGCTTCAGAGACCTGCGCGGGTTTTTCAATGACCTCTTTGATTATAAATATTGATAATCGGGCTCTTTATGTAAAACCTAGCAACAAAGTCAAGTGGGCCTTAAGAATAGTCTCTAATGTTAAGACCAGGCATCAAGAGTTCCAACCAGCATAATAATCATTAATCATTCATCATAAATTATAAATCAGAAGCCTTCCTTAATATTCCCATAACATAGTGTTAACGGTATCGTAACGCTCACCTAACATTAAGGCAATCTCCGTCCCTTATCCTGCTGGTGTCATGTTGAAGCATAATCCAATGATTACATACAGAAGACTGATATGGGATCCTTTTCGGAAAACAAATTCAGCACACCGGAGGGCTGCCAACCTACTGAAAGCAGGCTTTATCAATCAGCACATTCGAACTAAATCACCACATAAACCATGAAAACTTTAACACTTCGTTTTTCTTTACTACTGATGTTGGCGGGATGGCTGTTGTTTCCATTCGGCAGTCAGAATGTAAATGCACAGGATAATTCATCCGAAAAAAAGCAAAATCCAGGGAAAATAAGCGGTACTGTAGTGGATGCTAAGTCGGGTGAAACCTTGATAGGGGTAAACGTAATAGTCAAAGGAACCACCAAAGGAGCTGCAACCGATGTCGACGGAAACTATAGCATTGGAGGACTGGAACCCGGGTTATATACCATTAAAGCGACTTATTTGTCGTATGCGGATTACACGGTTAGGGACGTAAAGGTCAAGTCCGGTAAGTCGACTACGGTTGATATAGCGTTGAAACAGGAAACAAAGTCACTCGACGAAGTTACTGTTACAGCACGTGTTAACGAAAACAACGAAGCGGCGCTATTAAGCAAACGGCAGAAATCAATATCATTCTCCAATGCGATTTCGGCCGAGTCAATCTCCAGTACGGGTTCCGGTAACGCAGCCGAAGCGATGAAAAAAGTAACCGGAGCTACCGTAGTGGATGGCAAGTATGTGTATGTCCGCGGTCTCGGTGATCGCTATTCTGAGACCCAGTTGAACGGCTCGAACCTCCCCAGTGCAGATCCTGACAAGAAATCGTTTCAGATGGACCTGTTCCCGAGCAGCCTCATCAAGAATATCACAACGGTGAAAACTTTCACCCCTGATCGTCCCGGTAATTTTACCGGTGGATTAGTGAATGTAGAAACAAAGGACTTCCCGGATCGATTCACATTTGAGTTCTCGGCCTCGCGATCCTATAACACACAAACCAGTTTTGAAAAAATACTGCTGGGAAATTCGTCCAATACCGACTTCCTGGGATTTGACGGCGGAGCCCGGAGCATGCCCGATGCAGTAAGTCGCTATGTGGGAAATCCCGATCTGCAATTGCCTCAGCGAAATGCATCTATGGAAAATGCGGATGAACTGGCGGCTCTGTCGAAAAGTTTCAACCAGACAATGGCACCATTGAACGCAGATATCGGTATGAACCAAAGCTACTCGGCCTCGGTCGGCAACTTGATTAAATTCAATGGAAATGACCTCGGATACACGGCCAGTTTAACGTATGATAAATCGTATTCCAGCTACAATAATGGCCGGGTAGCACGATGGGCAGGGGGATCTCAAGCTGATTCCCTTTTCTCGAGAATCAACCTTCAAGATCGAAAAGGAAGCGAAAATGTTGATATCGGCGGTTTGTTGAATCTGTCATATCGCTGGAACACCAATAACAAAATTTCATCAACCTATATTCGAACTCAAAGCGGCACCTCCACGGGACGTTTCCTGCAGGGATCGTATCCCAAGGATTTGTCCGATCGGGCCTTGTTCAACTCACAAACGATCCATTATGTGGAGCGAAGTCTCTCTTCCTACCAGCTGGAAGGCAAACACTACCTGGCGAAAGTCCTGAATAGTACGATCAATTGGAATGCCTCTTACGCCAAAAACACCCAGGACGAACCCGATCTGAGATATGTATGGAATGTGCGGTCATACCTGCCGGCGTTCAATGATTCCGTGTATTCCATGCCTATGAATAATGTCAGCTCGCCGCCATCCCGGTTTTTCCGCGATCTGGACGAGCGTACATTCAATACCGGCGTGGATATCAGTATCCCGTTTCCGACCAAAACGGCAACCAAAGGGAAGATCAAATTTGGCGGTAATTACACCAATGTTGACCGCTCCTTTCGGGAAAGTCGAATTGAATACCAGCTGCCTGAAAATGGTGCGGTGGATTTAAATGATGTAAACGGGGATATCAATGCATATTTCAATCATGTGGGATTGATCCAAACCGAAAATGGTCCGAAATATGGATTGACTATTGATGATGCGACGGCTCTGAGAAACAATTATGATGTGTCGAAGGAATTATATGCACTGTATGGGATGATCGAAATGCCGATCGTAGATCGTCTCAAGTTCTCGGGCGGCATTCGCATGGAGGATGCTGATATTTCAACAATAAGCCAGGATTCGTCCGTAGCCCGGGGAATCTTGAATAATACGGATTTCCTACCCTCGCTGAACCTTACGTACAATATCACGGACAAAATGAACGCCCGGGCCTCCTATACGAGAACGCTGGCACGTCCGACCTTTCGTGAACTTGCACCCTATGTGACCTTCAAGTTTGTAGGGGACTATCTGTTCTCCGGGAATGCGGATCTCAAACGCACCCTCATCACCAATTATGATGTGCGATGGGAATGGTTCCCGAACCCGGGCGAGATCTTCTCGGTGAGCGGATTCTATAAAGAGTTTAAAAACCCGTTGGAAAGAGTCATCAGAATTGATATCGGCAACAACGCCTCTTCCATTCAGAATGTAGATCGAGGCGTCGTGTATGGAGTCGAGTTCGAAGCCCGTAAGCGTCTGGACTTCCTGGGTGGTTTCATGCGCGACTTCCTGGTCTCCACCAATTTCACCCTGGTTGAATCACGAGTGGACGTTCCTCGACTTGAGCTCGTGGAGATCCTCAATATGAATACCCAGGAACTCTCGGAAGAGGAAGTAGATCGGGTGATTGCCAATGCTCCTTCGGATGTGAAGCATCGCCCTCTCTCCAACCAGTCACCTTATTCCTTCAACTTTGATATATCCTATGAAAATCCGGAGGTCGGCATGTCGGCCGCTGTCAATTATCACCTGTTCGGGGATCGGTTGACGGAAGTAATGCGGGGGGCAACACCAAACTCCTACCAACGCTCCTATGGTTCGCTCAATTTCGTCGGCAGTAAATCCATTACCGATCGCTTAACGCTGAATGTATCGATCGACAATATTCTGAATCCGGATATCCGGGAAACCCAGTATTTTCGTGGCATTCACTACGTCAACCAATCATATCAAAAAGGTATAACCTACAAGTTTGGTCTCAAATATTCACTCTAGGGCAACAATAATACCCCTTTGGAGGGGGAAAGATCCAGTTCTAAAGTAATTGGAAATGGATCAGGGGGAGGAAAACCCCGCTTAGCAAGAACAAATATTCGAAAAAGTAGACCCTTAAAAACTCACAAACTCTACATAAACCTAAATCAAAACAGGAGACATACTCTCTTATGAGAAAATCAATACCACGAACATTCAAATTAATGGTGCTGGTTCTGTTTCTAACGCCGTTCGCGGTTTCAGCCCAGAATCAAGTGACCGTTTCCACTAATATTACCGAAAATACGACCTGGGAATCTGATACGGAGTATATCCTCGACGGGGTGGTCTTCGTAACCAATAACGCGGAGCTTCACATTGAAGCCGGTACCGTTATCAAGGCCGAAGACGGACAGAATCTGGATGCCTCCGCTCTGGTTGTTTCCCGTGACGGACAGATTTTCGCCGAGGGAACCCCGGAAAATCCTATTGTCTTCACCTCGGTGAACGACACGGACCTGACGATGGGTAAAAACAACACCGGTCTCTGGGGCGGCATTGTTATTCTTGGTGAAGCCCCGACCAACAATCCCAGTCCGAAAGCGGTCGAAGGGATCAACGAGATTGTATCCCAGGATAATATTGAAATGGCCCAGTACGGCGGAAATGATCCGATGGATAATTCCGGTGTGTTGCGCTACGTATCGATCCGTCATACCGGTATTAACATCGGTTCTTCCTCCGGTAACGAGATTCAGGGTCTGACGATGGGCGGCGTCGGAGCCGGAACGACCATCGAATTTGTCGAGTCGTTCGACAGTGCCGACGACGGATTTGAATGGTTCGGCGGAACGGTCAACACCCGCTACCTGGTCTCCGCTTTTGTGGAAGACGACGGATTTGACACCGACGAAGGATTCCGCGGCAAGAACCAGTTCTGGTTTGTGATCCAGGATACCGATGCGGCCGGGCACATGGCCGAGCAGGATGGATCCTCCACCGATTCGGAAGACACCAGGCCGTTTGCCTATCCGCAGATTACCAATGCCACGTATCTGGGCACGGGTAATTACCAAGATGCAGGTAATACGCCATCGGGAGACCCCGAAGAGTCAATCCTGCTGCGCGACAACACCGGCGTGCGATATGTCAACAGCGTCTTCGCGGACGACTTCAAATCACCGTTCCTGGTGGTTGAAGATGTGGACGGTACCGACCAGTTTGATGCTCGAGCACGCCTCGAAGCCGATTCTATCAACTTTGAAAACAGCGTGTTTGCTTCCAGTCTTCTGAACGAAAGTGCCCGCGCGTTGACCGATCTTGGAAATGCAGGTTATACCAATACCATGCTTTCTGCTTCTGCAAATGCCAATACGGTACTGGATCCGCAATTCAAGGGAATCAGTCGTACGGCCAATGGCGGATTGGATCCGCGACCCGAAAACAGTGCTGTTCTGAGCGGTGCTGCACAGCTTCAGGGTGATTTCTGGACCCAAACTGAATACAAGGGTGCTTTCGGAAGTAAGAACTGGCTGGTAGGCTGGACGGCCTTGAGCCAGCTAGGTTTCACCTCTTCAACAGGAACACCGATACCGGTGGATCAAACAGGTGATATGCCAGAGAACGTTGCGCTGAAGCAAAATTATCCGAACCCGTTTAACCCGACCACCAACATCCGATACACCCTTCCTGCCGCACAGAACGTGCAGTTGAAGGTATACGATATGCTCGGACGAGAAGTGGCCACGCTGGTTAACGGAAAACAGTCGGCCGGAAACCACACGGCAACATTCGACGCATCAGGATTGTCGAGTGGAATGTACATCTACCGTCTGTCCGGCAGCGACTTCACGATGATCCGGAAAATGACGCTGATCAAGTAAGTTCTAGTTCAATTCTTCTAAGCCGGAAGAACACCTGCATAGGTTAGGTGTGCTGATAACGGGAGGATCTCAATGACATTGGGGTCCTCCTCTTTTGATTAATGATTTATAATTTATGATTAATGATTGGGGGGTACTCCCCGGCAATGTAAGTAGATTCATGGTTTTAGTTGGGAGAATACCGCTTGGAAATTGTATCAAGAGCACAAGTCATTGATTCCAACCCAATCATTAATCATAAATTATAAATCATTAATCCCCGAGCGAAGCGAGGGTACCAGGAAATAGAATAGCGGGAGCTGCGTTAACCTAATCAGTGGTCGGGTGGCGTGCATTTCACGATTCAATATTTCCATTGATAGCTTGAACAAAGACACCTATGTATAAAACAGATATGCAAAGATTGAGTTGTAACCCGAACCTCTTCAACTAAATCCAAATATACGGTGACTTTTATTACGCGCAGGGCACATTTTAACGCGGCTCATCGATTGCACAATCCGAATAAGTCGGATGAATGGAATCGAAAGACTTATGGTAAGTGTAATTCGAAGAACTGGCACGGACATAATTACGATCTGGAGGTAACCGTGCTGGGTGAAGTGGATGAAGAAACCGGATATGTAATCGATATTGGCGAGCTGAAAGAAATAATTGAGCGTCGCATCATTGAAAAATGCGACCATAAAAATCTCAACCTGGATGTTGATTTCCTTGAGGGCATTATCCCATCCACCGAAAACCTGGTTAAAGCTTTTTTCAATGAGATAGAGGACGAAGTCAAAGAAGCTTGCAAAAGTCGGGGCATGCTGTACTCGATCAAGTTGTATGAAACCGAACGAAACTACGCCGTATATTGTCCTTATGCCCAACAGGGATTGCAGGTCGAATAGCGCAGTCAGGAGCCAACGGGATGCCGGGCTGTGCTGAGTACTTATAAAATTTTTCGAACCAAAACAATTTACAGGATCCAAAAGTCTAATTTGCATAGCAACTTAAGGTGAAAGAGCAAAACCGTGAGAAAAAATTTTTCGTCGAAGGCACAGCCCGGCATCCCGTTGGCTCCTGACTGAGTATAGAGATGATCGTTAAAAATTATTTTGTTAAAAAGAAAAAGCTTGTTAGAATGATTTCGTTTTAAGGTAGTTGGATTTTGATGTATTAATGAAGGATCAAATTCGTTATTTACCTTGTGGTTTGATCAATTCATAAAATGAATGTATTACAGGTTGTTTGAGATTAATTAATGAGCATGAGTTACTGCCTGATATAAATTATTGAATGGTATGGCAGAAGTTTTCTTTGAGCTTTCAACTTTCAGCCTTGAGCTGAATACAAGGATTCGTTGGACAGAATCAGATTTCATAACTTAATATCAACAAGATCGATTAACAGCACATGGATGGAATGATTCGTTCAAATCTCAAAAAAATGTACGATCCCACTTTTACAGTATCGGATCAATACAAAGATTCTTTGCCGGACCTTCAGAATGGTCCAGCTTCCCTGATTGAAGGGGCGGACGTGCCTATTCAGCAGGTGGGCGTTTCCAATTTTAAACTCCCCCTCAAAATACCGTCTCGCAACGGGGATTACAGAGAACTCGAGACTTCGGTCGACGGATATGTAGGTTTGGAGGCCGGTAAGAAAGGAATTAATATGAGCCGGATTGTCCGAACCTTTTACGAATTTCAGGATGAAATTTTTCATATAGGTCGCCTGTCCGACGTTCTTCATGCCTACAAAGAAGACCTGGAAACGCATACCGGTCAACTGCGTCTTTCCTTCAATTACCCGATGCTGCAAGAGAGTCTTCGTTCCGAATTGGAGGGCTACCAGTATTATTCGGTATCGTATGAGGGTACGATGGACGCGAACAACCGGTTCCGAAAGTTTTTGCACCTCGAGTTTGATTACAGCAGTGCGTGCCCGTGTTCCTATGAACTGGCTGAACATGCCCGTGACCTGCGTAACGTAGCCGCCATTCCTCATAGTCAGCGGAGCGTAGCCAACCTTACGCTTGAACTGGAAGAGGAGATGTATGTCGAGGACGTGGTCGAGTTGTGCCGAAATGCCCTCATGACGGAAACCCAGGTGATGGTTAAGCGGGAAGATGAGCAGGCATTTGCCGAGATGAATGGTGCTTACCAGAAATTTGTTGAAGACGCCGCTCGTTTATTATATGAAGAGCTCGACGACTACGATCCCATCCTCGATTTCGTAGTCCGATGCATCCACATGGAAAGCCTCCACAGTCACGACGCAGTCAGCCGTATTTGCAAAGGGGCTAAAGGCGGGCTCCGGTGACCCTCGCTGCGCTCGGACAACGTGATTAATGATGGGTAATTAATAATTAGTGATTAATGATTAGTGATTGGGCACTGTTGCTTATAAAGCGCAACGAGGTCTATTTAACCGCTTTATCAGGTACTTTTTCAATAAAAGTAGCAAAACTGTATAAAATCTAAGAACTATTACTAAGCTACTTCAGAGAAGTACAACAATCATTAATCATTAATCACTAATTATAAATCATAAATCATTAATCACGAAAAGCTTCCTGAACAAGTTTCTCCTGCTCGGCTTCGTGGATCTTCTTCTGTCCGGTGGCCGGTGCGGCGGCGGCTTGTCGTCCGATGTAGCTTAGTTCTTGTCCCTCCTCAAGCAGTCCGGACATCCGCATGTACATAAACTGCCAGGCTCCCTGGTTCCTGGGTTCTTCCTGGCACCAGGCGATGTCTTTTACATCAGAATACTTTTCCAGTGTTTCACTGATATCCCGGTCGGGGAAGGGATAGAATTGTTCAACCCGCACCAGGGCGACATGGTCGATGTCGTTTTCTTGCCGGTGTTTTAAGAGATCGTAATACACCTTGCCCGAACAGAAGATGACGCGGTCTATATCGTCCGTATTTTCCAGTTCGGTCTCATCTAGCAGCGGGTGAAAGGCTCCATTGGCCAGTTCTTCGGTACTTGACACGGCCATCGGGTGTCGCAGCAGGCTCTTGGGCGACATGATGATCAGGGGTTTCTTGAAATCCTGAAGAACCTGCTTGCGCAGGGCGTGGAAATACTGAGCCGGCGTGGTCAGGTTCATAACCTGCATGTTGTCTTCGGCGCAAAGCTGGAGGAATCTTTCCAGTCGACCGGAGGAGTGTTCGGGCCCCTGTCCCTCGTACCCGTGCGGCAGCGTCATAACCAAATTGGTTTTTTGTCCCCATTTCGCTTCGCAGGCCGAGATGTATTGGTCGATCGGAATCTGGGCTCCGTTGACAAAGTCCCCGAATTGGGCTTCCCAGAGCACCAGCGCATCCAGGTTCGCCGTGCTGTAGCCAAACTCATAGTTCACAACCGCAAACTCACTCAAGAGACTATTGTAAACGTGAAACGGGGCCTGCTCGTCAGATAAATTGTTCAGCGGTGTGAACTTCTGCTGGGTATCTGTTCCGTGCAGTACGGCATGACGGTGCGAGAAAGTACCCCGTTCGGCGTCTTGTCCGGTCAGACGGACCGGCGTACCATTTTTCAGAAGCGTACCGAAGGCCAGTGCTTCGCCAAGTCCCCAGTCGATTTTCTTTTCGTTATTTTTGACAATTTCAGCCCGTTTGGCAAGGTTGCGCAAGAGCTTGGGGTTGGCGTCAAAATCCTTGGGAACCGTATTGATGGTGGTACCGATCTCCTTCAGTTCCTCCAGCGGATACGAAGTGTCGGGATATTCCGGCCAGTCTTTCTGCGGTGTTTCGGACCGACTCATCATGTCTTCTGTGACTTCCAGGGCAGGGGCATTTTTTGCATCTTCGAATGCATCCTGCAGCAATTCATCAAACTCTTCAACAATCTGGTTGGTCTCTTCTTCGGATAAATCCCCTTTTCGTACCAATTCTTTTGTGTAGATATCACGCACACTATCGTGATTGTCAATCTCTTTGTACATACCGGGTTGGGTAAAGCCGGGCTCATCACCTTCGTTGTGCCCGTGTCGCCGGTAGCAAACCAGATCTATTACAACATCCTTTCCAAACTTTTGTCGATAGTCCATGGCCATGCGAATAGCATGTATCGCAGATTCGGGTTCATCCCCGTTCACATGGAAGATGGGAGCAAGAATCATTTTGGCCAGGTCGGAGGCATATTCGGTAGAACGACCATCAGTTGGCAGGGTCGTGAAACCGATCTGGTTATTAATGATAACATGAATGGTTCCCCCGGTTTTAAATCCGTCGAGCTGCGACATATTCAGTGTCTCGGCTACGACGCCCTGTCCGCTGAAGGCCGCGTCGCCATGCAGCAGGAGGGGGACGACCTCTTTTTCGTTCTGATCCATTGATTCGCCATTGGTAGAACGTGCATCCTGGGTTGCCCGGGTTGCTCCCTCCACCACCGGATTGACGGATTCCAGGTGACTGGGATTGGGCATCAGTTCAACTTCGATCTCCTCACCGTTGTTCGTTTTGTGCTTACCCCGGGCGCCCACGTGATACTTAACATCACCGGACCCCTGGATAGTGCCGCGGTCGATATTACCTTCAAATTCCGCAAATACTTTGTGATAAGGCTTGTTCAGCGTGTTCACGTGTACGTTCAGTCGTCCGCGGTGTGCCATGCCGAGGAAAATTTTCTCCACTTCATGTTCACCGGCTTTTTCAAGCAGGAAGTCGAGCATCGGTATGAGCGTATCGGCTCCTTCGAGCGAGAAACGCTTGTGTCCGATATACTTGCGATGCAAGAACTTTTCAAAGGCCCCGGCCTGGTTAAGCTTATGAAGAATGCGGCGTTTTTCGTCCTGTGATAGATCCGGGTCGTTGGTCGTCGATTCCATTCGTTCGCGCAGCCACTTGCGTTCCTCGAGGTCCAGCAAGTGCATGTATTCCGCCCCGATATAACCGCAGTAAGTATCCCGGAGCAGTTTGATGATCGTTCGCAATGGAGCCTTTTCATATCCCCCGAGCCCGCCGCAGTAAAATTCCCGGTCCAGATCCCACATCGTAAGTCCGTAATATTCGAAATCAAGGTCGGGACTGTGACGGGTTTCATCTTTCAGGGGATTAAGGTCGGCCTGAACATGTCCGCGGGTGCGATACATGTTGATAAGCTGCATCACGGCGATCGCCTTCTTGTTTTGCTCGAGGGATGCGCCGTGGCCGTCCAATTGTCCGGCATACTTGTCAACTCCGTAGGGAACGGGTTTGTGGGAAACATCCAGCTCGTCGAAAATCTCCTGGTAAAAATCTTCGCTGTTCAGCAGTTCCTGTACGTGCTTCAGGAAAGATCCCGACTCGGCTCCCTGGATAATGCGATGATCGTAGGTACAGGTCATCGTCATGGTCTTGCTGATGCCCAGCTGACTCAGTACTTCCTGCGACATCGATTGATACTCGGCCGGGTAGTCGATGGCCCCGGTGGCCAGGATAGCTCCCTGTCCCGTCATGAGACGTGGTACCGACTGTACCGTGCCCAGCATGCCCGGATTCGTGATGCTAATGGTCGTACCCTGGTAATCAGAAAGTTCCAGGTTGCCGTTGCGAGCCCGGGTGATCAGGTCGTTAAAGGAATTCACAAACTCCACGAAACTCATCTGGCCGACCTTTTTGATGTTGGGTACAACCAGTTGACGCTCTCCGTGTTTATCCTCGATATCGATAGCGATACCAAGGTTGATTTGAGGAGGCTTCACACGGTAAAACTGTCCGTCTTTCCGGGCAAAAAAGTGATTCAGATTCGGATAATCCTCCAGGGCCTGTATAATTGCCCAGCCAATATAATGGGTGAATGAAGTTTTGGATTGGACTCGATGGACCAGGTGGCGGTTGATGATATCGCGGTCTTCGATCAGCATCTTGACCGGCATATCTCGCACCGAAGTTGCCGTGGGAACCTTGAGGCTCTGTTCCATGTTTTCGGCAATCTTGGCCGGGATCCCCTTGATCTTTTCAAGTTCCGCCTCCTCGGGAATCACGACGTCGGAATCCATGTCTTCCGCTTTTACGGGAGGAGCTTGCTCTCGGGTACGGGCTTTGGTCTGGGTATCGGGAGCTCCGTTGTCGATGACCGTATCCTTGGGAGTGCGGTCCGCAGTATCTTCCTCTTGAACCGGTTTACCCTCCAGTTTGTCGAAATAAGTACGCCAGTGATTGGGGACCGACTCGGGATCCTCTTTATACTGATTATACAACTCTTCAACCAGTGCGGTATTTGGTCCAAATGCAGCTTCCAGAGACTTCAAGATAGTAGGAGTTTATGGCTTATGTGTTAAGAGTTCAGTTACGATCAGCCCGCTAATCCAAACAGGTTCCAAAAGCGGAAGTTATGAGAGAAAATAGCCCAAAATCAATCTCTATTGCAAAAAATCGAACAAATTCCGGTATCTTAACGCTGTTTATCGATTGAAATTATGGATACATGCGTCTTTAATTGTTGCCTGGGCAGATCGATAGGCTGCCAGGAATTGACCACCGGGCGGGCACTTTCTTGCTCGGAAACTTTTCACCGTTGATTGAGTGGTATTGCCGCTGGTAGTCACAGGATTAATGATTATAATGGTATTTAATATAGTGCTTTTGGTGAAAATTTTAATGCTGCGAAAGTGCCCGCCCGGTGGTCGCGAATCTGACAGTTCTTTGAACAACGCACGGGGCTTTGAAGCACTTGGGTTGTTCAGCTTAAAGATGAAAAAAGTATAAAGTCTGCATATTGAAATGTTTTCACGGTACTAGATCATAGCTGGTATCTGCCGAATTTCCCTGGCTGAAAAGCCCCGTGCGTTGTTCAAAGAACTGTCTCAATCTATTTAAAAAAAGTTAAGTGGAAAATCATTTATGTCTGAACGTAATAAGCAGGATAAAACGGGAGCTGAAGAAATAACATGGGAATTATCCGATTTATATAACGGTTTTGACGATCCGAAATTTGATGAAGACCGTGAGTGGGTTCGAAAACAAGCGAGGGAGTTTGCTGATCAGTATAAAGGGGCTATTGCGGAATTGTCGCCGGCTTCGTTTAAAGAGGCTCTTCAGAAGTATGAGTCGATTTTGGAGACGCTCCACAAAATCGGGGCGTTTGCCTACCTGAAGTGGACCACCAATACCGAGGATGCCATGTATGGCAAGCAGATTCAGGAGGCTAATGAGTTGTCCTCCGAGATCAATCAGCAAATGGTCTTTTTTAATGTGGAGTGGTTGCAGATGGATGATGCGGCGGCCCGTACCATTATAGATGATGAAAAGCTCGCCGATTATCGACATCACCTGGAAACTTCCCGTCAGTATAAAAAGCATGTATTGAGTGAGAAAGAAGAGCAGGTGATGACGGCCAAGTCGGTTACCGGTCGCAACGCCTGGGTGCGGTTTTTTGACGAGACGATGGGGGCGGCGCGTTACGAATTGGACGGGGAGAAGCTGACCCAGCAAGAAGCCCTGAGTAAGCTGCATCGGCCGGATCGTGATTTGAGAAAGCGGGCGCAGCAGGCGTTGACCGACACCTTTCGGGATAAAAGTCGTACGTTGACGTTTGTATTTAATACGGTATTGGCCGACAAGCATACCAACGACCGGTTTCGAGACTATGAACGGTGGATCTCCTCCCGAAATCTGTCGAATGAAATTGACGACGATACGGTCGATACCCTGGTCAATGCGGTAACGGATCGCTACGAGCTGGTGCAGCGATATTACCGGCTGAAGCGTGATCTATTGGGTTATGATACGCTTTACGATTATGACCGCTATGCTCCCCTGTTGGAAAGCGAAACTACGATACAGTGGAAAGAGGCCAAGGATATCGTCCTGGAATCGTATAAGGAGTTTCATCCCAAAATGGCGGATGTGGCCCGACAGTTCTTTGACCGGAAATGGATTGATGCCGCTATTAAAGAAGGAAAGCGCGGTGGAGCTTATTCGGCGTCGACCGTGCCGTCGGTTCATCCCTATGTTTTTATGAACTTCGACGGACGTTTGCGGGATGTGCAGACCCTGGCGCATGAGTTGGGACACGGGGTTCATCAGTATTTGTCGAGGGATCAGGGATTGCTTGAAGCGGACACCCCCTTGACCACCGCCGAGACCGCTTCGGTATTCGGTGAGATGTTGGTTTTTCAGAATTTATTGGGGAAATTGGATGACAAGCGTGAAAAGCTGGCGCTCGTTATTGGAAAAATCGACGATACGATCGCTACGGTATTTCGCCAGATATCGATGAATCGTTTCGAGGATCGTATACATAATGCCCGGCGGGAAGAAGGGGAGTTGTCGGTCGACCAATTCTCTGAGTACTGGATTGAAACCCAGCAGGCTCTTTACGGCGATTCCGTCGAATTAACAGACAACTATCGGATCTGGTGGTCGTATATTCCTCATTTTCTGCATACCCCCGGTTATGTCTATGCCTATGCATTTGGTGAGCTGCTGGTATTGGCGCTTTATGATTCCTATACTAACAGTAGTAATGGTTTTGCCGACCGCTACATAGAGATGTTGAAGGCCGGCGGCTCTGATTGGCCGGAGAACATCGTCGGAAAAATGGGACTGGATATCACCCAACCCGATTTTTGGAGCAACGGTTTGAATGCGATCGAACGGCTCATAGAGCAGGCGGAGGAGTTGGCGGAGGATGTTGATTAGTGATTTACGATTAATGATGGATGATTTATGATTTTTGTGCCGGTTGAATTGGACAATCATCTTATCAAAAGCTAGCAGTCCTTAATGAATTCAATACTTCACCAATATCAGTTGTTCAATCTTAACTCATACCTATAAAGGTATCCCTGAATGGTAATCATAAATCACTAATTATTAATTAATAACCCGAGCGAAGCGAGGAACCAACATGGGGGACAAACATAGTGAAAAGGTGCTGCATGACTTCAAGGTGGTTCTCAAGCACCAGGTCATCTTGCTGCGTAATGCGAGTGGAGCGGATACGGTTTATTTCTATTGGATCAACCGCCGGCGCGAACAGTTTGTACTGGAATCGCGCTCTACCAAACACACCAATGTGATGTTCCAGGACCGGGTCTCATTTGAACAGCATTTTCTGAATCAGTATAAAGACATTAGAGCAATAGAAAACCTGGATATCGGAAGCAGCCGGCAACTCGACCCGAGTGAACTTACTCATTATTACAACAAAGTCCCCGTTCAGCAGTTGACACTCGTCCCCCTTATCCATAACGGCGAAACCATAGCTGTCACCGTCCTGGAATTTTCGAGCGAAAAGAGTCGGTCTGAATGCGAGTCGGTTATCGAATCATATGTGGAAAGCCTGGATAATCTGACCGAAACCTATCTTGAGATCACGCAATTAAACAGGGGAGAGGAGCAATGGGAGGTGTATGAGCAAGAGATCGGCGAATTGCTTGAGGACGTTGCACGGAAAGAACCCATTGTGATTTTAATGCAACTGGCCCGGAAGCTTAAACAGTATCTTTCATCCGGCGGGGTGGCCGTTTTGTTGAAAGAGAAAAAGAACTGGATGAGTTTGACCAGTTTTCAGACCGATGAGGAAGTGGCGCGAATCTTGCCGGGAATGCGAATGGAGAAAGGGTCGATTGCAGCTGATTGCATTGAGCAGGGCGAACCCGTCTACATATCTCACCTGAATGGAAGTCCAAAGCGTATATCTTCAAGAGAACCCGAGCACCACGGGGCTACGCTGGCCGTTCCGCTCTATATCAACAGTGGGAACCAGGTAGTCGTATTGATATACGATAAAAATCCCCTGGTATTCAAAGATTCCGTACGACATAAAATGATAAACCTGGTACGGCTGTTGGCTCAACGAATTAATATCAGCGCAAATGAGCGTGACCTGGAAGATCCTTTTCACATGCCGGAGTCCGGCTTGCTCCGTACCTCGGTCTGGAGATCGCTGCTGGAAAACTGGCAAGATCAACGAACCCGGGAATCGATTCCTATGAAGGTTGGGAAATTAACCATCAAGAATTTGCAGCAGCTGCGCACCCGATTGCGTTTGGAAGAACTGAAAAAGGTGGAAAGAGCTTTAATTGAACGCATTCAGCCATTTGAAATGGGATTACCGGGGGTGGTTGGTTCGTTAAAAGATTACAGTTATTCCGTTTTGCTGCCGGAAAACCAGGATAACGCGGTTGAATATTATCAGAGTACGTTAAACGATCGATTGAAGGAACCGATTGAATTGGATGAGGGACAGGAAGAGGTGAAACTGGAGGTGGAGGTGCAATTCAAACGATTTCATCCTGAAAATGGTTATAGCATTGACAATCTGCTTCAAACCATGAAACAGGAAGGCAGCTAGTACGGATTTCTAACGAAACTTTGCACAACAAGTAAAAGGCAGGCAACAAAATATAAATACTTACGTTTTATGCACTGGAAATAACAGGAAACGAAGCGGCATTTCCCTTGATTTTATATTCCGTTTCCTTTACAAATGACGACCAATTTAATATTTTCGTTGAACTGAAACGCTAACTTCTCACCAAAATTAGGCTTAACCTGTGGCTAAAAGTACATCAAGCGGCATCTCAACGCGCGAGTCGGAGTCTTTAGATCGCTACCTGCAGGAGATCGGGAAAGAAAAGCTGATTACTCCGGAAGAAGAGGTCAAACTGGCGAAGCAGATACAAAAAGGCAGCCAGGAGGCGCTCGAAAAGCTTACGAAAGCGAATCTTCGATTTGTAGTTTCCGTAGCTAAACAATACCAGAACCAGGGATTATCACTGGGCGACCTTATTAATGAAGGTAATCTTGGACTTATTAAAGCAGCGAAACGGTTCGACGAGACGCGCGGATTCAAGTTTATTTCCTACGCCGTCTGGTGGATTCGACAATCCATTCTCCAGGCATTGGCAGAGCAGAGTCGTATCGTACGTCTACCGCTCAACCGCGTAGGTGCCTTAAACAAGATCGGCAAAGAGCTTTCGAAGCTTGAGCAGGAATACGAGCGTGTCCCGTCGGCTTCCGAGCTGGCCGAAAGTTTGGATATGTCGGTTTCCGAGGTGGCAGACACCCTTAAAATTTCCGGACGTCATCTGTCGGTCGATGCTCCCTTTGCACAGGGAGAGGACAACCGTCTGCTCGACGTTCTGGAAAATGAGGAAACGCCCGATCCGGACAACGATTTAATGGGCGAATCGCTCAAAGTCGAAATTGAGCGGGCCCTCTCGAAGTTGACCAACCGTGAAGCGGAGGTCATCCGTCTCTATTTCGGTATCGGACGCGAACACTCCCTGACCCTGGAAGAAATCGGTGAACGCTTTGATCTTACACGGGAGCGAGTTCGACAGATTAAGGAGAAGGCTCTTCGAAAACTTCGACACCACAACAGAAGTTCCGCTTTAAGAGCATACCTCGGATAAGCGGTTCGATACATCATATGATTTTATAAAGCCCCTTTTTAAAGGGGCTTTTTTTATTATGTTGATAGGTACCAAGGCAGCAGCGGCCGGGCGGCGGTTCCGAAGCATTAAAATTTTCTGGTTTAAAAGCTAAAATGACCATAAAGGTTAAACTGGAACAAATTCACTTTAAAAGATCATAAAACGAAGAAAAGTTTCCGAGCAAGGAACCGCCGCCCGGCCGCTGCTGCCTTGGCACCTGTTAATTATAAATGGGATGGGTACCCCTGGCGATAAACAATAAATGTAATCTAAGCCTTTATTATCAGTTGGAGCTGAAGCGTTATTCTTGCAAGGGAAGGTAACCATGATCAACAAGCTTTTGACAATGTTTCGACGTTTAGGACTCCTTATTCTACTGGTTAGTATGTCAGGGGGGGCAATCTATGCCCAGACGCTGCCATTTCGATCCTATTCGATTGAACAGGGATTGAGTGAATCGGTGGTGTATGATATCCTACAGGATCATCGGGATCACCTGTGGATCGGGACCAATTATGGACTGAATCGATTTAATGGAATCTCCTTTCGCCAGTATCACGTTGAAGACGGCTTGCGCGGCAATTCAGTCACGAGTTTGTATGAAGACGATAAACGGCGACTCTGGGTGGGATCCGACCAGGGGGTGAACCTTGTGCGCAAGGACACCCTTGTTACTCCATCCGCGCTAACGGTACTGAATGGTATCCAGGTGAACGACATTTTCCAGGATGAAACCGGCCGTTTTTGGTTCGCCACCCGGGGAGAAGGGGTGTTTTTGTGGAAGGAAGGAGCGCAAGCGTTGCGGCGAATCAGTTTGAAGGACGGGTTGATCGGGAACCGGGTTCGGGAAATTGCCCAGGATCCGGATGGCAGCATGTGGATTGCGACTCGCGAGGGATTGTCGCATTGGAGAGAGGGGATGATAGAGAGTTTTACGACAGAGCACGGACTCCCCAACCGTATGCTGCGAGATATAAAGTTT
>CAJXOW010000025.1 GCA_913057825.1 uncultured Balneolaceae bacterium | reverse complement strand
GTCTGCAGATATTTAAACGAACTCAAAAAGAGAAAAACTTTCGAACGAGGAACCGCCGCCCGGTTTTTCAAAGGGCTTTTTAAAATAAGGATACTTGATTTTGTTGGAAATTCATTGGTTTATTGAGACTACCAGGTAGTTTTAAAAATTAATCAACGACTTCAAGCGCGAAGTCAAAAATGATGTGAAAAATTATTATGGCAAATCCAATATTCAGCGGGCTTTATACGGCGATTGTCACTCCATTTGACGATCAGAAAAAAATTGATGAAGAAGCGTATGTAAATCACCTGTCCTTCCAGGAAGAGGGGGGAGTCGATGGTATCGTGATATCCGGAACAACGGGCGAGAGTCCGTCGTTGACGGATGAT
Source organism: uncultured Balneolaceae bacterium (assembly GCA_913057825.1). Taxonomy (GTDB): domain Bacteria; phylum Bacteroidota; class Rhodothermia; order Balneolales; family Balneolaceae; genus CAJXOW01. The sequence goes on along the minus strand of CAJXOW010000025.1, from coordinate 45,685 downwards.
GAATATCAATATCTGCTGGAGACAGCGGTCGAGAAGACCGGCGATGACTGTTCAATTATCGCGGGATCCGGGACCAATAATACGCAGAAGGCCATTGATAAATCACAGATGTCGGAGGATCTGGGAGCAGACGGGTTATTGGTGGTAGCTCCATATTATAATAAACCCGAACAACGAGGGTTGATCAAGCATTATGCGCACATAGCCGACGAGGTGAGTATCCCCATTATTATTTATAATGTTCCGGGACGGACTGGGGTGAATGTATCGGCCCAAACCGTGGCCGAATTGTCGGCCCATTCGAATATCGTGGGCGTGAAAGAGGCTAGTGGTGACCTCGAACAGGCAGCTGATATTATTAATCAAACGCCCGACGATTTCGCGGTTCTGTCCGGCGAGGACGCCATAACGTTGCAGATGATGGCTTCCGGGGGCGTCGGGGCGGTTTCAGTGGCCTCCAATATAGTTCCCGACCGTATGAAGGAGTTTGTCGATTATGCGCTCAACAACGAGATGATCAGTGCCCGTAAACTTCATTATGAGTTGCTGCCCCTGATGAATGCCGGCTTCTGGGAAACCAATCCCATACCGGTCAAGGCGGCTCTTTCAATTATGGGACGCATGAAGAATCAACTTCGCCTGCCACTCGAGCCGCTGAGCATAGAAAACGAAGAACGCTTGCTCGAACTGCTGGAAGACTATAGCCTCGTAGATAAAGGGTAAAAACGCGATCCGACCTCGATTCAACTATAAATATACTGGCAGTCTTGCGGCGTCAAAACCCCATATACAGACCGGGAAGCCGGACTCCAATAACTTCGAGTCCGGATCCGGTCCCGATCGCTGACAGTGCTGCAGGTACGATCTCATAAGAAGATCGTTGAAACACTCTTTTTATGCTGTTTCCTCTTCTTTTTTACCCAGCAGGATTTCATTAATGGCACGTTTCAGGGAGGACTTCGGAAGGGCACCCTGGGCCATTTGCGGTTCGTCGTCGACCGGACAGAAAAGCAGGGAGGGAATGCTGCGTATACCAAACATCGAAGCCAGCTCCTGTTGCTCCTCGGTGTCGATCTTATATATATTGATTTCGCTGCTGAATTCCTGATCCAACTCTTCCAGGATGGGATTCAGCGTTTTGCATGGTTGACACCAATCGGCGTAGAAGTCAATCAAGCAGGGTTTCTCCCCTTCAAACGACCATTCATTGCCGTTGGTTTCAAAATCAAAAACCTTTTCTTTAAAAGTTTCTTTATCCAGAAATTCCATAAGTTCGCAATATGTGATTAGAGATTACAACTACTTAACTAAACGGTAATATACTTATTTTATTTCACATCCCAAAACCGGGGAGGTCAATAATTTATAAGTATTTTGGAGTTCACCCGCCTAACTTTGTTCACAGAACGTTTACTCATACTATAAGATGCGGTTTGGATCAAGTTTCTTACATCTTTTCAGAATTTAAGGGTGAGAGCGAATAAGCCGGGTAAATTATCTGTATATTTTAATATATCATAACCAAAGACGGCCTGATAATTCATGGTATCCGGGATTTATAAAGTGAAATACGTATATAAAATAGAAGCGTAAACTGCTTTGAACTTCCAGCTCCGAACTTCCGGCGGTTCATTTTATTTAGTTGCCAATTACCTGAATATCTCCTATTATTAAGACACAATACTCTTAAATAGGATTTTAGACGGATTGAATCGCTTTCGGCGGACATATTCTTTCATTCTTATTTTTCTGGCTTTTGGGTGGTTGCTGCAGTATGCTTTGCCGGTTTCTACCTATATGATGCATGAACATTTATCACATGAAGTCGGTGCTTACTGTAACTGTGACGGCGCATGTAACTGTAGTTGCGCCCTCCCGCTTCAGCATCATGATGGGGCATCAAAAGATAGTAAAACGCGTATATGCGGATGCGATCACGACTCGCCGGAAGCAATGCAATTCTCCACCCCCGAACTTAAGAAGGCGTGGTTGAGTCGGTTGCAATTATTTAATCCACCGCTCCGACCCGCCATGATGCCGCTTTTGTCGGAAAAACCACTGCGTGTTTATTCAGATCCACCCCTGCGCCCTCCCCGTGCTTAGTCATGATAACGGCAGGCTGCCCGCTTGCCGTGTATAATTCATTTACCGATGGCCGGTTTCTATATCTCTCAGCTTGGTATGACCTCTTACCCGTAAACGGGAAATCGACCATCATATCTTTGATTAATCACAAAATGTGATCAATCTCAAAGCCCGGCTTATAACTGTCTGAGGACTTTGAGTTCATACAATGGAATTAAAAGCACAACTAAAATCATGACTAATTTATTTAAGAAGAGTACTTTGCGGCTAGGTTCATTTTTCATTCTCTTTTTATTTTTAACCGGCGGTGTATTTGCCCAGCAAACCCGGATAACCGGTAAAGTTCTGGAGCGGCAAACCGAAAATCCGCTGCCCGGGGCTCACGTGTACTGGTTGAATACAGGTAAAGTGACGGTTACGGATCAAAATGGTTCGTTTCAGATGACGGGCGAGGTATCCGGAAAGCAAAAGTTGAAGATCACCTTTCTTGGATATGAGGTCCGTTATATGACGTTATCGACGGGGTCAGTCAAGAATATTTCGGTTTATTTAAAACCGAGTGAAATGAGCATGAAGCCGGTTACCGTACTGGCTCGTCGCACGGACGATATCCCCCGTGCCCGAAAGAATGTTTACTCGGCGGTAAATCCCTCCCATGATGCCGGACAGTTTCTGCGGGATGTGCCGAATATATCCGGGATCCGAAAGGGAGGTGGTTTCGGACTGGATCCGGTCGTTCGCGGATTCCAGAAAAATCAACTGCAGGTACAGTTGGACGGAGTATTACAGTCGCAGGGAGCGTGTCCCAACCGGATGGATCCCCCGACCGCACATATCCAGATCGAAAATGTAAGCCAGGTGGAAGTCCTGAAAGGACCGTATGCGCTCAAATACGGCCCCTCGTTCGGCGGTGTCATTAATTTTCAAACCAAAGATACGGACTTTCAATCCGAGCCCGCTTATATGGGATACGCCACGGTGGGATATGAGAGCAATATTGGTCGTCAGCGGTACTCCGGCGGATTAACACGCGCCGGGGAAAACTGGATCACCCGTCTCCACCTGGCCCGCACTGCCACGAGCGATTACGAAGATGGTCAGGGACAGCAAGTTCAGGGAAAGTTTGGCAACTGGGAGTACACCGTTGAATCTTCCGTTTCCCTCTCAGCAAAAAGTACCGTGTCCGCCCAGTTTAGCCAGGGCTTTACCCGGGATACCGAGTATCCGGCCCTGATGATGGATATGCGGGAGGATAATACCTCCAATCTGCAATTAAATTACAGCGGAACGTCTCTGGTCAAGGATAACAGTCAGCTGGACGCATCCCTGTTTGTCTCATGGGTGGATCATTTGATGGACAATCACGACCGCAAGATGTCGAATATGATGAAAGCGGAAACTGATGTGCAGACCGACACCAAAGGATACGATATCAGCCTGGATTTCCCGGTCGCTTATGGAGAGTGGACCGTCGGATCTGATGCCACCTTAAAATCGATGGAAGGATTTCGAGATCGAACCATGCAGACGGGGCCCAAACAAGGTATGACGATGACAGACAACGTCTGGCAAGGGGGACTCGTCAATCGATGGGGTGGATTTGCAGAAATGCGGCCGCACGTTCAGAACTGGAATTTGGTGACCTCGGTGCGTCTGGATTACTATTATTCGAACGCCACCGATGCCTCGAGCGGGTTCGATACCATGTTCGATGACCTCAGTCAGGATCAACTGAATTGGAGCGCCAGTGCAGGCATTCAGCGTGATGTAAGTTCACGGTGGACGCTCGGGCTGTGGCTGGGACGCGCAAGTCGCTACCCGGGAATGGACGAGCTGTTTATCAACTATCTGCCTATAGGAATGGATCCGTATGAGTATATCGGCAATCCGTCCCTCGAAAGTGAAACCAATAACCAGGTTGATTTTATTGTGGGATATCGTTCGGATTGGTTTAATGTTAAGTCGACTGTTTTTTACAGCCGGATACAGGATTACATTACCGCCAGGCAGCGAGCCGACCTGGAGCCCCGGAAAACCGGTACTCCGGGCGTCAAACAGTTTGTCAATGTAGACGAAGCTGCCCTCTACGGATTTGAGGCCTCCATTAATTCGGCAGGCCGCATGGATTTCGGGTATGAGTTGACCTCTTCGTGGACGATCGGACGCAACATCGGTACCCACGAGGATCTGCCGCAGATACCGCCGCTGGAAGGCAACCTGAAGCTCGATTACAGATTTGCAGACGGTAAATTCGTTCCGTCGATTCACTTTCGGGCTGTTGCCGAACAGGACCGGGTATCCGAAACGTTCGGGGAAACCAAAACCGACGGTTTCTTCCTGACACACCTGCGTGCATCCTACCGGTTCCTGGAAGGAATGACTTTTTCCGGGGGCATTAATAACGTGTTTGACGTAACCTACCGCGAACACCTGAACAGGAGCATCCAGGGGTCGCCACTTCCTCTTAACGATCCCGGCCGCAGTTTCTTTGTGGAGCTAAAATGGGATATATAATTAAAAAAGGGCCCTTCGGCGAAGGGCCCTTTTTAATTGCTCGAAGCTGGAAGCTCGAGGCTCGAAGCCCGGTAACCGGCGGAAATTAAGGCAGGCAGCTTGCTTTGAGTTTTTAACGGGTATGTTTGTCAATTAATTCTTTTCATAGACATGAAGTAAAGTTTCCATACAAAGCTAATTTTACTAATCCCATTATATACAGGGCATGAAAACCCGCTCGAATAAATTCCAGCCTTGAGCCTCCAGCTTCGAGCTCAAAACGCTCGTCCCAGACGAGCGTTTTGATTATTTGTCGTTTATAAAGTTTCTCTTATTTTCCTTTATCGGTTGGCTCTTAATGTATTAGCCTGCAAAAGCGAGAACCGGTGTCCGCTTAAATGATTATACGTTGGCAAAAAGGTGTAAAGGTTGAGTTGATTCATACGTAAACCAGCCATTTTGTTCAGGATTCAAATATGAGCAAGCGAGCTTTTCATAATCCATATACCCACAACTTTGTGCGTACGGCGGTTGCGGTGCCTCATATCGAGGTAGGGGCGCCGGAGCATAATGCCGATCGTATCTTGAAACTTGCCAGGGAAGCGTCGGAGCAAAACGTTACGGTGACCCTTTTTCCCGAGCTTTGCATAACCGGCTATACATGCGACGATTTATTTCACCAGGATACGTTGTTGAGTGAAGCTGAGCGGCAATTGGAACGGATTGTGCAAGCGTCTCGCAATTTGAATACGATGTTGGTAGTGGGAGTCCCGCTGCGACGGGAAAACAAGTTGTTTAATTGTGCTGCGGTGATTTACCGGGGACAAGTACTTGGTTTACCGCTGAAAACCTATTTGCCGAATTATCGTGAATTCTATGAAAAGCGGCAATATCGGTCAGGTCGAGAATTGCGTCAGCAGCAAACGCACTTTCTGGATGAGCAAGTTCCGATAGGATCCGATTTGATTTTTCGGGCACGCAATCTCAACGGCTTTGCGCTGCACATCGAGATATGTGAGGATCTATGGCCGCCTATTCCGCCCAGTACCTATGCCTCCATGGCCGGAGCTACTGTGATTGCCAATCCATCGGCCAGTAATATTACGGTCGGAAAAGCGGATTATCGTAGAAACCTGGTCTCCATGCAGTCGGCCCGTACCATTTCAGGGTACTTGTTTACGGCTGCCGGTCTCGGAGAATCCACCAACGATTTGGCATGGGACGGACAGGGCCTGATTTGTGAAAATGGCGAGGTCTTGGCCGAAACCGAGCGATTTTCACAGGAAGAGCAACTGACGATCACCGACCTGGATATGGATCGGTTGGTGCAGGATCGCATGCGTTACACTACCTTCAACGATTGTTCGGAGATACATCGGGAGCAGACGGAAGATTTCAGGTTTATCGATTTCGAATATGAGCTTCCGGAGGGGGACTTAGAGCTTAAAAGGGATCTCGAGCGCTTCCCGTATGTTCCCGTCGAGAGCGCGGAACGTGACCAGCGCTGCTACGAAGTTTATAATATCCAGGTTAACGGCCTGCAAAAAAGGATGGAGGCAACCGGAATTGATAAGCTGGTTATCGGGATCTCCGGCGGACTCGACTCCACCCAGGCATTGATCGTTGCAGCCAAAACCATGGATCGAATGGATCTGCCGAGATCCAATATTCTGGCGTATACCATGCCGGGCTTTGCTACGAGCGACCGTACCCTGGAAAACGCCCGGAAATTAATGGATGCGATGGGCGTAAATGCCGCAGAAATCGATATTCGTCCCTCGTCTGAACAAATGATGGAGGATATCGATCATCCGTACATGGAGGGAGAGGAACAATACGATGTCACCTTTGAAAATGTGCAGGCCGGGGAGCGTACTTCGCACTTGTTCCGCCTCGCCAATCATCACGGGGCGATGGTCGTGGGTACGGGCGATCTGAGTGAGTTGGCATTGGGATGGACCACCTACGGGGTGGGCGATCAAATGTCGCATTACGCGGTCAATGTTTCGGTTCCCAAGACGCTGATCCAATACCTGATCGGCTGGTCGATTAAAACCGGTCAGTTCGGAGAGCATACCTGTGAGATCCTGGAATCCATTCTCGACACGGAAATATCGCCCGAATTGGTGCCGGGGAATAATAATGACGGTGAAAATGACAAATCGCCTGCCCAGAGTACGGAAGCACAAATCGGTCCCTATGAGCTCCAGGATTTTCATCTTTATTACATTTCGCGATTTGGCTACCGACCCAGCAAGGTCGCCTACCTGGCACACAATGCCTGGAGCGATGTTAATCGCGGCAGCTGGCCCGATACGATGTCGGATGACGACCGAAGCGAGTATGATTTGCCGACGATCAAAAAATGGCTGAAAGTGTTTCTTTACCGGTTTATCCAATTTAGCCAGTTTAAACGCACAGCCATTCCCAACGGCCCCAAAGTGGGAAGCGGCGGATCGTTGTCGCCCCGCGGCGATTGGAGGGCTCCCAGCGACGCCAATGCCGAAACCTGGCTGAAAGAGCTGGAAGAGAAGGTTCCCGATTCATGATTGTCATTTATTTTAAAGAAGCGTATACCGAATTTAACGATGATTGTGTCCGACAGGTTCTCTCCCCTTAGTATTAGGGCAGCCAAGGTGAAAAAAGTCCCCCCTTCGGATGCTTATCCCCGAAAGTGGTCGGGACAAGCCCTAACGCTGTCGGGAGGGAAGGCGGGAGGACGCTCATTAACCTTTCTCTTTTTAACCATTTGAATTTTCTTCTGCAGTGAGAAAAAATGTATCACGGCTTTTATCCCCCGATAAAATTATTTTCGGCCTTGTGTTCACGTGGGTCGTCATGTTGGGGGTAAACCTGAAGTCAGCCCAAGCTCAACCCATATATGACTGGTCTGACAAACAGGTTACCATTGGCTGGAAGAATCCGACATTCGATAGAGAGCTGGAATATGACCCGATCACCTCAGTGGGATATCTGCAGGGGGATTGGCCGTTGAATGAAACCCTCTACATGCGGGGGGAATTATCAGTTATTCACTACCAGCGACCTGACAATCAGGCGACTTTGTTTGGCAATCCGCAAGTGGGCATCGCAACGCTGCGGGATCGATCTCTGGCTTTTAACTTTGATGTAACTTTTCCAGTGGTTAAGGATACAACCGGGGAGGCGGGCTGGGTAGGGTCTCGCATTTATTATCCGGACCGGTCTCGCTATTATCATGAAACCTGGACTTTGGAAGCGGGGACAAGATATCGTAAATCGTGGCGCCAAAATTTATATGCCGTGGTTCAGGGTGAATTAAAAACCATTGCAAGTGAACAATTCAGCTATACCGATTTCTATCTTGACTATATGGTGGGGCTGGAGTACCGGGAACGCCAAATTCATTATGATTTATCCCTGCAGGGGGGAACTTTGTTAACCGGAAGCAGTGGGAGTTTCGGGGATCGACGAGGTATGCTGATTCAAGTCGGGGCCGGCTATAAAACGGCCTTGGTGGACCCCCGCTTGCAGGTCACCCTGCCGGTTAGCAAAGATCTTGCAAATGATCTGCAATTTATCATGGGGCTTTCGATGACGGTAGATCTGCAAAAACTGAGATGGCCGGGAAGTTATTAGAGGTGAAAGGGGAAAGGGGGGACGTTTTTATAGCACGAATTTGGATCATGTAACTTTTGTTTTGGTTTTTGCTTAGATATTCCCCTTTCACCTCAGTTGGAGGCTCGAGGTTCGAAGCTGGAAGTCTGCTGCCGGATGGTTATGCAGATTGCCATTATGTATCTTATATTACTAGGAGTCTGCCGGCTTTTTTTGCAGTAGAATTGTGAAAATCCGACAGACTCCTAGAGGATGTTGAAAACCCGGGCGGCGGTTCCGAAGCATAATAATTTTCTGGGTGGCAGGCAGTAACTACGATTATCGTATAATGGGGCGATTAACTGTTCAATGTATTTAACCGAAGAAAAGTATACGAGCAAGGAACCGCCGCCCGGGTTTTCAACGTCCTCTGGTATTTGAATAGATAAACTTTTCATTAAGCCGGTTTTATGCTATGGCAGATAAACGTGAATGTCCATCCTGTGCCATGGAGATCGATGCTGATTCTGATGTTTGTCCTATATGTGGATATGATTTACCCCGGCAGCGGACCAGTGTCAAGTGGGCCGCTCTTCTGATGCTGTTGTTGGCTATATTGTATCTGGTGTTGATGTAATCTGAAAGGGTATCTTTTCAGATTAGCTTGAGACTCGAAGCTCGAGGCGGGAAGTCTGGCAGTTGCCGGTTAACAAGGCAAGGAACATGTTTTTAAATTACAGCACGCAGTATCGTTGAGTGGAGCTTTAAAATGGTTTGGTGCGACGTACTGGTAATCGGCTCAAATTAACATTTCAGTAGCCGGGACATAAAAACTAATTTGAATGTCCCCGGGCCAAGCGTATGTCCCCACTACTTTTGAGCTTTAAGAGTCGAGTTTTTTATGTACTTCAGTTGAAGTTTATAAAAATTAATAAATCTTTTAGCTATGTCTGATTCTATATCTCGCAAGGAGTTTATTCGCAGGGCGGGTGGAGTATTGGCTGGCACGCCCGCTTTATCGGCTGCCGGTTTTCCATCCATTTTGCTGCCTGAAAAGAAGGAAAAGTTAGGGGTGGCGCTGGTTGGCCTGGGAGGGTACAGTACGGGGCAGCTGGCTCCGGCTTTGCAGGAGACCGAGCATTGTGAGTTGCGCGGGATCGTGACCGGGAGTCCCTCGAAAATACCGAAATGGCAGCAGAAGTATGACATTCCCGATGGAAATGTATATAACTATGAAAATATGCAGACCATCGCCAATAATGATGAAATCGATGTAGTGTATATTGTCCTGCCCCCGGGTCTGCACGCAGTGTATGCCATGGTGGGTGCCCGGGCGGGCAAGCATGTCTGGTGTGAAAAGCCGATGGCGATGAACCCGCAGCAATGTCAGAATATGATCGATGCGGCGAAGGAAAATGGAGTGCAGCTAACGGTGGGATACCGAATGCAGCATGAACCCAATACGCGGACGATTATTCGATATGGGGAAGAGGAAGTGTATGGTGCGGTAAAGTCGGTCGATACCGGTGCCGGTTATAACGGGCGACACAGCCTCGGCAGCTGGCGCCGTGTTGCGGCAATGGGCGGGGGAGCCCTCTACGATATGGGAGTTTATCCCATTAATGCAGCAAGATATGCCACCGGCATGGAGCCGGTCGCCGTAAGAGGACGACAGTGGTCGGAACGGGAGATTTACGATCAAGTCGATGAATTTACCGAGTTCGAGCTCAAGTTTCCCGGTGGAGTAATCGCCAAAGGGGAAACCGCTTTTGGCAAATCGACCAACTATCTGAATGTTAAATGTGCAGACGGATCCTATTCGCTGCAACCTTTTCAATCTTATCACGGGGTGCGGGGGAAGACCAGCGACGGTAAGACGCTGCAACCCTGTCGTTGCAATCAGCAAGCCCTGCAGATGGACAACGACGCCCTGGCCATCAAAAACGACCAACCCCCCATCGCCCCCGGAGAAGAGGGGCTCCGCGATATCGAAATCGTAAAGGCAATAATGGAGTCCTCGAGAAAGGGGCGGGAGTGGATAAAGATCTGAAAGCGTTCGCTTTCAGAGCTGCTGGAGGCTCGAAGTCCGGCACCCGGCGGTAATTATGGCAGGTGATACCCTCGGAAACATCAGCAGGTAATAACGTCAGTAGAAACTCATGAGTGTTTCGAGGCGAATAACTGGTTGTCAGCTAAAAGTATCAATCCGATATACGGAGCATGAAAACGAGCTCGAATAGCCTCGAGCTTCCAGCCTCCAGCTTATTTATTAGAACTTCATCCGAAGTTCTAATAAATAATTCCTCCCCGCTTGCGGATAGTAGTAGTTTTGGTGGATTTCACTACCGCCGCTGATAAAGCCGAAGGTGTAGCCGCCGGTCTCGTATAGGTGATCCAATACATTATTAACCTGCAGGGTCGCCGTGATTTTGGGCAGGGGGGACGGACCAGGGAAGGTATATTGCAGGCGCAGGTCGTTAATCCAGTAGGGATCGATCGAGCGGCTTTTTGATTCGGTGTTGTCCAGGTATTGGCGGGAGACGTACTTGAATGTCCAGGTGGCTTCGAGCGACTTGTAGCGGTAGGTGAGTATCGAGTTGGTAATGAGTTCGGGGGAGAAGGCGATGTCGGTGTTTTCGTACCGGCGCGCAATTTGCCGGCCGGTCCCGTAGTTGGTGAGGAATTGCGAGTACCGGTCGATTTTGTTGCGGCTGAGCGTCGCGTTGGCTTGCCATTCAAAATGACGTGACAACCTTGCACCACCCTGTAATTCAACGCCGGCGCGGTAGCTTTGGGGGACGTTTTGTCGGACGGGAGCACCCACGTCGTTCACTTCACCGGTCTGGATGAGCTGATCCCGGTAAAACATATAGTAGAAGTTCACCTGTCCCGACCAGCGGTCAAACTGTCCCCGGTAGCCGGCTTCCCAGTCGTAGAGCGATTCGTGCTGTGGACGATGGTCGGGGGTCGAGTTGACGTATTCCTCGCGGGTCGGTTCCTTGTTTCCCATACTGAATGAGGCGTACACGTGTTGGTCCGGGGTAAGCCGGTACGTAAATCCGCCTTTCGGATTCCAGAAGTGCAGGGCGTCATGTTGACGCAGGTCGATGATGCGTTTGTTCCCGGTTTGTTCGTCGATCACGTCCTTGCCGAGGAAGTCGTAGGTGACGGCGCGGTACTGGAGATCGGCGTAGGCCGTCAGTTGATCGGTTAGGTGGTATCGGAGCTTGGTATAGAGGTTAAAGTCGGTCTTGAAGGAGGAGTTGTCGTAGTAGGTCTGGTTTTTGGTACTTCCGGAAGCGTAGCGCGCCCAGTTGAGCTTGCCGAAATGCCGACCGTCGTATTCATTATAGGCGCCGCCTACGGTAAGACTCCAATTTTCGGGCGCTTTATAGGTGGAAGAGAAGACGGTGCCGTAAAACCAGTTTTCGAGCCAGCGATCGCGGATCAGGTCGGTGCGGTGAATGGTGGTGTCGGGAAACTGGACAGGGGCGACCCCGTAGTTTGAGAGCATTTCATTGGCTTTATACTCTTCATAGTAACCACGTCCAAACGTCATATGAAGGGAGGTGTTCAGATCCCAGCCGTCTGATAAACGATACGAATAGTGCAGTTGATAGTGATCCTGCTGGTAGTTATCCGTTTGGTTATCGTAGGGGTCTCCCGATTTTTCCTGTCCGGCGGGATTGTAGGTTCGATTCGATTCGAGCGAGTCGCCCGGAACGCCGTACCAGGCCTGGTAGGTTTGTTCTTTGCCGGAAAAAGCTACCGCATTAAGTAAACTGCGATCGCCGTAGCGGCTGACCGACGCGTAGTACGATTTTAAATCGGAAAATGCACGATCGATATATCCCTCGGAGGATATCTTGGATAATCGCGCATTCACTTGCCAGCCGTTTTCCATCAAACCTGTACCGGCTTCCAGGTTGTACTTCCGGGTATCAAAAGAGCCTGTCGTCACACTCGCAGAACCGTGAGGATCCGGCTTGAGCGAGGTGGTCTGCAAATTCATCGTCGCTCCGAAAGCCGCCGCCCCGTTGGTTGAGGTCCCGACGCCCCGCTGAATTTGTATGTTCTTGACTGAAGCCGCCAGGTTGGGGATGTCCACCCAAAACACCCCGTGCGATTCAGCGTCGTTCAGGGGGATCCCGTTGATGGTGACGTTGATCCGCCGCTGATCAATGCCGCGGATTCGCATCGAGGTGTAGCCGATACCTGCTCCCGCATCAGACGAAGCCGTGACCGACGTAAGGTTTTGAACCAGGTAGGGGATATCCTGTCCCTGGTTCTTGTGCCGGATTTCAGCTACCGAAATGTTTTGGTAGGTGATCGGTGAAGCTTCATCGACGCGCACCGCCTTGACGAATACCTGGTCGCTGATGACGGTCTCCGGTACGAGCAGGATGCGGAGGGGGGAGGAGCGTTCTTGCAGGTCGATTTTCCGAGGTTTATAGCCTACGTACGTTATTTTGAGTTTGCGTGAGCCATCGGAACGCAGCTTTAGCTTAAAGCGGCCGTCTTGATCGCTGGTGGTACCGTTTTGGGTGCCGACTTGTACGACGTTGGCACCAGCCAGCGGTGCTTCGGTGCGGGCGTCCAGGACTTGTCCGCTAACTTTATCCTGGGCCTGCGTTGGCAGCACCTGTATCCCAAAAATGAAAAGGAAGATCGGTATAAGCACCTGCATCATTATCCCGGGGCGAGAATCGAATATGCTGAATAGAGAGACGAACATTGAAAGCTATCCTCCTTCATTTTGTTAAAAATTCAAGATAAACAAGAAGGACAGACTTTTCTGCTTACGAGTTCAGAATCCCACCGGTCGTTGGAAAAGTCCGTCCGCTTCTTGGGAGGAAGCTTGCAAAATGAGGCAGGAAATAGTACGAATGGCAACGCGGCACGAGCAGTAGTGTAACCGGTTGCATCGTCAAATTTCCTTCGCCGGTATTATCCGGGTCAGGTTCCGAGGGTATAATCTCAGCCTGCACTTGCAAGCACCCCAACCTCGCTGATTAGAGGTTTGACGTGATATTTAGATTTATATAAAAGAGCGTATCCAGGAGTGTGTCGAACTCCTGACAGCAGAATATAAGAGATGGGGGCACGAAGGTAAAGAGGTCATCGAAAAAACCGGATCCGCCCGTGCCTTTGATGACCTCTATGTACCCGGTTAGCAGCATCCGGACTTCGGAGTACGGCCCCTTTCTTTTTGATGCTCAGCAGTGTGAACCTCTTCAATTTGATTCGTTCCTCCCGGCTTTTGGGCGAAGACGGTGAGGCTGTAGATGCCCGTATCTCCGTTTTTAAAGGCATCGATTTCCTCTTCTGACAAGTAACGCCGCAATATATCATCCGGAATAATAATCAGTTTTTCTTTCTGGACTGTAAACTTGTTAAAGCCGGCTTCCCGGATATACCTGGTATAGGTATCTTTCTGGATGGCTCCTGCTACACATCCGGCATACATTTCGGCATCCTCACGCAAAGCATCCGGTAAATCACCGACCAGGACGATATCAGAGATGCTAAAGTGTCCGCCGGGTTTCAATACCCGGAAGATTTCAGAAAAGACTTTGGGTTTGTCGGGGACCAGGTTCAACACGCAGTTGCTGACCACTACATCGGCCAGGTTGTCCGATACCGGCATATCTTCAATATCCCCCTGGCGAAATTCAACATTGTTGAACCCCAGTTTTTCAGCGTTCCTGCGGGCTTTTTCGACCATCTTCTCGGCAAAGTCGATACCGAGCACTTTACCCGTCGGACCGGTTTCTTTACGGGCTATGAAGCAGTCATTACCGGCTCCTGCTCCAAGGTCGATGATGGTATCCCCCTCACGAATGTGGGCAAATTCCGTGGGCAGCCCACACCCGAGTCCCAGGTCAGCTTCTGCGGCATACCCTTCGACCGCACTATAATCGTCATTCATGATATTATATACCTCGTCGGTGGATTCGTCTGCACCACAGCAGGAGCTTGCGTTGGATCCTTTGGGCTGACCGCTAATTTCATTGTATTTGGCTTTGACAACTTCTTTCAATTCTTCAGGTGACTTGTCGGTGTTCATTTGAACAGTTTCTTTGCTTTTTGGATTGGAAAACTATTTCGTGAATACAAAACGCAACGGACCGTATTTCCAGATTTCTCTATCGATTAAATAACGAGATACTCCTACTTTGGCTATTTTTAGCTAGTAAACTTAATCGTCTATCGTAAATTTACGATTAAAAAATAAATAGCGGCAGGATGTAAGTCAAAATAAATTTAAAGATGATGGCCACGGCGGGAATCGTATTCCAATCTGAGAGCTCTATGTTATAGAGCCTTGTCCCAATTTTAATGTCGGAAAGCACCAGAATTTTGGTCTTTCTTTAATCAAGGGTATGTACAATATATGTACAGTTTGTTATATTGGTATTCGCAGAGGAAAGGTAAGAAGCCAAAAAGTATTCGAGCCGTACATATACCCCACTCCAATACCCGCTCGAATACGCTTCGAGCCTCGAGCCTCGAGCTTCGAGCTGGCTTGATAGCCGTTAACAAGGTCAACAAACATATAACCGACCAGAACCAATTGTAATGTCACCGAAAGGGAACACAGCTTATGACTTGGATCGCAACGTCCACCGGATTACGCTGTACAACACGGTGGCGGCCGACCAGCAGCATGTGAGCCGGCGCGATCGACTCTACCTGCACCTCGACATGAATTGCTTCTACGCACAGGTGGAGCAGCAGTCGTACGACCTCTACGGGCTGCCGCTGGTGATCGGCGGGTGGCGCAAACCCGACGGCACCCCGCGCGGCATTGTGGCGACCAGCAGTTACGAGGCGCGTCAGTTGGGTATCAAGACGGGCATGAGCGCCCTCGAAGCCCAGCAGCTTTGTCCCTCGATCATCTTCCTGCAGGTCAACTACGAGAAATACCGCGCCATCTCGCGCGAGGTGCGGGCGGTGCTGGACGATTTCAGTCCCGACGTGGAAGCGTATTCGATGGACGAGTACTTCATGGATATCACTTTTAAGTGGAAGGAGGGGGAGGAGGCCGTGCGTCGAATGGGGGGCGAGATCAAGGAAGCCCTTTATCGTCGTACCCGGCTGGTGGCGTCGGTCGGCATCTCCTATTCGAAAACCTATGCAAAGCTGACCTCCGACCTGGAGAAGCCCGACGGACTGGCTCTGGTCCTCGACGAAGAGGAGGCTGCCGAACGCATCTGGCCGCTGCCGCTCGACGAGGTGTGGGGCATCGGACGTCGGCGCTACGAAAAACTGAAATCGCGCGGACTGCAGACGATCCGGGATGCGGTCGACCGCGGCGCGGGACCGTTTCAGAAGTTATTCGGTCAGTATTTCGGTAAAATGCTCCACGAGACGACGGTCGGCAAGGAGCGGGCGCGGGTGCTGCAGAACCAGGATCACGTGCCGAAGGAGGTGTCCTATATGCATACGTTCTCCGACTGGACCCGGGATCCGGAGGAGGTGCGCGGCGAGATTATTAAGGCGATCCGGCAGCTTTGCTACCGGATGCGCGGGTACGACCGCCGCTCGTGCAAGTACGTCTGCTATATCCGATTCCAGGATGTGACCTGGGAAGGAATCAACTTCGCATTTAACACCGACGGCTATACCAACCTCGATGATTATGTGGCGCGCGCCTGTCTGTCGAAGGGCATGCCGCTGGTGCGGCGGTTTTTAGGCGAGGGGCATACGATCCGGGGCGTCGGACTGCACACGGTCGACCTTGATGCCACCAACCAGCTCGAACTTTTCTTCAGCGAAGACGAAAAAGTCCGCAACCTCTACTACGCCCAGGACAAAATCAATAACCGCTACGGACTCGACACCATCATGCAAGCTTCTCTCAAATACGACGTCCCCGGACAGACACACTTCCTGGAGCGAAATTAGTTCTCTCGCCGCGCCCGGTGATTAGGGATTTAAAATTAATGGGTTACAAGCTAGTATTAGGAATAATTGCTGGTACATGCTATAAGAAGGAAGTCGGTAATACCGTTATAAAAATGCTGATGTGCAACTGAATAATATTATTGCCAGCAGTATTCCAATAATATTAAATCTTAAATTTTAAATCCCTAATCCCCGAGCGCAGCGAGGGAACTTCCATTATTTGGTTGCTGTAATAAACTTTTTGGCTTTCGAGAGCTTCGGACGCTCAACGCTTTCTGATCCGGCAATGTCGATTAGCCTGGAGTAGTATTGCCGGGCTGTTTCATGGTTCTCCAATTGTTCTGCAGCGTAGCCGGCTCCATAGAGGCAGTTAAAGCGGTTGGTGTTAATTTCCAGGCAAGCATTGTATGCCTTCAAAGCCCTTTCCGGCTCATTGGCTTCCAGATGCATGTCACCCAACAGTTCACGGGCAGGCAGCACATGGCCGGGAGTGACCGGATGCTTGTCCAGGGAGTCTTCAAGATCCGCCGCCTCTTTCATCAGGACAAGTGCCTTTTGATGATTGTCTTCAGCATAGGTAGTCCAGGCATCGACGGAAAGTCGCTGTGCCTTGGTCAACGAAGTCCAGTAGGTATCCCCGTTTTCCCGTAATTTCGACTCGATTTGTTCCAGTTTCGTAATTGATTCTCGGGCTGACGCAAGGTCTCCCGATCGGGCTGCACCAATGCCTCTGGCAAACCAGGAGATTGATTCGGCAGCAGGACTTTTGTCCCACGCTATCGATTGGTGGCTTCTGACAGGGAGCTGTTTGGCTTCACTCCATTTATGACGCTCCAGCGGATATCGTGCCTGGGAAGCGGCGATTGCATAGGCCGAAGCCAGGCTTGTCTGATAATTATCTTTGTTGTTGAGTTTGTTTAAGGCTTCTTCGGCTTTCTGATCTTCTCCCCGTTGCAGATGGGCATATATCAGGTAATCTACAGCGTGGGGATAATGCATGGAGATGTTGCCGTTGACGGAATGTCCCAGGGCGGCTTCGGCCGATCTTTTATTCCATTCAATGACGTCTCCCCAGATGCCCTGTCTGACAAAAATGTGGCTGGGCATGTGAAGAGCATGGGGTACATTCGGGGCGATTTTGTCATAAGCACGGGCGACCTCCACGGCACGTTCGGCCAGTACCGGGTTATCATAGGCGTGGATGATATAGTGAAACAAGCCGGGATGCCTGGGATATTGCTTATGCAGTTTTTCGAGCAACGCTCCGGCTTTTTTCTGATGGGTGTAATTTTTGTCGGATTTGGGAGCGGTGGCAAGATGTGAAAGGGCATAAAGAGCAGCTGCATCGACATCGTTCGGGTATTGATCGGAGAGGAGAGCAAACCCTTTTTCAAGAGCAGCTAACTGTTGGTCATAGGGAGTGTTCTTCCAATCCTCGTAGAATTTTCCCACGACTTTAATATACGCTGATTCCCGTGTTGTATGAGATGTTAGGGATTGGGCTTTTCCAAGTGCTTCTGATCCTTTCATCAGGTATTCATCCGAAGGTCGCTCTCCCCATAGCGGATGAATGTAACTCATGGCTATCCCCCAGTGTGCCATAGCACATTGGGGATCAACTTCCGCTGCTTGCTTGAACTTCTCTCCGGCTTGTACATACATCATGTGATGCATCAATGCCAGCCCTGTATGGAAGGATTCCCGGGCTTCAGTGTTGCAGCTGGTTTCAAAGTCTACGTTGCCATATTGCTGGGCATATAAATTGGTAACGGGCATTAGAAGTAGAAGAGCCACACTCCAATGCAAATAGTTTTGGAATTTCCTCATTTTAAATTCCTCCTACGGTTTGTTATAAGGAAGGCAGGTCACCCTCATTTTAGAGGGCATGTCTAGGAGTCTGTCGGACTTTCCGGTTCGAAACGAAAAAAAGTCCGGTTTGAGGTAGGTTTTGGCCGATTTTGACGTAAAACAGCGGGTCTATTTAAGAAAAAATCGGTCGAAATCCCCCAAAGCCGGCTTTTTTGCAGTAGAATTGTGAAAGTCCGACAGACTCCTATTAAACCATATTATTAAACTTCCGGACTAAACGCAATTTGAGGAAATTAATTAATAAAATTTAATTTATATCTAACGTGCAATTATGACGAACCGGTCTGCTAACTCTGCAGTCGTGGCCGACAGATGTGCAGATATGACACCGCTCGGTTTTTTGGAAAGGTATTTGCTTGTATTCAATCCCTTAGCGAAAAATTTTATGACATTATTGATCAACCATAAACTTTAATCGAAAACCAAAATTAAAACGTAGATTATGCCAGCTAAGTTAATTGAATATGATGCAGATGCGAGAAATGCCCTGAAAGAAGGGGTCGACAAGCTATCCAGGGCCGTGAAGGTCACCTTGGGTCCGCGCGGACGGAATGTCGTCCTCGAACAGAGTATGGGCGAGCCGAAAGTAACGAAAGATGGGGTCACGGTAGCCGAAGAACTCGAATTTGAAAACCGGCAGGAGAACATGGGAGCCCAGATGTTGAAGGAAGTGGCTTCCAAGACGAGTGATAATGCCGGTGACGGAACCACGACCGCTATCGTTCTGGCGCAGTCCATTATTAACGAAGGAATGAAGAGTGTAACCTCGGGCGTGAATCCGATGGAAATCAAGGTTGGTATCGATCGGGCTGTCGGTGCGCTGGTTGAAGAACTGCGGAGCCAGAGCAAGCCGGTCGAAGAGCGTGACCGCATTGCTCAAATCGGAGCTATCTCGGCCAACCAGGATCAAGAAATTGGCGATCTGATTGCCGAGGGTATGGAGAAAGTAGGTAAAGACGGCGTGATTACCGTCGAAGAAGGTCGATCGACCGAAACCTATCTCGATACCGTCGAAGGCATGCAGTTCGACCGCGGTTATCAATCTCCCCACTTCGTGACCGACCAGGAAAAAATGGTCGCCGAGCTGGAGGATCCCTACATCCTGATTACGGATTTCAAGATTTCCAATATCCAGGATATCATGCCGATCCTCGAGCAGGTCAAAGAGCAAGGAAAGCCGCTGCTCATTATTTCTGAAGACCTCGAAGGTGAAGCCCTCTCAACCCTGGTTGTCAACAAAATGAGAGGATCCCTGAAAATTGCGGCTGTCAAGGCCCCCGGATTTGGCGACCGACGGAAAGCAATGCTGCAGGATATTGCGGCGCTCACCGGCGGTACCTTTGTTACCGAAGATCTCGGTCACTCCCTTGAAAAAATCCATCTCGACTACCTCGGTCAAGCCGAAACGATCAATATCACCGAGGACGACACAACGATTGTCGGCGGCAAAGGCAACAAAGCCGATATCAATGCTCGCATCGAGCAGATTCGCAACGAGCTTGAAACTACCGATTCCGACTACGATGCCGAGAAGCTGCAAGAACGACTTGCCAGCCTCAGCGGCGGCGTAGCAGTGCTTTACATCGGAGCGGCTTCCGAAGTCGAAATGAAAGAGAAGAAAGCCCGCGTCGAAGATGCACTGCATGCTACACGAGCAGCGGTCGAAGAGGGCATTGTCCCCGGTGGCGGAGTCGCACTGGTTCGCGCCGAACATGTGCTCGACAATGTTGAAGTCGATAATGATGAACAGCAGGTAGGCGTCGACATTATCCGACGTGCTATCCGTCAACCGATTCAAAGCATTGCCGACAATGCCGGCGAAAACGGTCCTGTCGTTTATGAAAAAGTTCGACAGGAAGACGGTGCATACGGATATAACGCACAGGCCGAACAATATGAAGATCTGTTCGAGGCCGGCGTGATAGATCCGACCAAAGTAACACGTACCGCGCTGCAAAACGCTGCTTCCGTCGCTAGCATGTTCCTCACCACTGAAGCAACCGTGGCCGAGGAAGATGAAGACGAAGAAGAGGACGAAGCAGAACAACTGCCCGGCGGTGTAGGGTAGGGAAGCTGACATAAAACAAGCAGTATTATGCCTCCTGTCGGCAATCCCGGCAGGAGGTTTTTATATTATTGGCTCCAAGCTCCACGCTCCAGGCTCCACGTTTATTCGAGCTGGAATTAGTAATCTGTCTATTCCCCTCATAAATACCTGCCGGGGTAATCGTGGAGCTTGGAGCCATTCCCTCTTTGAGCTTTTATTATTGCTGCCTACATTAAAACTACAACTCACTCTTAATCTGCAACCAACGTATAACTCAATGAAAGTCACCGACGTTTTTGTCCGTGCCCTTGAAAATGAAGGCGTTCAATATGTGTTTGGCGTACCGGGGGAGGAGAATGAAGACCTCCTTTTTTCGCTTGATAAGTCGGAACAGATCGAGTTTGTCCCTACGCGGCATGAACAGGGGGCGGCATTTATGGCGGATGTCTGGGGACGGCTCACCGGTGAGGCGGGAGTTTGTCTTTCGACGCTGGGTCCCGGTGCAACCAACTTGATGACCGGGGTGGCCGATGCAAATCTCGACAAATCGCCCCTGGTGGCTTTAACCGGACAGGGGGATCTCGAACGACTTCATCACGCCAGCCACCAGATGATCGATGTGGTCAGTATGCTGAAACCGATCACCAAATGGAATACCGCGGTGAGTTCGGCCAATATTATCCCCGAAGTCGTGCGAAAAGCCTTTAAAATCTCCGAACTCGAAAAGCCCGGGGCGACTCACCTCGAGCTGTCGGAGGATGTGGCGCGTATGGAAACGGAGGTCACCGATCCGCTCCAGGATCGACGGGTTCGCAGGCCTTCACCGGATTCCACAGCGATCGACCAAGCTCTCTTGCTCCTCGAACAGGCCGATAAACCATTGATTATTGCCGGCAACGGGGCGATACGTAACCGGGCATCACGACATCTGACCAAACTTGTTGACAAATATCAGCTGCCGGTGGCTCATACCTTTATGGGCAAAGGGGCCCTTTCAGATAACCATCCCTGTTCGCTGTTAACCATCGGACTCGGTTTCAAGGATTACGTTATGGAGGCAGTTGAACAAGCCGACCTGGTGATGACCGTGGGATACGATATCGCCGAATATCCGCCCGATAATTGGAATCCGCAGGTCGATAAAAAGATTATACACATCGATTTCGAAGAGGCCGAGGTGTACGATCATTATCAGCCGGAAGTGGAGATCGTGGCCGATATTTCGGCCTCTTTGCGGCAAATGGCTGATAGGATTGAGAAAAGCAGTTGCAGCTTCGATACGGAATGGTTCGCCGGAACCCGTCAGCGTATTGTAGAGGATATCCATGATTATACTCTGCAAGAGGAAGATAATTTTCACACGCCCGGCACTTTAAATATTATTAGGGATGCACTGCCCGAGGAGGGTCTGCTAATCAGCGACGTGGGAAGCCACAAAATGTGGATCGCTCGAAACTTCCCCACCTACACGCCCAACGGGTGTATCATTTCGAACGGCATGGCCAGCATGGGCATCGCTTTGCCCGGCGGAATCGCCGCATCCCTGCTGGACCCGGATCGGCCCGTAGTGACTGCCATGGGCGACGGCGGATTTTTAATGAATGCCCAGGAACTCGAAACGGCTACCCGCCTCGGTGTTGGATTTACGGTGATCGTGTTCAATGACAACGACTACGGGCTCATCAGCTGGAAACAACGCATGGAGCATGACCGCTCAACCGGAACCCGCATCGACAACCCCGACTTCGTCAAATTCGCCGAATCCTTCGGTATCAAAGCCTATCGGCCTACCACCGTGGCTGGATTGGAAAAGAAAATAAAAGAGGCCGTTTCTTCCAACGAAATGCGCTTTATCGAAGTCCCCGTCGATCCCTCCGTTAACACCGAGTTAACCGATCGCCTATCAAAATACTGGCGGTAAAACAGGTTGGACAGGATTCTCGTGAGTCGTCTATTAATAATTCCTGGGGTGCAACGCTAAAAGAGACGGATCGTGCCTCTCCCTCCATACACGTGCTTCGCCGGAAAATTTTCTTGAACCGGAAAGATAAATACTACAGCCTGCAAAAGCGGAACTGTTTTACAAATATAAAGGCCACTCGAAAACGAGTTAAGTTTAAAATTTTCCGCCGAAGCGCGTGTATGGAGGGATTAAAGCCACCAGCCGTCACCGAGTAGCCGTCTCACTCCCCTTGAGCAAGTGAGGGAATTCCTTGCGGAGTTTTTTCAGCTTCGGTGCTATGACGATCGAGCAATACGGCTTGCTCTTGTTGTTTTCGTAATAATCCTGGTGGTAATTCTCCGCCTTGCTATAATTTGAAATCGATTCGATTTCGGTTACAATCGGATCCTTCCATAAGTCGGATGCATCCGTTTCCTCCATCGATTTTTCGGCTACTTCTTTTTGGTGGTCATTGTGATAGAAAATGGCCGATCGATATTGTGGTCCGACGTCAGCTCCCTGACGATTTTTGGTCGTGGGATTGTGCGTGTGCCAAAATACGGTTAACAATTCCTGGTAGGATATAACCGACGGATCGTAATGCAGCCGGGCGACTTCGGCATGACCTGTGTTGCCTGTGCAAACCTCTTCATAGGTTGGATTTTCAACATGACCGCCCGCGTAGCCGGCTTCCACCTTATGAACTCCTTTCAACTGCTCAAAAACAGCTTCCACACACCAGAAACATCCGGCTCCGAAGGTGGCTTTTTGAAGTTCTACCGAAGAAGGTTGTGTGCTCGACGGGTTATGAGCCTGTGCCAATCCGATAACGGGAAGAAATAACATAATTAGAAAGATTTTTATAGATGAACTGAATGCATTCATGTGGATACCTCATTGTGATTAACCTTCATTGTCAGTGACTTGTAAACCCCATAAATAACAACTCAACACGCTTCACATATGCTTATACACCTTCTAGAACGTGCAGGAATGAGCTGGATACATACCAAATAACTTTAGAAATCCCGTTTCTACCTCCTCGTGAATTTAAATCGAGGTGCCGTCCATAAATAATAAAAGGCTTTCGTAAATCCCAAGAACCCTGGATCCCGTATATTATTGGATCCTCAAGCGATTAACGAGCCGGGTAGGTTATGAATTGTACCGGGATGGGTCGATGGGACTTGCTTCAGAAGGGTCGGTGGCTTCAGAATCCCCGGCATTGGGCTGGTCTACTTTATTTCTAACTTTTTTATAACGAATGACCAGGAACAGCACGTAGCTGATTCCACCGACTAATAATATGGCTAAAAACTGGGAAGCGTGAAGAATAGTGGCGAAGGTCAACCCAATAGAGGCGGAAACCCCATAGAGTTTAAATCCCTCGGTTACCGCCCAGTGATAGGTTCCGATTCCGCCCTGTACGGGCATGATGAAACCGACGCTTCCGATGACAAAGATGGCAAGTCCGGCGATAGGATCGAGTTGACTGGTGGCCTCAAAAGAGAAGAACACCACGTAGGTCATCACCCAGTACATTCCCCAGATCAGCACCGTATGGGCCCAGAATTTCCAGGGGGATTCGAGCGACCGGATCGTGGACAAGCCCGACTTGAAGCCCTTGTAGTACCGGTTTACGGTTTGGGAAACGACGCTCCAGCCATATTTGCGATGGAGGAAGTAATAGACCCCACCGAGTAAAAGGAGGAGAGAAAGAACCAGCAATCCCCCTTCCATTTTCATATAGGGAATTAAGTCAAAATCCAATTTTGGAGTCAATACGTACTGGTAGAAGTATATCAGCGCATCGTACTCGATCAAAAGCGTCACCCCCACCAGGGTGATGAGGATGAATACATCGATGACTCGTTCGACGATAACCGTTCCCATTAAGCTGTCGATGGGGATATCGTCCGTTTGATTCAGTGCGACGCAGCGGGATAGCTCGCCCATGCGAGGGATGATCATGTTGGAAAGGTACCCGATCATCACGGCAATGAAACTGTGCTTGTGGGTCAGATTATATCCGAGGGGACGTACCAGGAGGGTCCATCGCAAAGCACGGCTTACGTCACTGATTAACATGCAGAGAACCGATATCACCAACCACCAGTAATTAGCCTGCTGAAAAGCCGATAATATTTTTTCCTGGTCCTTATTACGGAAGGCCAGCCAAAGGAGCAGTACACCGATGGCGAAAAAGATGAGGTATTTTAAGACCGGTCGTACTTTTTTCAAGGCCGCTGGCTAAAAACGTTTGTTGTATTCCAGATTTTAGGATAAGGTGCATCCCACAGGCATATGTTGTTCAGGATTCAATTAAGATAGGAGTTAGCAGGGATAAATTCTAGAGTCGGCTGGAATTACCCAGGAGGCTGTCGGACTTTCCGGTTCAGAACGAAAAAAAGTCCGGTTTGAGGCAGGTTTTGGCCGATTTTGACGTAAAATAGCGAGGCTATGTAAGGAAAAATCGGTCAAAAGATACCCAAATCCGGCTTTTTTGCAGTAGAATTGTGAAAGTCCGACAGCCTCCTACTCGGTATAGCTGGGACAGTTGGACCAATGGATCATATCGATTTTCCACTGTTCATTCCTCTTTTTCAAAATAGCCAGTTCGGCCAGTTTTCGGCTGATACTGTTACCGTCCTCATGCGTTACTGTGACTAGATAAATGGACGAAATCCAGGCAACATCTCTCATTTGGCGAACAATTCGTTCTTCTACTTTCTGGTTAACCGAGTAAACATATTCGCATTCAGGTATGATGTGTTTGTAAATAAATTGATCGCGTGTTGCTCGTTCACCCGCCTGCATGATGTAGGCATTTTGGGTAAGTTCCTTGCCCGCCAGGACACGATCGCCGGAAATAATGGCTTTTCGAAATTTGTCGAGCGTCTGGATATAGGAAGAATCCTGTACTTCGCCGGTTCCATTTGGTTGTGCAAAGACGCCGCTGCTGCTCATGAAAAGCAATAAGCCGGTGATAAACAGAACATTGGCGATATGGCTCGTAGATCTTGTCATAAAATCGACAACCGTAATGATGATTTTTAATATAAAAGAGTATTAATTCTTCTTATGGTAATGTAAGCAATTCGCAAAGAAATTACTAGATCGGTAATTTCTTTTAAGAGGTCTTTGAAAACCCGGGCGGCGGTTCCGAAGCATAATAATTTTCTGGGTAGCAGGCAGTAACAACTATAATCGAATGCAGGGGCGATTAACTGTTCAATGGATCCAACCGAAGAAAAGTATACGAGCAAGGAACCGCCGCCCGGGTTTTCAAAGACCTCTTAAATTAAATTATATAAAAAATGGTCAAAAAACCGATTAATAGAGGTTTTTACATGATTTGAGTTGATCATTTTAAAAAAAATTTATACTTATAAGTGAAGTGATCATTATAATGTGGTTGGCGAGTAAGGGCGAACCTAGGGGGTGAGCCCCTTCATTAATCTGCAATTTAATAGAAAAGGGTAGCTGAGCGGGGATATTCCTTATTTTACACTTTTCCCATAAATGTAGGTCAATTTTCTATCCCCAAAAGGGATAATTACGTCAAGATTGTTGATATACAGGGGAAAAAAGGATTTTATCATTTGAAATATAGATGTGGATTGATTAATGTTATTGAGTTGCAGGTGTTCTTTAACCATTTATTCTCATGATATTGCTTGAGGAGGGAGTGTGAATTGATCAAGCAATTATTACTACCGAACTGGTATTACGTAATCATACGCAAACACTAAAAACAAAGCATAAAACCTCAACCTATGAACAAATCTGATTTAGTTGACCAAATAGCGGACAAAACTGACTTGTCCAAACGACAAGCAAATGATGCTGTTGATGCCTTTACCGAATCTGTTGTAGAGACGTTGGAGAATGATTCGGAGGACAAAGTAACTATTCCTGGATTCGGAAGTTTCCGTGCATCCCATCGATCTGCTCGAAAAGGACGTAATCCGCAAACGGGTGAACCTATGACCATTCCTGCCCAGACCGTTCCCCGATTCAAGGCGGGTAAAAACTTCAAAGAAAGATTAAAAAATTCCTAAATTAGCATAGATCGATACTACAGGCCCGGTGGCAAACCCATCGGGCCTTTTTTATTGGCGGTTAATTTTTCCATAAGCCGCAAATCCTTCTCAAAATTCTGAGTTGATGCTTACCCAAGAGATCAGCTTAAGCTGAGAACGTTCATCCCAGGCTATCTGCCTCCTCGACCATGGGCGAATCAGGTTGCGACCTATTTAAATCTTATCTAATTTATTTAAGATAATAGACTATCATATATTTAATACCTAAATTGAAAAAGATTAACCGATCCGTTTGAGGTTCGGCGGAGTAGTTCATCTTGGATCCGATATGAATGCCGAATAACGAGTAAATTAATGGAGCCCGGGAAGGTACTTCTAGTGTGGCCAAAATCCCATAAATACTGTACTAAAGCCATTTACGCGGATATTACTTAATTGGTTTGATTATTCACTATATTACTATATATTCATACAGTTGCAATTTGACTGTTGACCCTCTTGAAATCACACGCAATAAATCATGATATATAAATATTTTGCCAACATCTTGGTAGCAGGTTTACTGGTAACCGTGGGATGGGCCTCCGCGGGTTATAGTCAGTCTGACGCCCGCGCCGACTCCACGATTAAAAGGTTATCCCTCAGTGAGGCTTTGTCGTTGGCTGAAAAACAAAACTACCGTATTCGACAAGCTGAACAACAAATCAACATTACAAGGGCGCAATTTCGCAAGACCAATGCCTTGTTTCTGCCCCAGTTGTCGATTGAGGAACAAGCGGTGACCACAACCGATCCGCTGCAGGCCTTCGGGATGAAGCTCAAACAGGAACAGGTAACGGCAGCGGATTTTAATCCGCAGGTGCTGAACGATCCGGATCGCATCACCAATTACGCTACCTCCTTTAAAGTCGAACAACCCCTCTTTAATCTCGATCAATGGTACCAGCGAAGTGCATTGGACAAAAAAGTGGAGGGCAGTCGTCAACAGTGGCACAGAACCCAATACGGGGTGCGGTTCCAAGTGAAACGAACTTACTACACCCTGATCCTTCAAAAGGCCCGTCGAGCCGTTATCGATACGGCTCTCGCCGCGGCACAAAAACATTTGCAGCAGGCCGAAGACTATTACCAGGAGGGCATGATCAACAAGGCGTCCATGTTGTCAGCCCGCGTGCGCGTCAACAATTTGCAAAGTAAACGATTGGAGGCGCGGCACCAGCAGCAAAACCAGGAGGACCAACTGCGGTATCTGATCGGATTGGAGGATGAGACGGCTATTCGATTGACCGACTCGCTGGATCTTTCTCCGGTATCATCGCCTTTAAATGCCTATCGATCCGCAATCGACATGCGTTCCGATATCCGCGCCCTGAAATATCGCGTGGATGCTGCTCGGGATATGCTTTCTGCTTCCCGTCTGGCTTTTGTGCCGTCGATTAACCTGTTTGGTCGGTATGAATTTAATGATGATCAACTGCTGGGGACGCAGGCTGACAACTACCTGGTGGGGGCCACCTTGCAGTGGGACCTGTTCAGTGGCTTCAAGAACATTGCCGGCGTGCAGCAATCCCGCCACGAGCTCGAAAAAGCAAAATTGGCGTATATCGATCAGACCCGTCAAAGTCGAACGGAAGTGCGAAAAGTCTACCGGAGTCTGCAGGACGCCCGGGAGCAGGTCGAAATTGCCGAGGTCACTATGGAACAGGCAGCTGAAGACCTTCGAATTCGATCGAATCGATTCGAACAGGGGATGGAGAAAACGACGGACTTGCTGCGGGCTGAAGTACAATTGGAAGAAGCTCGTATGAAGCGATTGCAAGCACTTTACAAATATAATACCAACCTGGCAAAACTTGAGTTTCTGCTGGAACAGGATCTTTAAATCGTATTAACCTCCAAACAAATCATGAAAGTCATAACTACAAACAATCCACAGGCACACTCGAAGATGATGAATTCCAAATTTTACATCAGCGCATTAATCGTTCTCCTGGTGATTTTTACAGGTACTTCCTGTGACTCGTCCGAAGATACCGCGAAAAATGAGACTACGTCCGTTAAAGTGGAAACGGCCCGTGCTCAAAGCGTACAAATACAGCAGGAGCAATCGTTCTCGGGGACGGTACGGGGGGTTCGAAGGGTCGACTTGAGTACCAAAATTATGGGACGTATTACCCAACTCGAGGTGGAAGAAGGGGAATTCGTGGAAGAGGGGGACCTGCTGGTCCAAATTAAAGATGATCAAATCAAGGCACAGCATGACCAGGTCGAGGCTCAACTGGTGGAAGCTCGCGCCAACCTGGAGAATGCAGAAACCAATTATAACCGTATAAAGCGACTCTTTGAGCAATCCAGCGCTACTCAAAAAGAATACGACGACATGAAAACCCGCTACCAGATGGCCGGGGCAAAGGTCAAAACACTGGAAGGAAAGCTGCGGGAAGTCAAAGATATGCTTGATTATACCACCTTGCGTGCCCCCATCGATGGATATGTCGTCCGTAAAACGATGGAAGAAGGAGATATGGCTTCGCCCGGGCAACCTTTGGTGACGGTGGAAAATACCGGCGCTCTGGAGGTAAAGGCCTCAGTGCCCGAGTCGCAAATCAATTTGCTGACCCGGGGCGATACGGTGGGTATACGTGTGCCTGCTGCCGACCGGAATAGCCTCGAGGGACGAATAGTTGCTATTAATCCCTCCGGGAACCGGGGTAGTCGACAGTTTGAAGTGAAAGTGATTTTCCGGGAGCCCGGGACCATTAAAAAGGTGAAACCGGGCATGTTTGCCGAGCTATCTGTTGCCAGATGGACTCAGCCGACGGTTACCGTCGATGCGAGAGCGCTAATAGATAGAGGACAGTTGACCGGACTCTATACGATTAATGATCAGCAGGAGGCTGTCTTGCGATGGGTCCGTACCGGCAACCAGTCAGGGAATCACATCGAAATTTTGTCGGGTATTTCGGATGGTGAGACTTATATCCTTACGCCCGACGGACGAATCCACGAAGGTCAAAAAGTAGAAATTTAAAACTATAGTATTTAACGGTTACGCAACATTATGAGAACTGGACTGGCAGGTAAAATTGCGAATGCATTTATTACGTCGAAATTAACACCGCTTTTGATGATCGCGTTTTTGGCGATCGGTATTTACGGGACCTGGTTGACGCCGCGCGAGGAAGAACCACAGATTGATGTCCCGATGGCGGATATTTTCGTGGGATATCCCGGTGCCGGGTCGCAGGAAGTGGAAAACCGTGTAGCTATTCCGCTGGAGAAGATGGTCTCCAACCTGGAGGGCATTAAGTATGTGTATTCAACTTCCATGCACGGCAAAGCCATGGTCACGGCTCGTTTCCATGTGGGTGAAGATGTGGAGCGAAGCCTGGTACGCCTCTATAACGAATTGATGAAACATATGGATCGGATGCCGGATGGGGTAACTCCTCCACTGGTTAAAACGCGATCGATCGATGATGTACCTATACTCACACTGACGCTTTGGAGTCAGAACCATTCGGACTATGAATTGCGCCGGGTGATGGACGAGCTGGCCCTGGAAGTGAAAAAAGTGGATGACGTCTCGCAAACGCAGATTTTCGGGGGACGTCCACGGCAAATTAATGTGCGGCTGGACAAACAGAAAATGGCTGCCTACAAACTGGACCCGCTTTCAATAGCTCGTCAATTGAAAGGAGCCAATGCCCAGTTGAGCGCGGGTACCTTTAAAAAGAACGACCGGGCCTACCGGGTGGAAACGGGGCAGTTTTTCAGAAGCGCCGAGGAAGTCAGGAACCTGGTGGTTGACGTGCGGCAGGGCCAGCCGGTTTATCTGAAGAGTGTGGCGGAGGTGGTAGACGGACCGGCCGAGCCCGCCGATTATGTCTCTTTCGGCATGGGTAAGCAGATGGCCGATAAGATGGATATGGCCGCGGGGCAAAGTTTCCCGGCCGTGACTCTGGCGATTTCAAAACGACCGGGCACGGATGCCATGCGCATTGCTGAACGGGTCCTTAAAAAAGTGGATCGCCTGCAGGGGAAACTCATTCCTTCGGGTATGGAACTCTCGACTACGCGGAATTATGGTAAAACGGCCTCGAATAAGGTTGCTTCCCTGCTGGAGCATTTGCTGGCGGCCATACTGGCAGTTACGCTCGTCGTGGCCATTGCCATGGGTTGGCGTGGCGGGCTGGTTGTGTTTCTTTCGGTCCCCATTACGTTTGCCCTGACGCTGTTCCTTTACTATATGTTCGGCTATACGCTCAATCGGATTACGCTCTTTGCACTGGTCTTTGTTACGGGTATTGTGGTGGACGACTCGATTATCGTGGCCGAGAATATGCACCGGCATTTCAAGATGAGGCGTTTGCCGATTAAACAAGCCGCTATTGAATCAATTAATGAGGTGGGGAATCCCACAATACTGGCGACGTTCACCGTGATTGCCGCCGTATTACCCATGGCATTTGTATCCGGCCTGATGGGGCCCTACATGAGCCCGATGCCTATCGGAGCATCTCTTGCGATGATCTTCTCCCTTATGGTAGCCCTGATCATTACCCCATACTTGGCTTATAAACTGCTGCCGTATGCAAAACCCAAAGAGGAGGGAGATAAAGGGGAGGATGACGAGAAAGAATACAGCCTGGAGGATACCTTTATCTATAAAGCCTACGAACGAACCATGCGACCGCTTCTGGAAAGTGTCAAGAAACGGTGGGCGTTCATCATAGGGGTAACGGTGTTGCTGCTGGCTTCTACCCTGCTGTTTTACTACCGACAGGTGGAAGTGAAGATGCTGCCCTATGACAACAAGAACGAGATGCAGGTAATTGTCGATATGCCGGAGGGTACGCCGCTGGAACGTACGAATGCGGTGGCCCGGGAAATTGGAATGACCCTGAAAGACGTCCCCGAAGTGGTCGACTACCAGATCTACGCAGGCACGCACGCCCCGATCAATTTTAACGGTCTCGTCCGCCATTACTACCTGCGGGAGTCGCCTCATATGGCCGATATCCAGGTGAACCTGGAGTCTAAACACGATCGAAGCGATCAAAGTCACGCGATCGCCAAACGTATCCGTCCCATGGTGCAAAAGGTGGGTGCAAAATATGACGCCAATGTGAAGGTCGTTGAAGTTCCGCCCGGCCCGCCGGTGATGTCGACGTTGGTGGCCGAAATATACGGTCCCAGCTATGAGGAGCAAAAGCGTATTGGCAGAGAAGTGAAACAGATTTTCAAACAGATGGAGGGTGTGGTGGATGTCGATTGGCGCGTCGCAGCTCCACAGCCAAAATACCGCTTCAATGTCAACAAGGAAAAGGCGATGTTATCCGGCGTGTCGCCGTCCCAGGTTAGCAAAGTGCTTCGAACGGCCCTCAAGGGACAACAGGTAACCCGGCTCTACCAGGAAGACGAAATCGATCCGGTCCCGGTTCACCTGCAATTGCCCATTGAGCAACGATCGGGTATAGAAGCTTTGAAAACGGTGCACGTTCAATCCAAAACGGGTGATATGATCCCGCTGGTTGACCTGGTATCGATTCAGAAAGATCGACGTGACCAGTCGATCGACCGAAAGAACCAACGCCGGGTTTTATATGTGACGGCCGATGTAGCGGGCAAAATCGAGAGCCCGGTATATGCTATACTTGATGCGGGATCCAAAATCGCCGACATCGAGATGCCCCCGGGATACGATCTGAAGCAACTTTATACGGACCAACCCTTTATGCAGGAAGACTATTCGCTCAAGTGGGATGGAGAGTGGCAAATCACCTACGAAGTATTTCGTGATCTCGGCATCGCCTTCGCTGTAGTGCTGATTATTATCTATATGTTGATTATAGGTTGGTTCCAGGACTTCAAGGTCCCCATTATTATGATGATTTCGATCCCTTTGTCTCTTGTAGGCATCATTGCGGGACACTGGGCATTTGGCGCGTTCTTTACGGCGACCTCCATGATTGGTATGATTGCCCTGGCCGGTATTATGGTGCGAAACGCGGTGCTGCTGATCGATTTCATTAACATGCGCCTGGAGGCCGGTGCGAGCCTGAAACAGTCGGTGATCGATGCCGGAGCTGTTCGAACGACCCCGATTCTGCTCACAGCCGGAACCGTGGTCATCGGTGCCTTCGTGATCATATTTGATCCCATTTTCCAGGGATTGGCCATTTCATTGATCGGCGGAGCTATAGCCTCGACTGCATTAACTCTGCTCATTGTGCCGCTCATTTTCTATATGGTTGAACAAGCAAAGGTCGACCAAAAACCGGCAGTAAATGATAATTCCTGAACGATTAATGAATGAAATATCCGGCCGGTTGTTCTCCCTAAAATTGTAAATACATGCTAAAAATGGAGGTGAACGTATGAAGCTATTAGTAATACTAAGTATCGAAGAGTACTCGAAGGTCGTCCGAAAAATACTGGTAAGACAAAATATTCCCGTATATAGCGAAACAGAAATTCGGGGCGCCCGGATTGGTAATCTTGACAAAACGGATCCGACGAACTGGTTTGCCAGCCAGGGCGAAACCATTTACTCGCACTTGTTCTTTGTTTTCAATGACGATATGGCGAGTAAACGGGTACTGGAGGAAATCGATCAATACAATAAAGAACATGAACCTGACGCAGAAACCTTTAATCCATTACACGCATATAGACTGAACGTTGAAGACTATGTCTGAATCAAGCTGCAGTATCGGAAAACTGGAACGAATAATTCGTGCTCTCGCCGGAACTTTTGTCACCGTGAGCCTGGCACTTGGCTACTGGGTGAGTCCCTGGTGGTTTCTTTTTACGCTTTTTGTGGGACTTAATTTGCTTCAGTCTGCCTTCACCAGATGGTGTCTGGCCGAGGAGATCGTAAAAAAGCTTGGAATCGCAGGGGAAAGCACCAAGCAAAAGACCAAAATATAACCTCATATCCCCCTTCGGAGGCGGATTAAGGGGGAGGACTGATCGCTCGCCAAGGCTCGCGAAGGTGAAAGGTGAATGGCGAAAGGTGAAAACGTAAAAAGTTTCCCTTCAGATGCCTGTACGGACTACCGCCGGTAGGAATTAAAAGGGGAGAACCAACCGCTCGCTATGCTAGCGGAGTAAAAGGTCAAGGGCAAAGGGTGAGTACATAAAGGAAACAGAAGATCCAATTCAGCCTGTAATCCGATAACATTCGAGACCAGCTCCGTTAATGGACGGGCCGGCTTCTTTAGTCTCCAGGAGCGTATGGGAGAGGAACCATCAGATGCTCTGCCGAATCGCACATCTCAGTTGCTGCTTTACAGCATTTATATGTATTTTCATCCCTGTTGCCGGAGAAGGTCCCTTTCCCGAATCAAAGGGATATAATACCAACGAACTTACATCGCCTTGTTTCTTTTGGTTCAAATAAGCAAAGGTTATCAAGCTGCGACGTTACTGTTGATAGCCTTTATTCTTACCGCCTGTGGAGACGGTCCATCTATATACCTGTTCCACGATGAAAATATGAAAGGTCCGGTTAAATTGGCCGTGGAACGGACCTACGGGGCTTCAAAAGATTCATCAAAGTGGCAGTCCGACCGATTCTACGGAATGAAAAAGCTGCAGTTTAATCGGGAGGGACGTTTGACCGACAAGCGGATCTATGGAGGGGATTCTTCACTGATCGAAAAATTTACCTATACCTACAACAGTGCCCGCAGAGTTCAGGAACGACGCTTTGACGGGAAATTACGACTTACCCATGAGAAAAATTATTCCTACTCCTGGTGGAGCGGAGACCTGGACGCGGCGGTCTACAGCCCTTCGGATTCCCTGCTTTGGAGTGCGACCTATATATTTGATGAGCAGGGACGAGAGAAAAAAAAGAAAGTATATGGGCCGGAAGGTCAATTGAATTACTTGATTACCTATCGCTATAATACCGATAACTATATCATTCAGCAGGAAGGAGTCGATAAGCGTACATACGAGTTTACCGACTTTGATAAATATGGAAATTGGATCCGGCGTATCAATACTGAGGACCGAATCAAAGTCTCAATTACGGTAAGGGATATTACTTACTACGATTAATAGAATCGGCAGTGAACGATTCATCCCCACATAACTCTTCGACTTCCTGCATTACCTGTTTGCGTTCGGATCTTTTAATTGCCCTATCTTGAAGGGTTTCGGGATTTTGATAGATTTCCCGGCATAATACGATATTATCTTTGAGCAGCGACGTTCGATGGGAGTCGCTGAGGGAGTTTAAGCAGGTTATGGGATAGAGACGCGCTAGTTCAATCATCCGTTTTAGCGACCCCTGTTCGGGCTGATCCCAGCTGACCATGCGGAGTCCGACGCAGTTTCCGTAATTCAAGGCATCTTCAGAAAATCGGGTATTCGTAACCACCCAGCCCTGTTGGAAAGGCTTTCCCTCTTCGGGTTGCTGCCCCCAATGGGCGAGGATATCTTTAAATCGTGAGTGAATATAGAGGGGGATTTTTACATCACTTTTATAATTCTGCCGGTTATGGTACTTGCATTCAATCAAGTGAACATTGGTTTCGTTTTCTGCCAGGATATCTACTTCGTGTTCGATGCATTTTCCTTCGAGAAATTGATTTGTTCGAACTTCATAGCCCTGGTGCCGAAGAATCTCACCGACAAATTTTTCAAAGGGATATCCCGACGGACCCAGTTCAAGAAGGGCATTTTTCAACTTGTACCGGGCGGCCAGACCTCTCGATATCTTTTTCAATTTATCAAATGCCATCCGGTAAATTTTATGCGTGCTGATCCCGTCGTGAAGCCGGGGTTCCAGCTCATCGAAGATGCGTTCAATCTGATCGGGTCCGGCGCCGGCTCGTTCGAGTGACTTCTGTAGTTTAGCCGGTTCAAAGGGAACACGCTCGCCCGATGCCTTTATAATTTCAATCTGATGTTGAGTCATAGTTTTTCTAATATAGAAATAAAAGTTATCTCGGGAATATTTACGTTGGCAATTTTGAAAGCTGGTAGTTTTCTGTGTTTGTAAATTATTCGGTAATTATTATTTAACTATATCAAATGATTACCATATCAGCAATGGAGGGAAGCTATCAATTAGAATCAGGGGCAAGAAATAAGTCTGAATATTAATCTAACGTATTGCCTGCAAACCGGGTTGTCCCATTTTTTCAGCCGTAACCAGTACAATGCCTTTGTGACTGACCGTGAAACGTTCCGCATCTGCCGACAGATCCTCACCTATCACCATATGATCCGGAATAAAAGTGCCGGAGTCTACAATCGATCTTGTAATACGCGCTTGTTTGCCAATATGGACATCGGGCATTATGACAGATTGATTGACTTCCGCTCCTTCGTCGATCCACACGTTCTGTGATAGAAGCGAGTGACGAACCGTTCCTCCCGAAATAATCGAACCTTCCGAAATGATGGAGTCTATAACCTGTCCCTGCGTGGCTTTTGGGCCGGGGACTACTTTGGCGGAGGGATAATTGTGCGGTGCACTGTGTATGGGCCAGTAGGAATCATATAGATTTAGTCGGGGCATCGGACCAATTAAATCCATATTGGCAAGCCAGTAAGAGTCAACGGTCCCCACATCACGCCAGTAAAGCGGCGTGCCGGTCTTTGGATCCTGGTATTTGTAGGCATAAACGTTATCTCCGAGCGAGGCGGGTATGATGTCTTTGCCAAAATCATGATGAGATTGGTGCTGTAAGCTGTCCATTATCAATGCCTGCTTGAGAAATGACCATTCAAATACATAAATACCCATCGATGCATACACAGTCTCTCCGCGATATTGCTTAAGATCGGTTGAGTTGGGCTTCTCTATAAACTGTTGAATATGAAAGTCACCGTCGAGGCAACAAAGGCCGAACGACTTCGCCTCATCTCGCTCCATTTCAATCACACAGACTGTTAAATCCGCTTGCTTTTCCTGGTGAAACTGAAGCAAGGGTCGATAATCCATCGCGTAAACATGATCTCCGGCCAAGATAAGAATATTTCGGGCCCGGCAGGCTTCTATCAGGTCAATGTTCTGAAAAACCGCATCCGCTGTGCCCTGGTACCAATTGTCGCCCACGCGTTTTTGGGCCGGCAGACATTCGATAAATTCACCGAAATGGGTCCGTGGCAGATTCCAGCCGCTCATGATATGACGAAGAAGTGATTGGGATTTATATTGGGTGAGAACACCAATTCTCCGCAATTGGGAGTTGACGGCGTTCGAAAGGACAAAGTCGATTAAACGAAATTTACCTCCAAAGGGGGTGGCCGGCTTGACACGCCACTTGGTAAGATCTCCCAATCGTTGCCCCCGGCCGCCAGCCAGTACTAACACCAGTTCTTCATACAACCGTGGAGTTAAATTAATCATAGGCCTAAATGGATAGGAATAACGGTTTGTAAAACGGTCCTTTAAGTACCCGGGCGAGTAAATTCAACAATATCTATAATATAGCGAATATATCCCCTAATTAGGTAAGTATTTTTAACAACTTCCAGTGATAGCAGGGTAAATTATTGAAATGAATATAATTAATTATCCATTACAGTATAATTTCTTTATAGATGGATGTAACTCCCAATTAACCTACATCATTGAATTTATTTAAAAATTTATTTTGACATGTAATATAATATTTGTATTATATATTACAGAAGTGAGTCCAAAGTGGTCTTGCTTCATAAGGGGTATGGCCCTTGTAAAAAATCCATACCGTGATCCAACGAACCCGACCCGTAAGCCTGTCCCGACTTTTTGTTGGGACAGGCTTCTTTTATTTGATAGTTTTCAACTCTTTGCGGGAAGTGGAGGGGTAGTAGTCTTTAACATATCTTCTGATCCACCATTGACCGGTTTCTCTTCGTTCTTCAACGTTTGCATACCGGTAATGGAACAGTCGGGCGCGGATATAGGCAGGAGGTTCATCGGGAAAAGGGTTGCTCTTCAGTAAATTGATCGTGGCCTCCTCTCCCTTCAGAATCTTGCGTAACAACCGGGGAAACCAGGGGTGGTGCAGGTAAGACGACATAGCGGCGAACCACATTTGCCAGTCGAGCCGTAAATGGTAAGGAGCTATCTGGGGCGGCATTCGCCGGGTATCGCCGGGCTTGGCTTTGAATTCATACGCCTTCCACTCCGCCTCGGGATTTCCGGTCGGATCGTTCGTTCCCTCGATAATAATCTCGTATCGTTCTTTGGTGACCGACCCGAATGCTCCATAAGTATTGACCAGATGAAATGGATTGAAACTAAAGTTCATTAACTGGTTGCGGGAAATTAAGTTGCGGATGGGTTCAATACTTAAATACGCCACCAGCAACGTCAATATCCCGACTAATATCTGGAAATAAAGAGGAGCACCTGCAGCCGGGGGGATCCATTGCGTTGAGCCCAATACCATATGAAAGACGGGGTCGCTGATGCCGCTTACCGCGAGGAAAATGGTCATCCAGTTCAACCAGGAATAATTGCCGCTGATAACCAGGTAAAGCTGCGATAGGATAATGAGTCCGGCTGCGATTGAGGCAATAGGCTGCGGAAAGAATATAAACCATATAATTCCCAGTTGAACAATGTGATTGAATAACGTCTCGAGCCGGTGAAAAGGGCCGGGGGAAAGGTGAAAATATCGACTCAGCGGATTGGGCATCGGTTGGGTTTCCTGGTGGTAATACATACAGGTTAAGTCGCGCCAGCATTGATCCCCTCGAATCTTGATGAGACCGGCTCCGAACTCCACTCGGAAGATCAGCCAGTTAAAGATCCAGATCAGCAAAAGGGGGGTGGCGACATGAACAGGACCGAGAATGATTGCATAAAAGCCGGCTTCCAGTAATTTTGATTCCCACCCGAACCCGTAAAATGTCTGTCCGACATTGACGATCGATAAATAAAGGGCCCAGAGTATAAACCAGTTAAGCATGTATAGCCAAACCGGCAGGGGGACTAAAAAACTTGCAAAGGCTGCAATGGATAGCAAGATCCCACCCCAGGATACCGCCCTCAAAAATCGATCCGAGTAATGCCAGTGAAAGATGGAAGGAGCCCGCCAGAAGGAAATTCGCTCCAGGAAGGGACGAATGGGTTGGAGTCCGTCTTCGCCGACCAGGGCGGGAAATTGATTCAGAGTCACGGAGAAGGCAATCAGGTAAATGAGGGCCAATGCACGCTGGAGAATAAAGCGCGCGACCTCATAATCGCCCATGAATAATAGTTCTTCCATAACCTGCAATAGTTTTTTCTGTTATTCAACTCCCCAACGGGTTTGGGCCAGGGCAAGTGTTTTTTGATCCTGTGATCGATAAATATGGTGCTTAAAGTCATGATCTTGATCGGTTGGGTACGTCTTCACGATGACTTTATCCCCGTATTTGCATTCGGCTTGATAAATGATGTCCAGGTGGTTGAGGCGATGTTCTGAGTATATATCCTCCGGAATGGACTCGGTTATCCAATTGATATAGGACACATTGTTAACGTGTCCGTTGACGTCCAGGTCCTTGCGCCAGATTCGAAATTCAGTGGGTGAACCCAGGGGATCTTGATGATCCAGGTTGATCTTTTCTCGCTGGGGCTTCAGCGTATGACCGCGTTTTTCGACTTTCATTTCAAATACTTCCCCGGGAATGGGCACCGGACGTTTCTTCTGAAGATCTACAATCATCCACTGACTCGTTCCCCGTCCCAGGATATCCATGGACTCATTGTAGATAAGAAATTCCCGGTAAGCCAAAACCCCTTTGCCCCCGGACGGCCAGGTTTCAATGGTAATCGAATCATCCCATCGGGGATAATCCTCCATTTCTAACTGCAGCCGGTATAGAAACCAGGTCCGGTTTTCACGTCGGAGTTGATCAATATCGTAATTTAGCCGGTGAGCATGTTTTCCGGCAACTTCCTGAAGAAGATTGCAGATATGCGCCAGCCTGGCGGATTTGTCGGGTCGAACCCCATACGATTGAATGGGAAACGTTTCTTTGTAAATACGATCGTTTTCTTCCATTTCAATTAAGTACTTTCAATTTTTCAATCGGCCCACATTTTGATTTTTATTGCAAATTATAAACCTGCTAATTTAACAATCAATAAACTTTTTTGAGAAAACCGGGCGGCGGTTCCGAAGCATAATAATTTTCCGGTTAACCGGCAGTTATAACGATATTAAAATATTAAGGCTCTTATCCACTCAATGCCGGCTAACGAGGAAAAGTACACGAGCAAGGAACCGCCGCCCGGTTTCTCAAAGCTAGTCTATAATTATTTCCGGATTTCACCTTTCATAGGGACGAAACGGACAGACATCAAGGTGTCTTTTCGGATTTTTCCGTCTGCGGTTTTACGTATCCTTACCAATTTCTGAACTCCATAGGTGCTGCCCGTAGGCATTATCAGCGTTCCACCGGGTTTTAATTGTTCAATCAGCGGTTTCGGTATTTCGGGAGCGGCGGCCGTGACGATAATACCGTCAAAAGGCGCGTATTCTTTCCAGCCGTGATATCCATCGCCAATGCGCACGTGAATGGTTGAATATCCCAGTTGATTAAACTTTTTGCGTGCCTGTCTGCCAAGTGCTTCAATGATCTCGATGGTATAAACATGGGGCGTTAATTCAGATAAAACCGCGCCCTGGTAACCGCTGCCGGTACCGATCTCCAGGACTTTGTCGTCCGGATTAACATCGAGAGCTTCTGTCATAAAAGCCACGATATAGGGCTGGGAGATGGTTTGCCCGTGTCCAATCGGCAGTGGTCGATCTTCGTAGGCGGTGCCTCTACGATTCGAGGGAACAAAAAGATGGCGGGGAACCGCTCGCATGGCCGCAATAACAGCCGAATCCTGAATGCCGCGGCGTATGATTTGATTGCGGACCATCTCATGCCGTTCTTCTTTACGCTCTATAATTCGGGGAGGGTCCCATTGCGTGGTATCCGTGGTGTCGGCCCGTTGAATGTGACTCGGATGAACGGGTTTGAGGTGATCCTGTTTAGCAATAACGCATTTGTCCGTCGAGGCGGCAAAGCCCGTCATTTTACCGGGTGTGGAAACCTGGATCTTTTCGGGGGGGTCGGGGGAGGCAGAGGCAGGAAGCCCCACTATTACGAAGACAAGCAGTCCGGCAGCCAACGTTGCTGCAGGTAAACTTCTGGAGAGTCGAGAAATATCCATGGCTATTATTTTTTGTCATGTTGAAAAGATACCGGCTCATAAATAAAACAGTTCCCCTGGCCAAATTCAGCAAAGACGGGAACAACTTCATTCTTAGTGTAATGTTGGCCCGTGAAATTCAAAGAGTACTCCACCGGAAACTTCGACACCCACCCCTGACAATTTAATACTTTGCCAAGATCAATGAAAAGCCGGGCGGCGGTTCCGAAGCATAATAATTTTCCGGGTAACCGGCAGTAATAACGATATTCATATATAAGGCTCTTACCCACTCAATGCCGGTAAACGAGGTAAAGTATACGAGCAAGGAACCGCCGCCCGGTTTTTCATTGATCTTTCGTAACTAAAAGATAAATGTTATTATAGACCAAAATTTGAGGTATATCGAATTTTACCATACCATTATATAGTATTTGAATCTCTTGTATGGGGATGAATTAAAGGCAAGGTAGTTACTATTATGACGAAGCGACCTGTAGATGAACAGACTGCTCATAGTCAGCAGATCACGGATTTAGCTGCTGCACTTGATTATGACGACAAGTTTTCCAATGTACAAACGGATCTGATTGACGACGACTATCCGTCGCCGGAAGTGATTAATCAACGGCGTCCCGATCTGGTTGCGGAGTACAAGGGACGGCAGATTATTATCGAGATTGAAACAAAAAGTTCGATTAATCATTATCACACTGAAGCTCAATGGAAAGCATTTCATAAAGCCGTGCACGATGATAATGGTAAATACGGCGGATTTGTTATCGTGGTTCCAAAATCGTTGGATAAGGAAGTGCGCAATCGTGCCGGTGAACTGGAGGTGGATCCCGATATTTGGGAATTTGACTACTGATTAGCGGCGGCTAATTTCTGTTAGCTTAATGATCTGAGTGGGAATTGGGGGATGTTAACAGCAGGCAGTTGGATGTCGCATCCACACCGGTTTTAGTTTCCATTTCACGTTCTCAACAACAAAGCTGGAGAAAGCGGATCTCCTTTGTAGCCGTTCCGTACCGTTAATCGATGCAACATTCAATATTTCTAACTTTAATCCTTGTGTAGCTCCACAAGCGTCGCCCCCCAACTGCCACCGCCGGATCCCGCGAGACGATAGTTTTCAACATGTTCATTGCGATCCAGTTGTGCATGCACAATTCGACGAAGAGTGCCGGTTCCTTTACCGTGAATGATGCGGAGCTCATGGATACCCTCCTCTAAACACGCATCGATATAGTCATGAACGAGCGATTTAACTTCACCCGGCGAAAAGGTATGCAAATCCAGGGTTCCGTCGATGGGATATCTTTCGGCCGATTCACTCATTTATACTAAACTTGCAGTTCTATAGATAAAAACAAGCCCAATCCGCATTAATCAACGGATCGGGCTTGTAGCGGTTCATGCAAAACCGTGCTTTCCTTTTTTTGATTTAACTATTACTTGATTAGCGTCATTGAACGTGTTTTGGTGACACCGTTGGCATCGATTGTATAGTAGTATACTCCGCTGGTAGCTTCCGATCCATTCCAAACGGCGGTATGTTCACCGGCCGATTGTGACTGGTCGACCAACGTAGCCACGTGTTGTCCTGCTGCGTTGTATACCTTCAGACTTACATGGCTGGCGGCAGGCAGCCCGTAAGTGATCCGGGTACTGGGGTTGAATGGATTCGGATAGTTTTGTTTCAGCGTCAGCTCATTGGGGATATTAACGGAGGGATCATCAATATTGGTGCCCGTTCTGTTCGGGGGATTGTACGATCCGTCGGACTCAATTCGGGCGTAGTTGTAAATGCGAATATCATCCATGAATCCCTCGAAGTTTCGCGGTGGGTCATCCTCCAGGTGAGCATCTCCAATCATCAACGGCTGATTGGGATTGGTGGCAACATCGCCTTGCGGTGAATATCCGCCATCACCTAAAATGTCGCCGTTCACGTTTCGCAGCTGAAAGAACTGGGTATCCTGCGAGGCCACAAATATGACGTTGTACCATTTACCTTTTTGAACCATTTCTTCTCCCGATTCATCGCCGGATCGCTGGTTGAGTCCGGTCGGTCCGCCGGATCCAAGATCCCAGGTGACGCCGCCAATGACACCGTCCCCGTTATGCATGATGACCCCATAATTGGGTCGATGATAAAAGTCGGTCCCGTTGCTCTCGCCCCACTTGTTGATCAGCCACAGACCACCATTAAGAGTGTCAGTCTTGAAAAAGAAGTCCAGCGTAAAGGTGGTGGTGGCGAGCTCTGAACCATCAACGCGGATCTGGGTTTTGGCCGAGGCATCAAAGAAGAAGGAATGACTGCCATAGGGAGCGTCGCTGTCGTAGTTGATATCTCCCTCTACGGAGACACTTTGCCCGTAGGAGGACTTATCCATCGGAATGCCGCTTCCCTCTTCAAAATCCATGTGAAAAACCAGGGTATCTTGCGCATTTGCCAAACTAAATGAGTATATTAGAAGAGCAAATACGAAGAATAATGATTTACTGATTGTAGATGTTTTCATAAGCACACCCAAAACTTTAAAAGTTTGTATTTAACTTGTTATAAGGTCCATAGCTTCTCATATCCCTAACATATATCGGAATAAATATGTTCCCTCGCTTCATATCTAAATTACGAAACAAGCAATTCATTTGGTATCATTTGTTAACGTTAACTATTGTGCTGCTGTTTGGCTTGACGTCAAACAACTCAATGCGGGCACAATCATCCGACGTCATTATAAATGTAAATCCGGACGATACTTCTTCCTGGACCATTAATAAGCTGGTTTTCGGTAAGTTTATCGAGCACAATGGGAAGGACGCCTATCCGGGGCTTTACGCACAACACCTGGCGAACAGTTCGTTCGAAGATTGGTTTTCCCTGGGCAGCGAGCCGTGGCAGCGCCGCACGGCTGTTTTATATCGGGATACGGAAACGTACGGGGGGCTTGCTTATCCGTGGGAGCCCCACTTTGATGATACATCCAGTAAAGCTTCGCTAACCGGCGGGGTTCACGGTGCCCGCTATCAGCGAATCCAGGTAAGCGGCGGTAAGACCGGGGGTATTCGCCAGCGTACGGCTATACCGGACCGGCGCACGAAGAAGTTTGTCTTGCACCTGTATGTGAGGGGATCGGTCGACAGTGTTGATGTACGACTGGAAACGGGGGTCGGTTATATAGCGGATGCGCAAACCCTGCCGCTCACTTCGGAGTGGACAAAACACACTGTAACGTTTGATGTCACCGGAGCCAGCACAAGTCGGTATATCTCTTCTCCCTTTGGTCAATATGCGGTGGGTGTCCTGATTCAAGGAGATGGCTATGTGGATCTGGATGGATTTCGACTGATGTCGGGCGACGCGGTTCGAGGTAAATACAATCCGACGACGATCGAGTTGCTGAAAAAGTATAATGTCACCAGTATTCGATGGCCCGGAGGAAACTGGACCA
Organism: uncultured Balneolaceae bacterium; assembly: GCA_913057825.1. Taxonomy (GTDB): domain Bacteria; phylum Bacteroidota; class Rhodothermia; order Balneolales; family Balneolaceae; genus CAJXOW01. The sequence goes on along the minus strand of CAJXOW010000025.1, from coordinate 2,115 downwards.
GCGTGTATCGCTGGCGCGACGGGGTGGGTCCGCTGAATGACCGACCGGTCCGCGATAATACGGAGTGGGGAGGACTGGAACCGAATTTTATGGGAACGAACGAGTTCCTGGAGTTTTGTGAAATTGCGGGAATTACGCCCTATCTAAACGTGGGATTCAATACGACCATTGGCCCTGAAGAAGCCGCCGATTGGGTGGAGTATGTGAATGGGTCGACCGACACCGAAATGGGACAGCTCCGGGCCGATCATGGTCACCCGGAACCTTATAATGTCAAGCACTGGCAGGTTGGTAATGAAACGTATGGTGGTTATCAGGCGGGACATACGGACGCGGAAGACTTTGCACGCCGTTTTGTGGATCACTATGAGGCCATGAAAGCGGTGGATCCCGATATCAGGGTCATTGCGTCGGGCATCGATCCGCTGTATGTAGACCACGACGAAAACTGGAATAAAACCCTTTTTGATATTGCGGGCAAGAAGGTCGATGGAGTGGATATCCATCGATATGTCCAGGGAGTATTCAGTGATGATGTGCGACAAAGCTGGGATGAAGATATTTATCATCGCAACCTGGTTGCATTTCCTGCCATGTATCATGAACACGTAATCGGTGAAGTTCGGCAGTCTGCTTCGAATCGGGGACGAGCTGATATGTTGATTAATGTCGGTGAATTTAATTTGCAGCCCCGCGTCAATGCAGGATGGGATCGTGCAGATTATCCCACCATGGCTCACGCAGCTTTTGTGGCGGGTATGTTTAATGCATTTATTAAAGAAGGAGATGCCGTGCAATACAGCTATATGCGTGATAATACCCTCTTTTATCGTCCTTATCCGATCGATATGCGGCCAGTCAATCCCGGTAATTATGTGCACAAGTACTACGCTGAACCGCTGACGACCGGTAAGAAATGGCACCAGGTAAATGTTACCAATACCAGTCCGACGTTCTTCCTGGAGGCTACCGGATTTCGACAGAAAGACACCCGCGATGTTTCCTTTGTGGATGCTTCGGCGATTCGGTCGGCCGACGGACGAAAACTATACCTGTTTGTGACGAATAGGAATCTGCAAACTTCGTATAATGTCGACATGCAAGTCGACAAGGACTGGAGGGTGAGTTCTGCCAACCAGGTATTAATTCACAGTTCGGATCCGTTTAATCGGCAAACCAGCTGGACGTCGCTGAACGGCTTTTCGGTCGATTCTTCTACCGTTCAGATGGACAGCGATAATTCGGTAATCTTGACGCTCCCGGCTGCTTCGATCTCACGGTTGGAGATGGAAGTAGCTGATACGGCCACGGCGATTGCAGGGGGGGATCCAACCTTGCCGCGAAAAATTTCGCTTGGTCAGAATTATCCGAATCCCTTTAATCCAGCGACTTCTATTCCCTATGCACTGCCGACCGCAAGTAAAGTGACACTGGAAGTTTTTACGGTAGCCGGTCAACATGTGGCAACCCTCGTTGACGAACAAAAGCAAGCCGGGAATTATACCGTTACATGGGACGCTTCGGGACAATCCAGCGGGGTCTATTATTACAAATTGCAGGCCGGTGAGCAAATACGCATTGCTCCTATGACATTGATTAAGTAGTATTCAGTGCGGTCGATAATCATAAAATGGAAAAATGGCATAAAGTCAATTGAAGTAAAGCCGAAATTTGGATTTCTTTATTGGAAGAGGGTGTGATTGGCGTCACCCGCTGGAAAGAATAGTGAAGGTGATTGCCGCTTGAAATACCGTCAAAACTATATCTATATCTATGGATCGAAAAGAGAGCATCAAAACCATGCTGCTGGGAACACTTTCTCTACCGCTATTGGGAGGGAAAGCGTCTGGCAGAGAGCGGGTGCACAGTTCGTTGCTGTTGCAGGAGCAGAGCCGTCCGCATACGATCTCGTATGAAAGTCCCTGGCGAAGGCTGCCTGATATGACGTGGACCGGTTCTGCCTACTGGGCGAATCGTTTGCAGGACTGGCAATTGAAAGACGGGTTGCTAGAATGTGTGGTGCGGGGCGAAAACCGGACAGTCTGCTGCTTGACCCACGAACTGGAAAATTCCCGCAACCGTTTCTCGACATGGGTGGATCTGGAACTGGCAAAG
>CAJXOW010000024.1 GCA_913057825.1 uncultured Balneolaceae bacterium | reverse complement strand
AAGGGGTCTGAGCAGCAAATTACGCTTTCGGGCTTCCCGGCGAATAACTTGTCCGACCTTCGATAAATATCCCTCTTCTTCTACTTGGATGTCAACAGCGGCGACCGATCCCTTCACCCGGGGGCGCTTTACATGCGGCAGGTCCTCGACCAACATACGAACCTGTTCCCGGTGAATATCTTCCAATCCCTTGAATTGATATTCATTCCACTCCAGCAATTCCATGGATTTCAGGGCCGCTGCACATCCTAATGGATTAGCTGTGTAACTGTGACCGTGATAAAAAGTGGTCATCGGATCGTCACTTACGAAACTCTCAAAAATTTCATCGGTTGCCACCGTGGCCGCGAGCGGCAAAAATCCCCCGGTAATACCCTTGGCCAAACAAACGATATCGGGCTGTACCCGGGCCTGTCGACACGCAAACCAGTCGCCGGTGCGGCCAAACCCGGTCAAAACCTCATCAAAGATCAACAGCGTATTGTACCGGCTGGCCAATTTTCTCAATTCCTGGAGAAACTCCTCCCGGCACATGCGCATGCCGCCGGCTCCCTGGAGCAAGGGTTCAATGATAATGCCTGCATATCGGCCCGGATTTTGCTTCAACAGTTCCTCAATTCGTTCCAGACTTTCCCGCTCTTTCTTTTCGACGTCCGGATCATCCCACCAGGTAGCTGGATAGGGTACCCGATCCACATCGAACAATAAATCCTGAAATACATCAGTAAACACTGATCGGGCTCCAACCGACATCGCTCCCACGGTATCTCCATGATAAGCTCCTTCAAAACCGATAAAGGTCTCTCGCTTGTCTCCTCGATTAATCCAGTGTTGGTAGGCAATTTTCAGGCCGATTTCGACGGCGGTCGAACCGTTATCAGAATAAAACACTTTGTTCAGGCTACCCGGCAGTTGTTCGACCAGTTTTTCGGCCAGCTTCTCGGCGGGCTCGTGTGTAAGTTCGGCAAAGATGACCTGTTCGAACTCCAATGCCTGATCAAATATTGCTTCGGCAATCTCTGTTCGCGCATGCCCGTGAAGGTTGACCCACCAGCTGGAAATCAAGTCCAGCAGCCAGGTTCCGTCTTCCGTAAGCAACCAGGCTCCCTCTCCCCTTTCGACCCGCGGGAAGGCCGGCATATCTTTCATGGAGGTGAAGGGGAACCATACGTTGGGATGAATCGTGGATGAATCTGATGAAGCCATAATCATGTTTAAATTCCTGTAACCATTAGCGAAAGGCTAAAATAGAGAGCTTCGTAAGAACCAGCAAATTTGAATTCCCGGGAGGACCTTTAAAGAAACAATTCGTCAAAAACGGTTCTCAAGCGCTCCGGGGTGATCTCCTCCAACGGCTCTAGCTCCGCCAGTACCGTTGTATCTCCGTAGTATTCAATGGCTTTTCGATTGCTTTCATGTTTCTCTCCGTTCATAATCACCCCGAGACAGGGAATTTCGTATCGCCGCAGTTGGTCGAGCGACAAAAATGTGTGGTTCAAGGTTCCCAGGCTGCTGCGGACAACCAACAAAACCGGCAATTCCAGATATTTTATCAGATCGATGATCATCTCGTCGTCATTCATCGGAACCATCAATCCGCCGGCTCCCTCGACAACCAGATGATCGAATTTTTTAAAATCCGGCAGTGTAAACTTCTTCATATCGATGGCCACCCCGTCGATCTCAGCCGAGGCATGGGGCGACATGGGCGTCTGCAGCCGGTATTGCTCGGGGAAGAAATGATCCGACGAAAGACCCGTTGTTTCCCGCACGAATTGTGTATCGGTTTGCTCCTCGAGTCCCGACTGAATCGGTTTCCAGTATGCTGCATTCAACCCGGCCGTCAGCATGGCACTAACTACAGTCTTACCGATTCCTGTATCGGTCCCCGTCACAAAAAAAGCCGGTGGAAATAGTCGCTCACTATCATCCATAACTTCGTATTATCAATAGTTATAGCTTATTTGAAAAACCAGTTCGATCTTAGAAAGTGCAAATATTGTTTATTCTTTTTTCACCGCAAGGAATACAACGTGATAGTTCACAGTAATCTCACCGGAAGCGGAATGATCCCAGGTCTCGATCAGTTTTTTCATTTCGCTGCCGCTTAACCCGGAATCTTTATTTTCCGCTGTTGAGGCCCCGATTTTTTTGAGGTGACGGAAAAATTCGCGGGCCGATGAAAACCGGCTGCTGATGGTATCCTCGTAGTAATCGACCTTCACGGGAAGATTGGAGAGTTTGACCACGATCTCTTCAGTGTCCGGCAACTCGTTTCCAGTATAGTCCACGTCGGCCTTTTCGGTCGCCTCTTTCCATTCCGGGAAACTATCACTGCCGGGAAACGCAGCCAGCATCAATCCGCCGGGCTTCAGGCATTCAACCATTCGCTCCATACTCAAAGCGGGATCCTGGAACCACTGGGCGACAAAGTTGTGAATAATCAAGCTGACAGACTCTTCCGCGGCCGTTAAATACTCGGCGTCGCGGACATCGAACGTCACTCGCTCCATTTCATCTTTCAAATCCATCTTACGGCGACAGTATTCCACCATCTCAGGAGCCAGGTCGGTGATTTCGATGGACCGTTCCTTAAACAAACCGGGCAGATGCCGACTTAAAAAGCCGGTGCCGCATCCCACTTCCAATATGGGGCCCCTGGGAATGATGGCGGTCCAGGGTTCGAGTGAAGCGATCAGCCGTTCGGCACTCTCCTTCTGGCAGTCGGCATTCTGATCGTAATAATCGGGATTTTTGCCGAATTCTTTTTTGATAGACTGTTTTTGCGGATGACTTATCCGGGGAACCGAGGAATGCATAAATATATTTCAATCAAAATTTTCGATAATAGGTTTTATAAACGACCAACACATTTGCGTATGCGTAAAAGGCAACGCATGACCGGCCTGGTGAATTTCATAGTAGTGACCCTGAACCGATATGCTTTCATAAAGCTCTCTACCTTTTTTATTGGGTACAATAGCGTCTTCCCTGCCATGCAAAATGCAAATACTTGGGATATAATTCAGCAATTCCACATTCAGCTGCTCTGAATTCAAACATTTCAGGTCGGATAAAAGCCGCTGTTTGTTTATTGAATTTTTCGGAATTGATGGATCAGCCGGCTCGGGGTGATAACAATTATCCATAAAATCCTCCAATACTTTCCGGGGATACTCTTCCAGCTTGTTAATCATCTGGTGAACCACCAGGCGGGACCTTCTCCGATATTGTTTAGCCCGGGGATGAAAATGAATAAATCCGCTGAATATCACCAGTAAATCAGCCCGACGCAACTGTTCCGGCGAACATTGGTGCAAACCGAAAGAATGGGCAAATATAACATTCAGTCGGTTGTGCAGTCCACTAAACTTTACTCTTCTTTCGGATCCGAAATAACCCGGTTCAAATTTCTTGAGTTTATAGTCAGGCTCCAAAAATGCATCCCATATTTTCCAGGAATCTGCATTGAATCCCCACCCCGGGAACATTAATATTTCGATATCACCGTTGTTTCCATTCATGCAATAAATGTATCAATTTATTCAGGTGCTTTCTATCATGCTTGCTGGAAAGCGTCACGCGGATCCTTGACTTTCCTTTTTCGACCGTCGGCGGACGAATGGCGGTTGCCAGCATTCCTTCTTTTCCAAGGTAGTCCTGCAGTTTTAACGTATCAGCTTCTGAACCGATAATTATTGGAACTATCTGGCTGGTAGAGTTACCCGTATCAAATCCAGACTCAGCAAGCTGCTCTTTCAGAAATTCGGCATTTTGTACCAGCTTTTTCCTCTCCTTGTCCAGTTCCGGAAGCAGTTCAAGCGATGCCCGATTGGCACCGATGACAGCCGGAGGGAGGGCGGTGGTATAAATGAAGCCGGGACAAAAATTGATTAAATAATCTCTGACTTCCTTACTGCACAACAAGAACGAGCCAAAAGATCCGAAAGCTTTTCCAAACGTTCCAAGAACCATATCTATGCCGTCCAGGCCAAAACTTAATCCTTTTCCCTGCTCACCCCATATCCCCACTGCATGTGCTTCATCCACGAACAGAAAAGTCCGGTATCGATTAGACAAGTCAACCAGTTTTTCCAGATCGGGTCGATCCCCGTCCATACTGAATACGGACTCCGTTACTATGAATATGCGATTATAATCCTCATCTTCCGCTTTCTGAAGATGCCGCTCCAGGTCGTCAAGATCATTATGGTCAAACCGCCGAAAACGGGCCCGGCTCAGCAAAGCACCCTGGAGGAGGCTGTTGTGACTTCTTTTATCTGTTAAAATCAGTGAGTTGCGGTCGGTCAGGGTCGCCAGTATCGAGCTATTAGCCTGAAATCCCGTGTTAAATAGAAGGGCAGCTTCCCGTTCAAAGGTATCAGACAGCTGCTCTTCAAGTTTCCGGTGAATATCATAGGTCCCGCAGATAAGCCGAGAAGCCGTCGATCCAGCTCCATACTGATCTATATGCGATTTAGCTCGCTCCATCACACGCGGATCACCCGACAACCCCAGGTAATCGTTGGAGCTAAAATTCACCCACGTTCCCTCTCCGGTTTTCACAAAGGCTCCGTCTCCATAATGCGGATCCAATACCCGTAAAGAACGAAAACGGTTATCTCGACGCCTTTGGTCGAGTTCCTCTTTTATGAAATGCTGTTTATCGTCATTCACAAAAACTAATTCTGTATCGTTTGTTTCGTCTCAACCGCTTCAGGTCGACGCATTGTCCAGGTCGAATCGCTCTGGAACGTCTCGGCCATCGCCATAAACTGGCGAACAAAACGACGTTTGTCGTATTTGGGCGCGTACTGTGCAAACTCAACCATAAAAAGCCGGTTCGTCTGGTCGTCATAAATAGTATAGTTGATAAAAGGTCCCCCCATAAAATCAGAGGTCATCCGCCAGGTACCGCGAGTGCGCCAGGCGTAATACCCATTCAATTCCACCACCTCGGTATTAACCGGTCGACGATATTCGGTCGTTACATAAGAACTGTCTCGCGTACCCTGTATATACTGCTCCATCAGGGAGTCGCGCATGTTGTTGATCCAGGCGGAATCCACATAACTTAGATTCGAGACATCGTCTTTCCACCATACCCAGATCCACCGGTCATTATCATGGAGAAAGCGGCGCAGGGTTACAAAGTTCGTTGTATCTACATTCAGTTGATAATCATGCTGAACCCGGATTTTCCATCCGTGTTTTTGCCAGAGTGAATCTTCTACAGCAAACTTTTCTCCCCGGTCGTATATATTCTCTTGCCATCGCTCAATCTCCTTATCCACCAGTGCTTGAACATACTGTTCACCGTTTCTTCGGATCTTTGCGGCCAACGAATCCTGACTGGTCGATGAGAGAAAAAGGGTCCACTGATCGCGGTACCACTTGTTGTTCAACTGAAAAGCAAAGCTTTCGCCACTCCGCACCTGTTGTTTAATTTCGCCGCTTAAAATATTGTCTACAAAGCGACCCACTGTCGTCTCTTCGTCGAGCGGGGCAGCAAAAATGACATTTTTCATCTTTTTGATATGGTCAAGCTTTGATTGGGTATCAAAATCAACAAACTTGAGGTCAAACTTATCCTCCGGCTGGGGCAGCGTCATTATATACTCGCCGAAAGTACGACGAATCGCTTCAGCGGCGGGACCTTGCCAGTTGGATGAGTCCATCACGACAATCACTTCGCCATGAGAACCGATGGCCTTTTCGCGGAAATCACCTTCACATCCAGTAAAAAGCATGGCCCCTGTTAAAATAAGCAGGTAAACAGGTATGTTTTTAAATTTCATAGGTTTGTGTATCAAATAGTTGGTATTGCTTCGAATAGTTTTCTTTATGTCCTCCCCCTTCCCCCCTCCGAAGGGGGGGCGTTTTATCACTTCGATTGCCTTAAAAATCCCCCTTCGGAGGGGGGAAGGGGGAGGACATAAAAAGAAAAATCACATTTTTACCAGTTCACTCAATTACCATACTTCAATTCATGAACGAACTCAAACACTTTTTCTTTCCATCCATCCCGTGGATAATGTTCTCGAATGGTATCGATAAGAGCACTTCCCACGATAAAACCTTCCACCTTCTCCGCAATTAGTTTGGCATCCCGGTGGCTCTTGATGCCAAAACCCACCATTTTGGGATTTTCGGTGATGTTTTCATTGACCCGGTCGATAAAACGATTCACGGATCGAGCTACTTCGTCCCCTTCCCGTGCTCCGGTCACTCCGGTAACCGATACGCAATAAACGAAGCCTTCTGATTTTTTATCAATCGTTTTCATACGTTCATCAGATGTATTCGGGGCCACCAGGTAGATCTGGGGGATATTGTAGGCTTTACGTGCCTCTTCTATCAAGTATGATTCCTCGATAGGCAGATCAGGAAGAATGAGTCCGTCAACTCCCGCCTCGCTGGCCTTCTTCATAAACTTTTCGGCCCCGTAGTGAAGCACGGGGTTCACATATCCCATGAGCACAATTGGAATACCAGACTTTTCACGAATCTGCCGACACATCCCGAATATTTTCTCGAGGGTAATGCCATTGTCGATAGCTGTTTCACTGGAAAACTGAATGGTAGGTCCGTCGGCCAGCGGATCGCTGAACGGCATTCCGATCTCGACCATATCCGCCCCGTTTTCTTCCATTCCCAGAACCAGGTCGACGGTCGAATCCAGGTCGGGGTAACCGGCCGTAATAAAAAGATTCATCAGCTTTTCGGGATTCTTCTTCTCACGCTGCTGCTTAAATATTTGATAAATGCGATTGGTTGTTGCTATCATCGTACAATCTGGTTTGAAATAGTCGTCATGTCTTTATCGCCCCGGCCCGAGAAATTCAGCACCAGGATTTCGTCTTCATCCGTATCGAGCATCAAGGTTTCGAGATACTGTACAGCATGCGCCGTTTCGAGCGCCGGAATGATGCCTTCCAGCTCCGATACCAGCTTAACTCCTTCGAGGGCCTCATCATCGGTAATCCCGTGATATTCGGCGCGCCCGGTGGAAAACAGGTTGGCGTGTTCCGGTCCGATACCCGGATAATCGAGTCCGGCACTAATAGAATGCGCCAGCTCAACCTGTCCCTCGTCACTTTGCAGCAAATAACTTCGAGTGCCATGAAGCACGCCCGGCGTTCCTTTCGCCAGCGTGGCAGCTGTTTTACCGGTATCTGCACCCAGCCCGGAAGCCTCGATTCCAATCATGCGAACCTCATCGTGTTCCAGGAATGGATAAAAAAGACCGATCGCATTGGATCCGCCGCCCACACAGGCCAACAGGTAATCGGGCAGTTTGCCTTCGCGTTCCTGTAACTGCTGCTTAACCTCTCTGCCGATTACGCTTTGAAAATCCCGGACCATCATGGGATAGGGATGCGGTCCTATAATAGAACCAATAATATAAAACGTATTGTCCACATGCGTTACCCAGTCGCGTATCGCCTCATTGGTCGCATCCTTGAGCGTTTGGGAGCCACTTTCGACCGACAGCACCTCGGCACCCAGCAGGCGCATGCGATCGACATTCAACTTCTGTCGCTCCATATCCTCGGCTCCCATATAGATGGTGCATTCCATGCCGAAGCGAGCACAAACGGTGGCCGTGGCCACCCCGTGCTGACCCGCCCCCGTTTCAGCGATAATGCGTTTCTTACCCATGCGACGAGCCATCAGTATCTGTCCCAGGGCATTGTTAATCTTATGCGCTCCTGTATGACAAAGGTCTTCCCGTTTCAGGTAGATTTTGGCCTTTCCGAAGTATTCGGTGAGACGGGGGGCGAAAGTTAATTGGGTGGGCCGTCCGACATACTCGCGCAGAAGCGACTCATACGTTTCCTGGAACTCCCGGTCTTCCCGCGCCTCCAGGTAGGCTTCCTCCAACTCCTCGATCGCGGGAATCAGGATCTCCGGAACAAATTTTCCGCCAAACTCTCCATAATACCCTTGTTTGGTCGGTGCTTCGTATTTCATAATGGTATTTACCTCCAATTTCGTTAAGAAATTTTGAATTTTGGATTTTGAATTGCGGACGATTCTGGCAAGCATTCGTTTAATACGCCGGTACCAGCCTTACTGCTACTACCTGTATTAAAAGCGAACTACACAATGGCCGGCGCAAGCAAGTGCTATCATAACCTCTTCGTGCCCTCAACAATTCAAAATTCAAAATTTCTAATTCCAAGCGTCAGCGAGGACTCTGCTGCTGACGTATTTCATTGAAAAACTTCTCTACTTCCTCGTAGTCTTTAACACCGGCCTTCATTTCAACGCCACTGGCCAGGTCGACTGCAAACGGTTGAACCCGTTCACACGCTTGTTGAACATTATCTGTGTTGATTCCACCCGAGAGGAAACAGTCCCATTCATCCGATAGTTCACGAACGACTTCCCAGTCAAACGTCCGACCAGTGCCGCCCCAGGCGTTTTCCACTTTCGTATCGAATAATACGTAACCTATATGATCTCGGTAGATTTCGATCTCCTCCTTAAGATCTGCCGGGTCGGTATCGCCGTCGATGTGGAACGTTTTGATTACCGGTAGATCAAGCAGGTCGCAGTATTCCGGCGACTCGTTTCCATGCAGCTGTATCAAATCGATGCCGGTTTGTTTGGCAATGCGGTTTACTTCATCCAGCGGGTGATTAACAAATACGCCCACGCATTCGGGTCCCTCGACCCAGTTAATGATCGCTCCCGCCTCGGCCGGTTTGATATAGCGTGCACTATCTTCATAAAAGATAAAACCCATGTAGTCGGCTCCTTCTCCGGCCACGAAACGGGCGTCATTCAACGTAGTGAGTCCGCAAATCTTCACGCGGACCCGCTCTTGTTCATTTTCTACAAACATGTACTCAAGTTTCTTTAAATGAGTTTATTGCTGGACGTCATTGAATACTCGGGCTGCGGGCCGTGCCTTCGATGAAAAATTTTTCCTCACGGTTTTGCTTTTTCTTCGTTAGTTGCTATGCAATTTCAAATGAGTAATCCTGATAGAAGTTTCGATTCGAAAAATTTTAAGTACTCAGCACGGCCCGCAACCCGAATATTCAATGATTTACGGTAATATTGCCAGCATTCAAGTTCCAATTAACAATTTGCGTTTCATTTCTGAATTTCACTATTCAATTGTTGCTTGTAAGCAGCCAATAATTTCTTCACTGCTTTTCCGGCGTCGGGTTCTCGCATGAACGACTCGCCGATTAAGGCTGCATCTATGTCGTGTTCGTATAAATAAACCAGGTCATCGGCCGAACCCAGTCCGCTTTCGGAGATTTTGACGACCGGTTGCTTTACCGATTCCAGGATCTGCACGCCTCTGTGTAAATCGACACTGAAATCGGTTAAATCCCGGTTGTTGACGCCGACCATATCCAGGAGTTCATAATCGATGCGACCGGTTTCATCGGCGTGATAACATTCGACGAGAGCTTCCAGCCCGGCTTCGCGGGCGGCGTGCTGCAGTTCCTGCAGTTGGCTGCCCTCCAAAACGGTGGCGATCAGCAGCACGGCATCGGCTCCATAGGCCCGGGCCTCCTCTATTTGATACGGATCAATAATAAAATCTTTTCGCAGCAACGGTAAATCCGCAGCCTGGCGGACTTCCCACAAATAATCGATTTTTCCCTGAAAATACGGGGCATCCGTCAACACCGAAATCGCCGAAGCTCCGCCTTCCACATACTGCATGGCCAGGGCCGTCGGATCAAAATCATTTCGGATGATCCCTTTCGAGGGAGATGCTTTCTTGATTTCAGCTATGATTGCGACCTCATCGCGCTCAGATAATGCCTCTGACATGGAACGACGCGGCAGTTCATAACCCTCGAAACTGTTAAAATCGGATATCGATACCTGTCGACGTCGCTTGACCAGGTTTTCCCGGGTGGTTTCCACGATTTCAGAAAGTATATCAGCCATAAATAGATTCCTATGATGAGTAATCCTGGGTTGCTTCGACAAAATGATCCAATGCCTTGCGGGCTTTTCCCGACTCCACGCTTTCAGTCGCCATCTGCCTGGCTTCCTGCAGGTTGTCAGCTTTACCGGCTGCATGAATGGCGAACGTGGCATTCAAAAGAGCAATATTTTGTTGAGCCGGTTCCGCCCTGTTATCGGTTATATTACGGATGATATCCGCGTTATAGTCGGCGTCGCCGCCCTTCAACAGCTCTTCATCCACCCATTCAAAGTCCAACTCCCTGGGATCAAAGCGGATAGGCTCGCTTACCAGGTTTTCATTCAACTCAAAAACTTCGGATTGAGCGGATAAACTGAATTCATCCAACCCGTCGTGTGCATTAACCGCGTAAGCAAACTCAGTATCCAGGTTCGACAGGATCTGGATGATTTGTCGTGCGACTTCCACATTAAAAGCCCCGACAATTTGTCGACGAACCTGCGCAGGGTTCAACAAGGGTCCCAATACATTAAAGAAAGTCCGAATACCGAGGGATTTACGGGCGGGCATTACATGCTTCATGGCCGGATGGTAATAGGGAGCAAACATAAAAGCCATCTTGGTCTCTTCAAACACCTTCTCCACGGCCTCTTTTCGGAGTGTGGCAACCGCACCCAGTGCTTCCAGGACATCCGCACTTCCGCTTTTGCTGGAAACACTTCGATTACCATGTTTGAGCACGGGAACATCGGCACCGGCGACAATAAACATGGCAGCCGTCGAAATATTGAATGTGTTTGCATTGTCGCCCCCGGTTCCACAAAGATCCACTGCCCCGTCGATGTCAGCATTCACTTTAATGGCAGCATTTCTCATCACCTTCACAAAGGCAGTCAGCTCCTCGACGGTTTCGCCTTTGGCACGCATCCCATACAAAAAAGCGGCAATTCGCTCATTGCTGATTTCACCGGAGATGATCTGTTGCAGCGCTGAACCCGCCTGTTCGGCCGTTAGATCATTTCCATCCACCAGGTGCTCAAGTAACTGTTTAAAATCCTTCATAGTATATTGCTGCGACTTATAGTATTAACTGTTGTCTATCCAGTGATTCTCGAAAGATCAATTATCCGAGCTTCGAAGTCGTTTTCTGTTGACCGATCATCTTAAGCCAGTTTTGTATCAGTCTGTCCCCCACATCTGTCAATATACTTTCCGGGTGAAATTGAATACCCTCCAGGGGTTGTGATCGATGTCGCAATCCCATAACTACCCCGTCGGTGGTGCGGGCCGAGATTTCAAGCTCATCCGGAATGGAATCACGATCCAGGATCAACGAATGATACCGCGTGGCCGTAAATCCGCTGTCGATATCCTCGAAGATCGTTTTTCCGTCGTGAAAAATTTTTGATGTTTTTCCATGCATCAACGTGGGGGCGTGCACGACATCGGCCCCGAATACTTCACCAATTGCCTGGTGTCCGAGGCAAACTCCCAGTATCGGTATATCCTTGCCAAGATCACGAATCAGCGCTTCACTGATTCCGGCATCCGCCGGTCGACCCGGTCCCGGGGAAATTAATATGCCATCGGGATTCATATCACGGGCATCTTCGACCTTGATTTCGTCATTTCGAACGACTTCGTACGTATCGGTCGCTTCTGCCACCAAATGAACCAGGTTATAAGTAAACGAATCGTAATTGTCGATTATAAGGATCATCGGATGCTTCCTTTCATTGTTTTGAATCGTATCATCATTGAATGTATAACGGAAGTTATTTGAACCTGTCGGCTTAATTTATGCTCCCGTAAATTCATCGGACGGAATATCATCTACCACATTAAAAGTCTGCTCGATTCCGGTCAGCCGCCGCAGCGGCTTCATCACGTCCTCGGCCCGCTTTCGCGCTTTACGTCCGCCTTCCGCCAGCACCTCGTGAACATAGGCCATATTTTCGGCCAGCTTCTTTCGACGTTCACGCGCTTCAGCAAAATAGTCTTCGATCATGCCGAGCAGCTCTTTTTTTGCATGTCCGTATCCATATCCGCCCGCCCGATAATTCTCGGCTATCTCTTTTTTCTTTTCCTCATCCGCGAACAACTTGATAAGGGCAAACACGTTGCAGGACTCCGGATCTTTAGGTTCGTCGAGCGGCGTGGAGTCGGTTTCAATCGACATCACCTTCTTTTTCAACGTTTTGCCTTCGTCAAAAATATTGATCGTGTTGCCGTACGATTTACTCATTTTCTGTCCGTCGATACCCGGCACCACGGCTACCGATTCCACAATGTGGGGCTCGGGCTGCTTCAGAACCTCTTCGCCATACTGGTGATTAATCGTACCGGCGATGTCGCGGCAGATTTCAAGATTTTGCTTTTGATCAGCCCCGACCGGCACCAGATCCGAATTATAAATTAATATATCCGCCGCCTGTAATATAGGGTACGTAAAAAGCCCGATATTCGGACTCAGTCCTTTATCCACCTTCTCTTTATATGCCACGCCTTTCTCCATTTTGCTGACCGGCGTAAACGTCCCCAGTATCCAGGTCAACTCTACCACTTGCGGGACATCACTCTGCAGGAAAAAGGTGCATTTCTCCGGATCCAGTCCCAGGGCCAGGTAATCGAGGGCAATATCGTAGGTATTCGACCGGATCTGTTCTCCGTCGTTAATAGAGGTCAACGAGTGATAATTTGCTATAAAATAGAAGGCATCTCCCTTCTCCTGCATCTGAATATGCTGGCGGATAGCGCCAAAATAGTTGCCCAGATGCAGCTTTCCAGAGGGGGTTATACCCGATAGTATCGTTTTCATACAGTTGATTGTTGTTTTTTAGTCATGTTCAGAGCTACATTCAATGCTTCGATCAAAGCGCCCGCTTTGTCGACCGTCTCGTCAAACTCCCGGACAGGATCGCTGTCGGCCACTATACCGGCTCCCGCCTGAATATACACTTTATCTTCGGGCGCCACCATCGTTCGAATGGCGATACAGGTATCCATATTCCCGGAAAAATCAAAATATCCCACGGCCCCGGCATAGGGACCGCGTTTGGTCGGCTCCAACTCGTCAATAATTTCCATTGCACGGATTTTGGGAGCACCGCTGACCGTGCCGGCCGGGAAACATTTCTTCAATGCATCCACCGCCGTTTGTCCGTCCTGCAGCTCGCCGGTTACATCCGAGACGATGTGCATGACATGCGAATAACGTTCGATCACCTGGTTTCGTTGCATGATAACCGTTGAAGGCTTGCAGACTCTCGACAAATCGTTGCGTCCCAGGTCGACCAGCATCACATGCTCGGCAATCTCCTTGGGATCGTTGATCAGATCCTCCTCCAGGGCCCGGTCTTCCTGTTCGGTTTCTCCCCGCGGACGCGTCCCCGCGATCGGCAGCAGGTGTGCTTCCCGGTCCTGCACACGGACCAATACTTCCGGTGAAGAGCCGATCAGTGCAAAATCTCCGAATTCAAGATAAAAAAGATAGGGCGAGGGATTCACCATACGGAGCGCACGGTACAGCATAAACCGATCTCCCTCGTATGCGGTCCCGAATCGCTGCGACAAGACCACCTGGAAGATATCTCCTTCATAAATATAATTTTTAGCCTTCTCGACCACCGTCTCGAACTGGTCGCGGGTCGTATTGCTCTCTACCGCTTCCGGATCGATCGAAAAAGGGCGTGTTTCCGGTAAAGGAGCATTAATTACCTCTTCCATCCGGTCGAGCGACTCCTGTGCATGCCGGTATATTTCCTTCAGTTCCCTGTCTCCATCAGGAAATACTGTTTTAATGATGATTATCTGTTGTTTGACATGGTCAAAGGCGAAAATCTCGTCATAAAACGCCCATATCGCCTCCGGCAGCTGCAAATCGTCCTCGGGAACATCCGGCAGGTGCTCCACCTCTCGGACGGTATCGTACGAAGAAAATCCCACAGCTCCCCCGGTTAACCGGGGAAGATCTGCTATATCCGGCTCATCATAAGCCGTCGTCAATTCCTTGAGGCTGGCAAAGTAATCGGTCCCCAGATCGGCCGTCTCCCCGTCAGACGTAAGCGTTACCCGATCACCGTCGTAGTGCAATACCTGATAGGGATTTCTTCCCAGGAAAGAATACCGCGCCAGGGTTTCCCCGCCTTCGACCGATTCAAGTAAAAACGGGTACCGGGTATTCTCCCGCAGTTTGAGAAAGAGGGATACGGGGGTCAACACATCCCCCATCAGGGTCCGGTAGACCGGGACCGCCGAATAATCGCCTGCCAATTTTTTAAAATTCTGAAAATCCATAAGTGTATCAATAATTATAACGTGCAATAAAAAAGCCCGCTCCAGTAAACTGCAGCGGGCTGAGAAAGCTTATCTGAAATAATTAAACCATCTTATACCGAAGACTCACCCACTGCGATATTACTCTCCGCAGGCCACCAAGGCCAAATCAATTGTCGCGTTATGTGGATGAGTTGTAAAATCATAGAACTTGAATATAGCAGTAGACGACAATAAAATCAATAATCTGTAAGAAGCCCCCTTTGGAGAGGAAAAGCAAGACTAATAGAAATGAAAATTGACTAGCATTCATATACGTCAGGCATTATATTTTCACTTATGAAATACGGAACAGCCTACGCTTTCGTTGTGTAACAAACCTCGCTTTGCTCGGGATTGGAAATTTAAGATTTAAAATTTAAGATTACTGACGTAACTGCCGGTATTAACGCAATTTATCGGCAACGGCATAACATACAATCAAAACCGTATTACAATTTCATTTTAACAAGACTGGTGCCAGCATACTATTATAGTGAAGACAATCAACGTCCGGTAATTTTCAATCTTAAATTTTAAATTTCCAATCCCGAGCGCCAGCGAGGAAAACCCTTTATAACAGAATAGATCCCGAAAATTTGAGTGTACCCCATCGTCGCCTTTTACTGCTTTTTATATGGATAACCGTTTTGGGCTATGGCTGCGATTCCCCGCCCGGAGCCAATGACCCGACTCAACCTTCCGCACAGCTCCGCGAAGTAACGGTCCAGCCGGATTCGATCTCTTTTGAAGAGGCAGACCGTGTTCGGGATACCACCGTTACGATCCATATTCGTTCTATTATTTCGAACAGCGAAAAAGCGACTCAGCCCTCTTATGTAATTCGTTCGCTGGACGGCGACGAACCGATCACCAGCGGTGAGCTGCAATCCGGCGATTCGGCCGATACCTATACGGCATCGGTCACCCTCGAGCTGACTACCGCCATGTTTGCGACCTATCAGGTGTATGTATATTCTGACGATCCCAACCCGGACGGCTCCTGGATCAAATCGAAAATCCACATTTTCGGCTTTGCCGGATCGCCCCCTGTATTTCTTGATGTCGCCAATCCCGATACCGTATACCGTCCCAGCGGCGATACAGTGCGCAATGTTCCATTCCGTGCCCAAGTTACGGATCCCGACGGACAGGATAACATCGCACGGGTCGCCTTTAACCTGGTTCGTTCGGGCGACACGCTCGACACGATCGACCTTTTTGACGACGGTTCCGACCAGTCGGGCGACGCTGTAGCCGGTGATTCGGTCTATACCCAGGTTCTCAGTGTCAATTCAGATAATGAACCGGCGACCTACGACATTCATTATTTTGCCCTTGATAAATCCGGCTTGTACAGTGACACCGTCAAGACCACTTTTACCATCGCTGAATGATGGCTGATCTCTCAAATTATTATGCTCTTAACTATATGATAACAGGTTTTAAAAACAGTATTCGATTTCGATATGAGCAACTGAGCTCCTGCCTTTTCCCCCTACTCTTAATGGTATTTTTGTGTTATCCTATTCAAGGAAATAGCCAGGTAGTAGGCCCGGTGCCCTCTTCCTTTAATTCGATTCAGCAAAACGGCGTGTCCAATATGGCCGCACTGGGAGATACGCTCTGGATCGGTCCCGGGCTGAACCGCAACATCGGAAATTACCGAACTGCCGACGGCAACGCCCTGCAATGGTATAAGCCTGAAAACGCCGACAGCGTGACAGACGGACGGGGTCGTTTGTTTTCGATCGACCTGGCGCCGGACACGGTTATCGCCGGCCTTGGTTATACGACGGAGGAAGACCAGGTCCAAACCGGACTGGGGTATTATTTGTCGACCGACGGCGGTGAACAGTGGAACTTTGTCGCTCTTCCCCTCGACGCCGAATCTGACAGCACCATTCAATATGGTGGAGAGACATACGACAAGTTGCCCGTCGTCGTCCCCCAGCAATCCCCCCCCTTTGGACTGGCCTTTCACGGGGATGTGATCTTCTCGGCCAACTGGGCCCTGGGCGTGCTTCGCAGTACGGATTTTGGAAATTCCTGGGACAGGGTGATACTCCCTCCCGACGATGTCCAGGAGTTATCCCCCGAACGAACTTACGAATGGGATTTTGAAGAGAACGGGGTCGCCATGAACGAATACAACCCCCGGCCCTTTAACAACTTAAAAGGCTTCGAAGTGCTGGTAGACCGACAGGACCGCGTCTGGGTCGGGACGGCCAACGGTATCAATATTTCCCCCAATGCTCTGACCGCCCCGATAGACAGCATCGTGTGGCGACATATTTCATTTCAGTCCCCCGACGAAGGTTTGTTGTCGGACTGGGTTATAGAAATGAATGAGCAGCCCGAAACCGGTCGCATCTGGATGACCAACTGGGTGGCCAATCCGAATCAGCCGGAACGCTTTGGGCTGGTGTCGACCCGAAATGGTGAACAATTCAAGCGATATTTAATCGGGGAACGAGTCAATGCGGTGGATTTCGACGGAAATACCATCGTCGCTGCCGGGGATCAGGGGCTTTTTATTTCCCATGACAACGGGGAGAACTGGAAGAAATATACAAGAATAGAAGGACCGAATACTTTTATCAAGGCTTCCGCCCGGAAGTTAAGCGTAGCCAGCACCAGTGAGCGAATTTGGGTGGGAACCGACGACGGAATCGCCTCAACCGCAGACGGCGGCGATACGTGGGAGATTACCCGGGTCGATATGCCGTTGGATGGCGGCAACCAATACCAGGAAGACGCACCCAATGTCGATGCTTATGCCTATCCCAATCCGTTTTCTCCCACCAGCCACGACCTGGTTCGCATCAAATTTGAAGTCCAACAGCAGGGCAACGTAAAAATTGAATTGTATGATTATGGCATGAACTTGATCCGAACGATCGAAAACGATGCATTTGGACCGGGCACTTATGAAGCGGTCTGGGACGGCAACGACGGAGGAGGCCGTCAAGTCGCCAATGGCCCCGTTTTTTACCGGGTCAAAACCGCCGGCGGCGTTGCCAAAGGCAAGATATTGGTACTCGATTAGATTGCTTGGCATATTAAGTTGAATCCCTTCCCCCTTTGGAGGGGGGAAAGGTGGGACACATGCTTTTATCTCACATAATTGAATCACGTAATGTCACTTAATACAAAAAAACTACTTACAGCATTAACAGGCATCATCCTGTCTGTCCTGTTACTACCCGTCCAATCAACCCTGGCCCAAAACGGCGGCTTTGCCGGTTCTTATTCGCGTATGGGATTCGGGGCCCGCGGCATGGGCATGGGAAATGCAATGACAGCTGTAACCCAGCAAGGTATCTATGCTCACTATAATCCCGCGCTGGCAGCCAATGCCCGTAAAAATATTCAACTGGATCTTTCCAGCGCGCTCATGACCTTCGACCGGACGCTGCATAACTTGAATGCCTCGATTCCCCTTCCTCCCTCCGCCGGACTTAGTGTTTCCCTGATCAATGCAAACGTCTCAGGCATAGATGGACGTACGCAAAGCGGCTATCACACCCGCGAATTATCTACCAACGAATACCAGTTTCAAACGGCTTTCGGATTGCGGGCCAGCCCACATGTGTACCTGGGGACCTCCGTTAAATTCAATATTGCCGATTATCACCGGGAAGTCGACAAAGCTACCGGCATCGGTCTGGATCTCGGTGCCCTTGTTCAACCGCATGAGAAGCTTAATCTCGCTATAACCGTCAAGGATCTTTTCTCCTCTTATACCTGGGAAACCAGTGAACTCTATGGCCTCCAGGGATCACGAGATGTTATAAACAATTTCCCCACCCGCTTTATCTTTGGTGCAACTTACGAGGTCTCTCCCGACTGGATTATTGCAGGTAACTACGAAATACGATCACAGAACTCCGATGTGATTCGCGACAACATAGATATCGGAAGTGGAGCGCCGGTGGTAACCTCCTCCACCCATTCGATCCAAACCAACAGCCAGCAAATCAGAATCGGAAGCTCATACCGGATCCATGAGCGTGTAACCGTTCGAGCCGGCTGGCAAATACAGGAACTGGATCGGTCGGCCGACAGCGGACACCCGAGCGCCGGTTTTTCAATTCACCTGCCTTTTGATAAGTTTACACCCTCCGTGGATTACGCTTTTGTCCGGGAGCCGTCCGGTTTTTCTAATATTCATGTATTTTCACTCAGGTTTAACTTATGAGAACAAAACAAACCATTTGGTTTAGCGCATTAGTTTGCTTAATCTTCTTTTCACTCCCCACCTCGAGTTGGAGCCAGGAAACCAGTGGGCTTCAATTTCTTGAAATCGGTCCGAACACTTCCTCTTATGGGATGTCAGAGGCCAACACCGCGGCCAGTATCGGTCCCTCGAATCTATACGGTAACCCGGCCAACATGGCCTTCGAAAAACGATCCAGTATCGGCGTCGACTACACGCTCTGGTTCCTGGAGACGAACATCAGTCATGCTGCCGGGACCTTTAAGAAAGAAAATCATGCATTTGGCGTGGGGATTATATCTAATAAAGTAAATGACCTTCAGGCTCGAACCCAGCCGGGTCCGTCACAAGGTGACTTCTCGGTAAGTTATTTATCGGTGGCCGGTGCCTATGCACACCAACTTTCAGATCACATAGCGATCGGGGTTACCGGACAGTTTCTGAACGAGCAGTATTGGGTTCATCAGGCCTCCGGGTATGCCTTCAACTTCGGACTGACCTCCCGCTGGTTCAACAAACGGGTACGGCTGGCGGCGCGGGTCTCCAACGTAGGTCAAATGAGCGAATTGAATCATACAGCCACCCCCCTGCCGACCAATGCGCGGGCAGGGGCTTCGGCCAACCTGGTTGAATTCACAACGCCCGGTGCAAACGACCTTCCCATTCTCATTAAAATTCATGCCGACTGGGTCCAGCCGCTGCGACAGGTGGACGAGGATCAATATGATTATATTACGGAAGATACAGACAACTCCTTCTTCAACATTGGTACCGAAATAGATGTAGGAGATATTGCTGTGTTGAGAGCCGGATACCAGACACAAAAACATGATGTGCGGAACGTCAGCCTCGGCGCCGGATTCTGGATCGAGAATATACTGTTTAACTATTCCGTGGTTCCATTCGACAGCGGCTACAAGTCCGGTCATTCCATTGGAATTCACTACTATTTTGACTAGTATGAGCATGTCGATTACGCTCAAAGTGAGACCACATGTCCACCGACACCACCGAAAACCTGCTTAAACAATACACTCAGTTGCGACCGGAGCCTTCCACGCTTTACGTCGTTCCCCTGATCCGCCATTCACAACCCGATACCGATTACCTGTACAACCTGTATCGCCCCTTCCTTGATCCGCAGAACGATAAAACTTCCACGCTGCGCGTCCAAAGCCTGAGCGTATTTTCCCACGGGAAATTTGTGTGGGATCAGTTGCTCGGTCGACCCGTCGTACTCCACTACCACTGGCTGGAGTGCCAGGACTTGAAAGGAGCCGCCGGCATGATCTGGAAATTGAGCTGCCTATTCATTTACAAACTGCTGGGAGGAAAACTAGTCTGGACGATCCACAACAAACACCCTCATCGCGGGAAGTGGCTTGCGCTGAATTACCGGATTCGCAGATGGATGGCCCGCAAAGCGGACAAACTTCACGTACACTGCGAATCGGTGGTATCTATGCTCGGCGATTTTTTCAAAGTTCCTGAACAAAAGTTCTTTGTCAGATCTCATCCCTCTTTTAAAACGCACAAGATGGATCGGGACCAAGCTCTCATGGCGTTAGATCATACGTACGCTCTAACCTTTCGACCCGAAGAGCGTTTATTTCTTGTCTTCGGCAATATCGCCCGCTATAAGCGTATTGAAGAAATTATATCCATATTTAACGACGTACCTGAACTCAATCATCTGCTGATAGCCGGTCGAGTCAAGAAAGGAAACCGCCGATATTACCGGTCGCTGCAACAAATGGCCAAGGACAGAGAAAACATCCACCTGCTGGATCAATATATCCCCGAGAAAAATATCCCTTACTTTTTCAATAGTGTGGATTATCTTGTGTATAATCATCGCAATGTGATCGCATCGGGAGTCGTTGAGCTGGCTAAAAACTATCAGTGCAATATTATAGCTCCGCGGGAAGGATGCATAAAGGAAGAAGAGGATGCCGGGCATTTACAACTATTTGATAGTTCGGAGGAACTCGAAAAAATCATTCGATCCACAAGCCTGAATAATGAACAATAGCATTCATAACGGGGGAATAAAACGGGGGTTAGCAGCCGGAATTATATGACCAATATCACCACCAAAGCATTCTGGATTACCACGGGCAATGCCGGTTCCCGTTTTCTCAATTTTTTAGCCACGATCTACCTGGCCCGGGTGCTCGGAACCGCCAACTTCGGACTGGTCAGCATCGGATTGTCGGTGCTAGGTTACGCCGTTTGGCTGTCCGATATGGGATTAATCACCATCGGCACGCGAGAGACGGCCAAACCCGTCGACAAAAGAGAATTCTCCCCCTCTGCCCTCTTCTGGATCCGGTCCGGCGCCGGCATTTTGGTCTTTCTCGTCGGACTACTGCTGGTCATCCTGCTACCCATCGACGAGGGTCGTCAGTATGTGATTGGTCTTTTCCTGATCAGCGTCCTCCCCCAGTCGCTCTTCCTGGACTGGTATTATACGGGATTGCAAAAATACCGGGAGGTGGCCCTGGGAAAAATTATCAAGTCCGCCTTATACGTTCTCCTCATCTACGGGGCGATTCATATGAGCAATCAAGTCGACCTGGTCCCCCTGTTCTACCTGATGGGAAGTATTGCCGCCACCGTGTTCTTGTTCGTTCAACTGAAAAAACCCGGCACCATATTCCGCTTCAACATTTCAGGCAGCACGATCTATGCCGCCCTTCGCAAGAGTTTAACCATCGGATTGGGAAGTTCCTTCAACCAGGTGGTGCAACTGCTTCCTCCCATCATCATCGGGGCCATCATATCTGCCTCCGGTGCCGGTATTTACACGGCTGCTATCAAAGTGGTGCTGGTCGGTACGCTCCTGGATCACGTATTTGTAAATCTCTTTTTACCGATGTTTACCCGTTACTGGTCCGAAAAGCCCGGACAGGCCCCTGTCATCATAAGTCGCATTTTTCGGATTATGCTGCTGCTGGGAATCCTGGTCAGCGCCCTTTTTATGACGGGAGCCGAATGGATTATACCTTTGTTATTTGGCAACGGTTATACCGAAAGCATTCCGCTGCTGCACATCCTCAGCTGGTTCCTGGCGGCCACCTTTGCCAACAGCGTATTCGCCTACGGGCTGCTCGCCATTAACCAGGATCGCGCATTTTTTCGCTCCATGCTTCGGGGTGGGATCTTCAGCGCGATTTTGATCACCGGTCTTACGTTCCTCGGCGATCCCTATTGGACCGCCCTCGGCGTTTTGGGAAGTGAGATATTCATCATGTTGTCCAACTTCATCGAATTCAAATCAAATCTCGATTTTAAAATCTTGTCGACTTCCCTGGCAGGACTGGCCAGTATCATGGCATCTATAGCTATTTATATATTCGTCGATTTTTCGATTATTTTACTCATGCCGGTCTCGATCATATCCATCCTGGTGGTTTACTTCTTGTTTGGTGGTATTAATTATGCAGACATACAATGGATGATTCAAAAAGCAAAAAGTTGACCTGTCAACTCAAAATAGGACTTGTCACTAATACGGTTCCCTGGGTTCAACTTCTATCTCAAATAGGAGTCGATTATGAGAAGATCAATCTGCGGAAACCAGACCTTATTCAGCATTACAGCGTAATCATTGTCAATGAGCAGCCGAACCGGGACGCGCTGCAAGTCTTGCGTTCCTATCATGAGAAAGGCGGCGCTTTGTTGGATACCGGTCCCTATCTGCGATTTTTGGAGGGCAACGTGTTTGTCGATCGTAAACTCGATCAGATTCTTCCCTCGGCAGAAGGCCCCTTTCATTACGTGGGACGAGTCGACCTGCATCAAACTGCAACAGTTTACGAGAAGGCTCAATATCTCGAAAACACCGTTTACCTGCCCGAACAGGGAAAAAATGAACGTATCGGATTCCTGGGATGGGACCTGGGCGAGGCTCTTTTAGAATATGCTGCGACTCGAAAATCCTTCTACACCGAAGATTACCATGAGCCCAACGAAATCGTCAGCAAAGTCAGCCGTGCCCCCATTCGTCGCACGATTACCGAGATCCTGAAGCGACTTCATCACGCCCGCAATCTGCCCTTTTTGCACTTATCTCCCATTCCCGACGGCAAACAGCGATTTTTCGGCTTCCGCGTGGATACCGATTACGGGACCCAAGAGAAACTCGGAGAATTACATGAACTGGCCGTCAAGCACAATATCTCCATGAGCTGGTTCCTGCATGTCGAAGCGCATCACGACTGGCTTGATTATTTTCATTCCTTTTCCGACGACCAGGAGATAGCCGTCCACGGATACCGGCACCAGACCTATAGAAGCTATGACAAGAACTATGAAAATATCGAAGAGGCTGTCCGATTACTGGAAGACCACTCACTTGACTACAGAGGATTTTGCGCTCCCTACGGTCTTTGGAACCGGGGATTGCAGCGTGCCATCGAAGCCTGGCGATTTGATTACAGCTCGGAATTCGCCTTCGACTACGACAACTACCCCTCATCACCCCTCAAGAAAATTGGTGCATCCCCGGTCCTGCAGGTGCCGATACACCCCCTCGGCGTCGGACGACTGCAGCACGCCGGGGCTTCACACGAACAGATATTTCAATACTTTCAGCACGTGATAGACCAACAGGCCAGCCGACTGGAACCGGTCATACTCTATCACCATCCCGAGCAGGCCGGAATTTCCATCTTCGACAAAGTATTCAAAAACCTCCAACGGGATGAAACCAGCAACAAAACGATGGGAGAGTACGCTAAATGGTGGAGAAAAAGACAGCAACTACGTTTCGAGGCGACCTACAATAAGGGAAAAATAACTTTTCAATCCCACAACGGCGATCATTCCCATACCGCCCTGGTATTCACCGAAGAAGACACCTACAAGAGCATCAAGCCCGACGATAATCAGTCACTTGAACAAATAGCAGATCATAAATTCAATCCCGAAACTCCCCTGGCCGTCAAAAGACAACAAAAAGAGTCGTACTACCGGTATGAGCTCATCAAAACCGGTCTTCTGGATTTCATGCATAGAATGGGCGGATGAAGAAATTTTCGAATAGCACTACTTAACCAGCAACATTTTCCGCGACTGGCTGAACCCGTCAGCCTTCAGGCGATAGATATAAACGTCCGAAGGCATTTCGGACGCATTAAAGTTGACTGAATGGGAGCCGGCAGACATTTTTTGATTAATCAAGGTAGATACTTTCTGCCCTAACGTGTTATAAACACTTAACTTCACATCAGATGCTTGTGGCAAACTGAACTGTATACGGGTGGTCGGATTAAAGGGATTGGGATAGTTTTGTTTGAGTCTAAAACTAACGGGAGCGGCTGGTTCGCCGTCAATCGGAGTAGATTTTGTTCCACCAATTGCGTATAAATTATTCCCCGACCCAATATAAATGGTCCCGCCTGGTCCTATAGCCGGCGAGGCTCCCACCATGTTACCTGTATTATACTTCCACTGCAAGGTTCCATCATTGTTGAGCGCATACACATGTTGGTCTTCAGATCCAAAGTAGATGCTGCCGTTGGCATCGATGGCCGCAGAAGAGTGTATACTTTTTTCATCGGATGCACCGATCGTCTCATAACTCCATTTAAACTCTCCATTTTCATCAATTGCATAAAACATCCCATCACCGGATCCTGCATACAAAACTCCATTTTTACCTTGAGCAGGGGAACTTAATATACTTTCTATGGGACCATATTCCCATTTTACCGAATCCTCAGGTGATACGGCATGCAATACGTTATTGTCTTCACCGGACCATTTACTCTCATATACTTTTTTCGATCCAAAGTAAATAGTACCATCTTTACCTACCGTCGGAGCACTCGTTACATCACCTGCACCACACTGGTTCCATTTTTTCTCTCCCGTCGATACATCAACAGCATGAATTGCACCACAAGTACCTGTCATCGGATCTGCCCACTCACTTACATATATGGTTTGATCTCCTCTTCCCAATGCGGTGGAAGAGATTCCATAGCCATAAACCAGCGTATCCCACAACCGTTCTCCTTCAGCTGAAATAGCATACAGGCTCTCAGTCCCCGTTATATATACCGTGCCATCTTCTCCAATCAGCGGATTATTCTCTATCGGGTGACCGATATTATACTTCCACTTTAAGGTACCGTCTAACGACAACGCATATAGATTGCTGTCAGCCGAACCAAAATAAATGGTATGATTGGCTCCCAATGCCGCTGTTGATGTTACCTCCCCATTTGTCTGATACTTCCATTTGAGAGTTCCATCCGGATTAAGTGCGTAGAAATTGTGATCACCGGATCCAAAATATATCGTGCCGCTTTTATCTATCACCGGAGATGAATTAACTTTTCCGCCGGTTTCAAACGTCCACTGCAGCGAATCGGTTTGAGATCCCACGAACATGCTTCTTCCGCTATTGTATACATCATTCTGAAAAGAAGCCCACGGAGCATCCGCGAGTTGAGCAAAGGAAAGATTACTTCCCAGTAAAAATACAGATAGGCCAATTACTAATTGGAGGAATTTCCCGACCGCATTCTTTATAGTATTCTCTTGAATCATTGTGAGCCTCGTGTTGTGAAGCAATGATATATTAATTTATACTTAATATCAGCAATAATCAATCTAAAGAAAGTCCGAGAAATTTCCGCTAAGTTCAATAAAAACAGGAGCGCCAGACAAGTATCTAACCAGATCAAATACTTGTATAATCTAATCTGATATGTAATTAATATGAATACCTACCTTCCCTACTTAATAACCGCATCCACCCTATTTAATTAGCGACCCGGCATAGCAGTTTTCGAATATATCGAATCTAACGAGGAGGGGATGTTAGTTCAATTAGGACCTGCCTACTCTAATTTACTATATTGGAAATTAGTGAAGGTTCCTTTGCATTTACACCCCGAAGGCATGCCATCACTTTTTGTATATATATTCTAATGCCCCTGTTTTCAGTACATATCACCCTACTTCACCAGCAACATCTTCCGCGACTGTGTAAAGCCTTCTGTTTTCAGGCGGTAAATGTAGACTCCGGAAGAGAGATTTTTAGCATTAAACAGAACTTGATGGGTTCCAGCCCGACGTTTTCCTTCCAGTAATGTGGCGACGCGGCGACCGAGTAAATCATAGACCGACAACTGAACCTGGCTTGCTGTAGACAATGTAAATCCTATTTGGGTAGTCGGATTAAAGGGGTTCGGATAATTTTGATCTAAGTTGATATTTGAGGGTGTCCCCACTACTTGCTCAACCGATGTAATATGCTCGGTATCGAATTTGAAAATGCCATGATAAATCGTGCCAACCCAGGTATTACCATGTCGATCATGGTGAGTGATCAAACTGAATACATTATTTGCTTGCCGCCATATACCATTATCAAAGACCAAAGTCCCGATGGTAGTATTGAGCCAAATTTTACCATGACGATCCGGACTTATATGGTATATATTAAAAGAAAGACTATCAGGATATGCGAATGCAGATACATGGTTACCATCCCACTTCAAGAGACTGTCTTTATTCGCAATCCAGAGTTCATTTTTATAATCGAAAGCGATTTCTCTCGCATTAATATTCCTGGCACTGTCGGGGATCCATTCAGACCAGGTCTTACCGTTAAATTTACCCAGTCTATCCTTACCCGCCGTTATGATATTACCGTCGGCATCCTCTGTTATGGAAGTAACAAATCTATCTATACCAGCATGGGAGGTACTATAATGGACAAACTCATTACCATCATAAAATAAGATTCCATCCCCATTATAAGACCCCAACCAGATATTCCCTTCACTGTCCTCATATATTGTTTCCTGAAAAATGCCATAGTCTGAAATTACCTCGAACTTGTCATTAACAAATCGTGTGACTCCCTTTTTATTGGTACCAAACCATACCGTTCCATCGGATGCCCCATGCACCGTCCAACTATAATTATCAGCTAACCCATCCAAATAATTGAAATAGGTCCATGAGTTACCGTCAAATTTTCCTGCTCCATGCCAGCCAGTAGCCCATAGATTACCTTCTGTGTCAGTTGTTATTCCGCTTACAAATGTTGAAAAAAGACCCCCATCGTTCGTTGTCGATAGCATTTCCCATTTGGTTCCTTTATTTAGGAATACCGCACTTGAAAATTCCCGTGGATCCTTCAGGAAAACCGGCGAACCTTTAAAATCGGAAGCAAAAGATTGGATATCTATCAAATTATGTCCATCCACTTTGAGTAACAATGTTTTCCATTGATTATCCTCATATACCAACGTTGTATCCTTGCTATTATAGTAGACTTTATTATCCGGTCCCACTCCAATCGATTTGCAACTTTCAATAATTGGAGAATTTAACTGCGTGAATGAGCTCCAGCTATCCCCGTCATATTTGGCAGCACCCGTCACCGGATTCGATCCCGTATTATAAAAGCAAGTCCATAGATTTCCCTCCTTGTCAAGGGCAAAATTTTTGATATTATTGGTCGGCAAATTGGAGTTTGACTTCTGGAAAATCCGGATTGAATCCAGACCACTGGAGAATACTATGATACCTCCATCAGCTGAATCCGAATCTCCCAATCCCACCCACATGTTTCCCTGTACATCCTGCATAAAATCTCTCACTCTGTTAAATGCAAACATCTTATATAGCTCGTTTTTTAAAGTGTCAGAACGAAAAACAATCGAATCCGCCTGGATATCATATACACTTAACCCCCCGATTTTATATAGTTTCTTTTCCATATGTTCCCTTATATACAGTGTTTTATGTGCTCTCCAAAGCCTGTTATCACTGTCTACCTCAATCTCAGCCAACCTTTTCGATATGGTATCTGACGAAGCCCATTTTAAAGTTGACTTATACTTCATTTGACTGTCATACTTATATAAATTTTCAGGATCCATTAGCCAGTAATTACCATTTATATCCTCGACAATTCCTTTTATGCTGATTCCATATTTTTTCCCGATGTCATCTCCAACATTCAGATAACTCCAGCTGTTTCCGTCGAAAATATCAATAATACTTATAAGATATTTTTTGGTATTCAGGAATAAACGATCCCTCGAATCAACAAAGACGCTCTCAACTTCATAATTTGATATACCATTGGTTCCTGTATTTCGGGGATTTATCCACTCCCCGTCCATCATATTTATCTGTACCTCTGGAAACACAGCTTTATTACCCATTGTATAAGGGTAGATCTTCGCAGAGTCTATCTCATTTACTTGTCCTTGTAGCGTGCCTGTAACAAAAAGTAGAGGTATACCCACTGCCAGAAGGACTGACTTTAAAAACCATATTACCGGATTTATTATATTCTTAATCATATGCAATTATTCGTTTTCTATTTACGAAGTCCCTAATTTGTCATATACCACTATTTTAAAAGGAGCATTTTTCGCGTTTGGTTGGAATTTTCTGTGTTAATCCTGTAAAAGTACACTCCACTTGATAAACCACTGCCATCAAACATGACGGAGTGATACCCCCTCCTTTGCTTTTGATCCAACAGTTTAGAGATTTGACGCCCTAACATATCGTATATGTTTATAGTAACTTTACTTGAGAGAGGCAGGTAGTATTTTATTGTGGTTTTGGGATTAAATGGATTTGGATAATTACCTGTCAGTTCGACCTCCTTCGGATGCTTTCGCAACTTTTCAGCAGATAATATGTTGGAACGCTCAATTTTATAAAGGCCCTCATATCTGGTGCCAATCCAGGTGATGCCATTTTTTCCGTGATAAATAGAAGTGCCAGTACCCGCTAAATTGTAGATAGTCCATTCACCTTGTTGGTAGATATATAGTTGGTCGGAAAATAATATCCATACCGACCCATCCGGGGCCACCTCGATGTCGCTGGACCCTATATTAACTTTCTCATCGAATTGGATACATTCCCAGGATAAACCATCACACTTCAGAATGCCGTAGTTATTTTCAAACCAGAGGTTTCCTTGATTATCTGATGTTACATTTCCGTCAACCCCACTGCAATCTGTAGTATCATCGGTAGTGTACTCATACCAGTAACTGCCATCAAACCGAAGTAATTTATAATCTCTTACTCCGTATATATATCCATAGGGTCCCTCAGCAAATGACATGACATGCCCCAAGTACTTCGTATTACCTGAATTCGTGGTATAATGTCTAAACTTCTCAAACCTTTCCTTATCATATAACAAAACCCCATTCCCGCGACTTCCGAACCATATTCTTCGTCTGCTATCCTCAAAAATGGATGTATAAAATTTTTCCCCCTCAAACCGTTCCACGGTCCCGAATTTACTATTTTTTAAATAGGAGATGTGATCATGAGTACCAATCCATATGGTACTGTCCGAGACTGACTGAATACTTCGAACTCTGTTATCAGGCAGACCATCTGTTACATCAAAGTTTTTCCAATTTATGCCATCATATTTCATCACCCCATAATTTGACGCTATCCATAAATTCCCATTTTGATCAGTCGTAAAATCATAGTTGGACCAACTGGCTAATCCTCCATCGTTCGTAGATGAGATGTGTTTCCATCCAGATTGGTTGTGAAATATAATTCCCAGGGAAGGATATGAATGGGATAAAAAAATCATATCTCCGTTATCCGCCTCAAACATCGAATAAATATAAACCAAGGGACTATCACGAAGCCCTCCGAGATAAGGAGTCCAAGTGTTATTTTTATATAAATACAGAGTATCGGTGGAAGCGACATATATATAGTTGGAGTCATCGACATGAAGACTGAAGACAGGGCTTTTCTTTTTATATTTTGGTGACGTAAATTTCCATTCACCATTATTGTAAATTGCAATACCCAAGGGCACCGCTGCATCACGGGAATGTTTAAACCCCACTACTATATTACCTTCCTGATCTTCCGTAATGACGGAAATTTTCTCATAAGGAAGAGTACTGTTTTCAGGAGTCATGATTTCATAAGAGCCGTTCTCCTTATCAAAAACATAAATGCCATTTGCTTTACTCGTGTCATGATGCGTAACAGCAATCCAGGCCTTGTTATCACTACTGTGAT
This sequence comes from uncultured Balneolaceae bacterium, assembly GCA_913057825.1. Taxonomy (GTDB): domain Bacteria; phylum Bacteroidota; class Rhodothermia; order Balneolales; family Balneolaceae; genus CAJXOW01. Next base: position 19,535 of record CAJXOW010000024.1, on the reverse strand, counting down.
GAATAGCTTGTACCTCCCCCTTAACAAAACCACTATCCAATTTCATCACTACTTTATTCGAATCGGGCGATAAAACAAGAACCCCCCTTGACCAATTACTCATCCACAAGTTTCCTTCAGGCCCCTTCGTTAATACATGATGTTTTCCCATGATTGAATCCACTCTATTCAATTCTTCATCATATTCATATAGTCGATATCTAGTGCTGATCCAAATGTGACCTCGATCATCTTCAATGATATTCTGAGGAGAATCCTTAAATCTTTCTCCCCGGCCACTTCTCCAATTAATCCAACCGCTTTCTGTAAGTATATCAAGATTACGATATGAGATAGCGAATAATCTACCCCTTGAATCCCTTATAACTTTATGAATGTATGGACTAGATAAACCGTTGGACCCAGTATTATGGGGTGTTAAAAGAAAAGCAGGATCCAGGTCTGATATTTGATTGGTTATTGAATGGACTCCTTGTGTATTCTCACCCCTGTAACCAAGTGGAGATTGTGCATGCACCTGAATAGTCAGAACAAATGTTATGCCTAAAATATAAAAAGGTCTGGTACCCGTCAGATTCATCTAATATCTCTCTGTCAAGATAGCCCTCTTGATAAAGATGTAAGGCTAATTGTTATTTATTACTAAACCAATATAGCCCTATTCAGTAACAAAAAGCAACCGCTTTAACGAATTTTGACCAAAATTTTTTAAAGATGAAAACTAATAGGTAGTAAGTCTGAAGGCCCCATTAAATTTACTTCACCAGCAGTAATTTTTTGGTCAGCGTCCCTTGCGGGGTTTGCAGGGAGTAGAAGTATACGCCGCTTGACAGGTCTGATCCGTTGAATGTCACCTGGTGCATACCGGCTCGCTGTGTTTGGTTAACCAACTCCTGGATCTCACGGCCCTGCACATCGTATATTGCCAATCGCACCTCGGTCTCGTCCGGCAAACCATATTCAATGGTGGTCGCCGGATTAAACGGGTTTGGGTAGTTTGGTTTCAATTGTATCCGGTCGGGGATGTTCAAAAGCGACTGCTGTGCTATGGCTGCCGCCGCCTCTTCATTGATCCGGGAAGTACCCTTCACCGATAGATCAATATTATCGTGCAAATCTTTGTCGACCCGTACTTCCACCACCGCAATTTTTTTATCGGTCAGGGCATTACTGCCGGCCACCGCTAAATTCAACTTTTGATTATATGGATCAAACCGGTACTGTGTAACCCATTTTCCATTGACCGAAAAATTCATATCTCCCATCTCCAGTTGATCCGCTTGAAATTGAAGATTGGCACTAACCGCCCGCACCTTATCCGTACTTTTCAGCATCAGGGGGAATTGAATCTTGTGAAACGCACCTGACTCCTCTCTGCTGGGCTTTCCAATATATACCATTCCTTCTTCATTCTCACTTATTACCTCCGGCCCATTTGCCCGTACTACACTTTTGTTCCGCTCATTTAAGTCACGAATCGGAAACTCGTCGATGTGCCCCACCACCATTTGAAGCACCAGGAGTGCGTCATGAGCCGTCACCCATTCACTGCCTCCCACATTGGCCACCGTCTTTTCGTCGGAACTCAAGTCCGTCAAGTCATGGGTATATTCCAATATCTTATAGGCATCATAGGCCGTAATTTCTCCATTCTTGCTGAGATCACCCAGCATGGCCGGCAACACCTTTACGCTCCCTTCCGAAACGTACGTGATTAAATCCCTCGAACTCAAGTTGAAGTCACTAATTGTGACCGGCGAAATACCTTGCTTGGTTTTACTCTGAAATTGCAACTGCAGAAGGTCTCCCCTGCCCCGGATCGGTTCCGGACTATTGACGCTTATGCGCAACCGTCCCGGTGACATCTGTTCAACATCCACTGACGCATTATGGCTGATGGTTGCGTCCCGCCACACTCTCTTGAAGGAAAGAAGCGAATCGTCGTATGACACCTTGAAGTCGTAGGAATGAATATCGTCATATCCAAGCGAATCAACCGCCTCTACAGCCACCCGAAATCGTGCTTCCTGCGCCTGTACGGTAGAAGTAACGTTAAACCGCCGATAGGGACTGATATATTTAAAAGCGGGGCTGGCTTCGTATTCCAGTCGATTTCCACGATTGTCAAAAATCGTGGTTTGAAGATCATAATAGCCCGTTTGCAGATCGCTGATTCGGGCTTTGATGGAGGTCTGGTTTTTGTTTTTGTCGAGCATATTCCATTGCTGTCCTGAACCGGTCGTCCGGTAATAAACCTGAATACTATCCACTGCATTATAATTTCCCATCCGGGCGCTTACGGCCTCATAATGCTCGTTCAATCGAAGCTCCACGGCATTCAAATTCCGAAAACTGAGCTTATTCGTCGGTTTGCCCCCGCTTGTCAGCCGCAGATTACTGATCTTGGGTGCGGTACCGCTGTTGCCGCTTCCATAGTAATATCTCGCCGTCAAGGTAGACAGAGTATCATCCACGCGGTATTTATTCTCGGCAAACGTGATCTCCAGCCAATCTCCCTGGCCCGGATTTTTCAGATCCACCGCCAAATCCTCAAAAGGACTTCGGGGGATCTCCTCTTCCTGTATCACCGTCCCCGATCGATGTAATTTTATTATTAAATCATCCGTAATCGGACCCGGTTTGGCCAGCAATCCCCCAAACATATCATGGAAAAAACCGCGATCTTCGCCGGTCCAGATCATTTCGTTATTAATCCCGGCCGAAAAGAACGGTATAACGTGCCCCACCTTAATCTCTTGAAAATCGTCCACATGCCATTTGTATTCATATTTTGAACGTTTAAAAACGATCGAATCCTGATCCGTAATACGGTGTCTGGCTGACTGAAAGATCGTTTTATTATAAGCCTGATCATAGGTGATGTAACGCGTATTTAAGTCCTGCGGCAACAGGTGTAAGACATATTTCTTTTGCACATCATTTCTAAAAACCTGTATTTCGTTTAATTCCTCTTTATAGGGAGGCGTGTAACTTCCCACCACCGCACCTAAGTCATTGATAAAGCTGTGCCCTTCTCCTTCCGACAGCGTATAGGTGAGGGACCGATAGTTATCGGGATTGTCGGTAACCACTTTATCCTCTTGCAGGCCTTCAAAACGAAAGAAATTGGTCGTGTAATCATGATACACAAAGTCTTCTTTGCGAACACGGTACTGATTATATCCTTCGATTTTATAGCGGTCACTCAACGCGGATACTTTTATGGAATTCGTCCCTGCATTGCGCTTTAACGAAAACCCCGTCTCATGGGATAGCTTCTTGATGGAAGAGATGCGATCGTAGTCACTTAACTTCGCTCCGTTTTCATCCACCGGCTCCAGGGTGATGGTATGGTCCACTTCATCCGGCTGCAGTCGCAGCGTATCCAGCGTGGCGATATCCACTCCCTCCCGAACGACTATTCGATAATCCTTTTGCCTATTGTGCCAATACTCTGCTACAATGTTATAGGGTTCATTTTCAAGGAATCGCCAATGCACCGATTCTTCCTGGCCTGTTGATATAGTTCGAACCGACTTATGTTTGCCCACCGTGTTCGTCGGGTGTGCATACAGGTCGATAACCCCGTAGTAACGGGTCGTTACCGTCAGGTGCGGCACTTTAATAAATCCCCAGTGGACCCCCAGCGTATCATTCGAACTCACCGCCTGCACCGTCCCGGAGTAGTCGAGCGGCTGATCGGTCGGATAATCAGCTACCCTGTTATTGACATAGGCCGTAACAATAACCTGTGCCGAATCCCCGGCTGCAATATTTAGGTTGGACACATTCGTCGACACATCCACCCCGTTAAAATGATCGCCGTCAACCGTTATATCATACGTACGATGGTGGGCCGACAAATTATAGTAAGTCACCGTATCCCTGCTGGTCCACTCGCTCGGTTCGTTCGGTACCAAGCCAAAACTAACGTGGGCAGGAACCGATACCGTGGTCTGAGTCAACGCACGATCCACCTGGACCAATCCCCCGCCCTGGGTCCAAATATTCTCCCCGATATCCTTCGCACTCTGCACCAATTTGGATTTTGCAATCAGAGGCGGTGTTCCGGTTTTGACCTCCAACAGCAGCGCCGCCGCCCCGGAAACGACGGGAGCTGACATGGATGTACCATTATAAGAACCGTATTTTCCGCTCAGGGTGGTTGTATAAATATCAGATCCGGGAGCCACGATATCGGGCTTGATATTAAATTTTTCCGGCGTGGGTCCCCGCGAACTAAAGCGGGTAATTTGATTATTCTTGTACGTGGCGCCGACCGTCAAAGCCAATTCAGACGAAGCCGGTGATTTCATAGTCCAGTAATCCTCTCCGTCGTTCCCTGCTGCGACCACTACCAGAACGCCGGATCGCACCGCATTATTCACCGCCTTCGATAACGGATCCTCCGAATGACCCGGTCCGCCGAGGCTCATATTCACAATATCCACTCCTTGCTTCACGGTTCTTTCCAATCCCTCCATGATGTTTGACGAGTTACCGGTACCCTCTTCATTCATAACCTTGTAGGCATACAAATTGGCCTCCGGTGCCACTCCTTTCACCTCGCCATCCGCCGCAATAACCCCCGCCACCTGTGTTCCGTGTCCGTTATCATCCATCGGATCCGAATCACGATTTACCTCGTCATATCCCCCTTTTACCTTATAGTTCTCACCCATACCCCCGCCCAGGGCCGGGTGCATATAGTCTATCCCCGTATCCAGTATAGCTATATCAATATCCCTGCCGGTAGTCGAGGTGTCATTCCCTAACCGACCCGCCCCGATAATTTTTCTAACGGTATCGGATACAACCTCCATCCGTTGATCGGGATAGATCTCTTTTACATACGATAATTCTCTAACCCGGGGGATAAGCTCACCCGGCAGCGATACGGCTGCGCCTGCATAAATATGAGAGTAGGTATGCAGTAATTGGGGGGAGCCAGAAACAGAGGAAGCGGCTTTGGATTTGTCTTGAATCGAAAACAGATCACTTTCAAATCGCCGATGCAACTGCTCCAGCTCCGCTTCCAGTTGCTGCAAACTGTTTTCAAGCACCTTGCCTTTCTGCCCGTGCTCCTTGAGCCTTGCGATTTGTCGGGCTACCGGGCTCTTGTGATATTCAACAATAACAGAAGCCACGCCATTTTCGATATAACCGGCCTGATCCATTTCCAGGGCATCGACGGGTATTGAAGGACGGGCAGTATCGGACGCCGTGAAATCGCGTGCCTCATAGGTCTGGTTACCCCCATTTTGGGATTCGGCCAAAGCAATCCCCAAACATCCCCACAAAAGGAATAAGACTGAGATGTGTTTAAAGATACGATACTTCATGCGGCTTAAGGTTTATATCCCGTGCGTAGCTGCTAACCCGTATGTCAACCTACCGTTTTTCAGGTCACTTGATATATAGTTTAACGTAAAAAGATCCGGAATCTTGCAAAACCGATATTCATGTGGACAGGTTATACGTGACGTTCATCGTTATTATTCGCTTTCTTTTTGATTTGAAGTGCTCTGATTTAACTCCTAATATCTTAGGAGCCGGATTTTGGCCATTTTTTAGCTATTTTGCCCTTGGGGTCCTCCCCCTTTCCCCCTCCAAAGGGGGGATGTTTTTTTCACTTGGATCGCCAAAAGGTTCCCCCTTTGGAGGGGGAAAGATGGAGGACATAAAAAATTAAATCAGGATTAACAGCATTCTTAAACAACCCATCAACCGTACTATGCGGATGAAAGTGACACTCGTGGCGCCGCAGGACATATCGCTGGTAGTGGGCGGACTCCGAACGCAAATTATGGAAACCGCCCGATTCCTGCCCGACTATGACATAGAGGTTGACTTCTTCAATCCCTGGTCGGTTTATCAAAAGCATTCGACGGACCTTTTTCACCTGTTTGCGGCCAATCCCGGCTCGTATCAATTAGCTACCAGCCTGGCGGATTATGACATGCCATTTGTGATTTCGCCGGTCATGTATTCCAATCATCATCCCCGATTTATCCAGGCCAGTCGAAAACTGGAGCAGTGGTCGAAAAAACTGGTGAGCGGTATCTGGTCGGACTACGCCCTGATCAGCCGTATCTGTCATTTAAGCCAACAAGTTCTGCCCAACACACAGGAGGAGGCTGAACTTATTGAAAAAGGGTTTGACATAGATCCGGATAAAATCCAGACCATTCCCAACGGTGTTGAAGAGCGATTTACTGATGCATCGCCGCAGGAGTTCGAAGATGAATATGGACTTACGGATTTTGTTTTATACGTGGGGACGATCGGAGCCAGGCGGAAAAATGTCGGTCGACTCATAGAGGCGGTCAGCGACCTGGAACAACCGGTCGTATTTGTCGGGAAGGTGGTGAACAGTGAGAATGGGCGGGAATGCAGGGAGGCGATCGAACAACACTCGCATATGCACCTGCTGGATCCCATCCCCCATGACTCCTCCATGCTGGCCTCTGCCTATGCGGCAAGCAAGGTCCTGGTGCTTCCATCCTATTACGAGACCCCCGGAATCGCCGCCATGGAAGCCGCCCTGACCGGTTCATCCGTAGTTATCACGGAGCGGGGCGGGCCGCGGGAGTATTTTAAAGATTTTGCTTATTACCTTGATCCAGAATCTGTATCATCTATCCGAAATGCCATTGAGAAGGCTTTGAATACCTCGACGGATCCCGGCTTAAAGAAACATATTCGATCGAATTATTTATGGCCCCGTATTGCGGAGCAGACGGCTGAATTATATAAATCCATATCCACATAATGAATCCCCGAAAACTTCTTATCGTCCTGGGTACGCGGCCCGAAGCCATTAAACTTTCGCCCGTCATTAATGAACTTCAGGGGACCGATGCTTTTACCGTAAAAGTAATTTTTACCGGTCAACACCGCGACCTCGTCCGACCGATTTTCCAGTTTTTCGACATAGAACCGGACTATGACCTGGACATCATGATACCCAACCAGGATTTGTCACACATCACTCGCTCCGTGCTCGATAAGATGCCGGATATATACGAAAAAGAAGATCCCGAGGCCCTCATGGTCCAGGGTGATACGACCTCCGCCTATCTTGCCGCTCATTCCGGTTTTTACCAACAGATACCGGTTATTCATCTTGAAGCGGGATTGCGTTCGGGCCGCCGGTACGACCCGTTTCCGGAAGAGATCAATCGCCGGCTGATCACTCAGCTGACCTCCCTGCACCTGGCGGCCACTGAATTTAACCGTCAGACGTTATTGGACGAAAATATCCCCGGCGATTCCATCTACGTCACGGGCAATCCCGTTATTGACGCCTTGAAAAGCATACAAAAGGAACTTGAAACCTCGACCTCCCCCCCTGAGGTTCTGGAGTCGATAGATCCCGACCATCGAATTTTACTGCTCACTTCTCACCGCAGGGAAAACTGGGGGAAAGAACAACGAAATATTTTCCAATCGATCACCGAAATCACCGAGGCGTTTCCAGACGTGGAAGTGATATTCCCGGCGCATCCCAATCCCGTGGTCATGGACGCTGCCCAACAGATGCTTGGGGGCCGTGAGCGAATTCACGTGGTGGGACCGATGGAGTACTTCGACTTCCTGGCCGTCATGAATCGATCGTACTTAATTCTGACTGATTCCGGAGGTGTACAGGAAGAAGCTCCCGCCCTCGGAAAACCGGTTCTTATCCTGCGTCAAACTACTGAACGGAAAGAAATTATCGAGTCGGGACAGGGAAAGCTGGTAGGCACGGATCCGAATACCATCATCAAGGAGACCGAAATACTGCTCACCCAGGAGACCGCATACCAGCAGATGTCATACGCCCAAAGCCCATACGGAGACGGTAACGCCGCCCGGCAGGTTTATCAGGTACTAAGGGACGTTGACTTTAGCACTCTTGCGTGATTCCTCGCTGCATGCCTCGCTACGCTCGGAATTTATGATTAATAATTAATGATTTATGATTAATTATTTTTTTGTTGCTGTAATTCACTGAAATAGCTCGTCCTAAAAATTGAATACAAATTATACGTTTTGGAAGAGTCACCGATTAACTCGACCACTTCCAATCATCAATCATTAATTATTAATTACTAATCACTGATTCCGAGCGAAGCGAGGAATCAATTGCCAGACTGGTAATCCTCAATCACGACCGTTTCATCCTCTTCCGGTTCATCGTCTTCACCAAATGCCTGTTTATAAAACTTGATTAAACCCAGTACCAGGCCGCGGGCTATGACCATGGTGAAGACAGCCATTAATCCGTATTCCTGGAACAAAACAATGGCTATCAGGTAGCCAATGAATAATAAATAGCGTCCTTTGTGCTCCTTAATACTTGTTTTGTCGAACCGCGGGATTTTGTCGAAGGGTATGGTAGTGACCATCAGGAAAGTGACAAGTATTTGCACGGGAATCAGGATGCTGGTTACCCCGTACTTAAATCCGCTGAACAGTTCGGGATTGGCTGAAAACGTTAAATAAAAAGAGCTGATAATGAGCGCGTGTGCCGGAATCGGCAAGCCGCGAAAAAAGTCGCCTTTCACATCGTGGGCCTCCACGTTAAACCGTGCCAGCCGGACGGCCCCGCAAATGGGGGACAAAGCAGCAATAACGACTCCCAGGAATTGAAGCTCTTCCAACCCATAATGATACACCAGGAACCCGGGAGCGACACCAAACGAAACGATATCCGCGATAGAATCAAGCTGGATACCGAATTCGCTCGTGGCATTGGCCACCCGGGCCATGAAGCCGTCCATCGCATCAAAAAGGCCCGCCAGCACAATCAACCACGCTGCGTACATAAACTGCGGTTCGCCGGGATTTGCCGCTTCAGCCACATAGATAATCGCCAGGAACCCGCAAAGCAGGTTCATCAGAGTAAAAAAACTGGGGATTACGATCCTTGGTATAGGCTGTGACTTCTTGTCTTTTTTCTCGCGTTTTTTCCTACTAAACTTTCGCTTTTTCTTCTGTATCGGATATTTCATTCTTTTGTTTTTGTATTCTTCCCAAGATGCTTTCTCCACCTGTCGTATGATCCCCTTCATTAATCGTAATATCCACTTCTTCAGGTAAAATAATGTCCATTCGGGATCCAAACTTCATCATCCCGAAGCGTTCTCCTGCCCGCACATAATCACCCTCCCCAACATGATAGACGATGCGTCTCGCCAGAAATCCGGTAATCTGCCTGAAAAATATTTTCAAACCCGATTCATGCTTAACTCCGAAATCTGCTCTTTCGTTGAGTTCGGAGGATTTCTCATGCCATGCCACCAGGTATTCGCCCGGATGGTATTTCAGGTATTCAAGCGTACCGGACATCGGGATGCGGTTGACATGTACGTCAAGAATGGACAGAAAGATACTGATTTGCGTGCCTTTTCCCTCCAGGTATTCGGGTTCTTCCACTTCTTTAATTTCGATAACTTTGCCGTCTGCCGGTGCCACAATCTGTCGGTTATCATGGGGCAGCGGACGATCCGGATCCCGAAAAAAGTACAGAATCAACCCGGTAACAATGCCGATTACCGCAAACAGGATATAAGCTATCCAATGGTCGATCATCGAGGTCAGACCACCCAACACGAGGGCGCTGACCAAGGTAATGACTATGGTTGTGTGTCCTTCTTTGGCGAACATTATGTATTGTGATTCAGTTTATTTTTTTCAATTGTATTCTTCATGTCCTCCCCCTGTCCCCCTCCGAAGGGGGGATGTTTTTTCACCTCGGTTGCTTTACACTCCCCCTTCGGAGGGGGACAGGGGGAGGACCCTGAAGGCGAACAATCTATCAACTATTGTCAAAATCCAACAACGATACAAATCACTTCTACCCGCCAAATTGGCGAATGATGTCATTAAACGTGACAAAAATCAGCAACCCAATCAGCAGGATGAAACCGATTTGTTGGAGGATCATGCGAACCCGGGCCGACGGCTCCCTGCGAGCAATGCCCTCGTAAATAAGGAAAACCAGATGTCCGCCGTCAAGCACCGGTATGGGAAGGATATTCATAATAGCCAGGGTGACGCTCAGCAAGGCCGTGATCTGCCAGAAACCTGCCAGCCCGGCTTGATCGGTCACCTGCTTCGTAAGCGCGGCAATTGCCACCGGACCTCCGAGATTTTCACGCACGGAAATACTTCCGCCGATCATTTTTCCAAAACCATTGATAATACCCATGGTAGTCTCTTTCGTCCGAACTATGCCTTTATTGATCGATTCAAAGAATCCATTTTCAGTGAGCTTCACGTTGAAGTACTCTTTCGCATCCACCGGGTATACTCCAATCTTACCGGTCTGAGGATCGGGAGTCAGCGATCTTTGCAGTGTATCCCTCGAACGCACGACGGTCAGCTGCAGTTCATTCTTACTGCTCTGAATAATATTCACCATATGCATCCAGTAGTTAACCGAATCCTCGTTGATCGCAATAATCTTATCGCCTCCCTGCAACCCCGCCTTGTCAGCCGGACTATCGGGAACCACATTTGAAATACTCGAGGGTAGGGCGTTCTCGAGCGAAATAAATCCGCGCTGATTGATAGCACCGATCAATGAGTCGGGGACTTCCACCGTCACCTGCTGCCCGTCGCGCATTACCGTATAATTCAAATTACCACTCATCAACCGGTTCATGTTGAAGTATTCGGAAAAATCTTCTACTTCTTCTCCGTTGACCGCCACAATTTGATCTCCGGTCTGAAAGCCGGCTTTCGCCGCCACCGATTGCGGGGCGACATAAATGTTTTTTACACTATCCGGAAGCACCGTCACTTCCTCATAGGTATACGCCATCCCCGCAAAAATAACGGCAGCCAGCAGCATGTTGAAGATAACGCCGGCACTGATTACGATCATCCGCTGCCATACAGGTTTACTTCGAAATTCCCAGGGCTCGGGCTCTTTTTCCAGGTGATCGGTATCCATGCTCTCGTCGATCATCCCGGAAATTTTTACATATCCCCCCAGGGGAGTAGCCGAGACACAATAATCGGTCTCCCCCCATTTGATCCCAAATAGTCGGGGAGGGAAACCAAGCGAAAAACGCTCCACTCTCATATTAAATAACTTGGCCGCCAAAAAGTGCCCCAGCTCGTGAATAAACACCAGGATCAGCAGGGCTGCCACAAATATGGCCAACGTCGACAGTATTGAAATAATCCACTCCATTTATAGAAATCCTGAAATTATAGGTTTATGAATGTACTGATTTAGGTCGTAATTCTCGGGCAAATGCCCGGGTCTCTTCATCTATACTCCGAAGTGATTCCACAGACATATTATCCTTACAAGCAATTTTGTCCAAGCTGGACTCCACCACGTCCGGAATATCCACATACCCAATTTCCTCATTCAAAAATCGGTAAACAGCCACTTCATTTGCCGCATTCAAAACCGCCGGAGCATGTTCTTCGCGCTGCAAAGCTTCCCGGGCCAGACCCAGACATGGAAAACGCTCATAATCAACGGGTTCAAACGTCATCTGTTGCGAAACGGCCCAGTCGAGTCGGTCCGCCTGTAAATAGGATCGCTTCGGGTATGTAAGTGCATACTGAATGGGAACCTTCATATTTGGCGGGCCCAATTGAGCCTTGCTTGATCCGTCGGTAAATGTCACAATTGAGTGAATAATACTTTGTGGATGAACCACGGCTTCAATCTTTGACAATGGAAGTCCAAAAAGCCAATAAGTTTCAATAATTTCAAGTCCTTTATTCATCATCGTCGCAGAATCGACGGTTATCTTGGCTCCCATCGACCAATTGGGATGATCAAGGGCTTCTTCCACCGTAATTTTCTGCATCTGCTCCCTGCTCCACTCCCAAAAGGGGCCTCCGCTGGCCGTTATCACAATTTTTTCAATAGATTCCCTCGATTCTCCCACCAGGCATTGCAACATGGCGCTGTGCTCGGAATCGACAGGAATTAACTCCGCCTGCTCATTTTCATCGAGCAGTTTCGTAATCAGGGCGCCGCCCACCACTAACGATTCCTTATTGGCAAGAGCCACCCGGTGACCTGCCTGCAGCGCTTTTACCGTCGGGATGAACCCGGAAAAACCAACCAGGCTATTCAATACGCAATCGGTATCGGCGTCTTCTGCCAAACTCTCAAGATGGTGCTGCCCATAAAGTACTTCACACCGGTCATCCTTTATCCGATCTTCCAGTTCCACTTTATGTCGATCGTCAACCAGGACAGCATATCGAGGCGAAAATTCATTGATTTGGTCGGCCAACTTCTTCCAACTGGAGTGGGCGGAAAGCGCGCGAACATCAAACCGTTCCTCTCCCTCCCTGATTATATCAAGGGCTTGTGAACCGATAGACCCCGTGGATCCAAGTATTGTTAAGTTGGTCAGGTTCAAATTATGAATTTTCGTTTATATGGGCCTTTTATGACGCTATGCGAAAATCCGGGCGGCGCTTCCTCGCTCGTATACTTTTCTTCGTTTTCCGACAATTAATAATTCCACCTAAAAACTACGATCATAACTATTACAGATTGATACCCAGAAAATTATTATGCTTCGGAAGCGCCGCCCGGATTTTCGAATTTCGAATAGCGTTAATTAATGCAGCACGTTTCAAACGGCACAAAAATAGAAATATTTAACACAATTATTAAAGAAACCGTTAACTTTTTCTCTTATTGACAAGAATGGCCGGCCCAAAGAAGATTAAACACACCGGACAGGATTGTACAGGTCTCAACCCGATTCTTTAATTTTTATAAATCCGAACATGCGTCCGCTTTGCTCTCCTTCTCGACGATAAGAATAAAATCGATCTGATTCTGCATACGTACAACCCGGGTCTACCTCGATATGCTCCTGTTTTATTCCATGAGATGACAGCGCCTCCACCAAATATCCTTTCAGGTCAACATGCGGTTTTTCATAGGAGGTCCGGTCTACATTTTCAGCCGGAAAACATTCAGCGACCTCTTCCCCGACTTCAAAATGGTACTCTGATATACAGGGGCTGATGTAAACCGATATCTCTTCTGCTTCAGCTCCTTCCTCCAGCATCGTGGCAACAGCATTATCCACAATGCCGCCGGACGCTCCTCGCCACCCGGCATGAAATGCGCCGATCACTCCGTGCTTTTCATCGGCCAGCAGTACGGCTGCACAATCCGCCACCTGTATGCCCAGGGCAAGTCCGGGAATCCTGGTGATCAATCCATCGGTTTCGGGATATAACCCACCCGAAGTAACTACCTGTACCCGCGTACTGTGTACCTGTCCGCCGCGCGCAATCCAATCCGCATCCAGGTTCAACTGTTCATATAACAACTCCCGGTTATGTTCTATAACTTCTTCCGAATCAGCGGTATTGAATCCCAGGTTCAGGCCCGGAATTCGGCCTGTTTCGTTTTCCAGGGACGCATTTTTCAACGAAAAAAACGCCTCGATGCGGGCACTTCCTGCCGACATGGAAGGTTTTATTACCTGCAAGTCAGGTGTGGAATCAGATGACATCTTCCAATTTCTTTTTTATGACGTCAATCGGGAACGGTCGACCGGTCCAGTGTTCAAACGAACGGCTCCCCTGCTGAATGAGCATTTCCAATCCCCCAATAACCGTTGCTCCTGCTTCTTCGGCCCTATTCAGGAAGAGAGTCTGTCGGGGTTTATACACGATGTCGTAGCATATCTTATCCTGCAGCAGGCCTTTTTCACCTTCGCGAATGGGACTTTTGTTGACTTTCGGTTCCATGCCGAGCGGCGTAGTATTGACGATCAACATGGCCTCATTCCCGTATGCCGACCAATTAGCATAACCCACCACTTTTACCGGTGCGGGCCATTCGTCTTTGGTTCGACGACCGGGATTACGCGACACAAGCACAATTTCCTGCATTCCAAGTTTATCCAATGCAAATACCACGGCCTTGGAAGCACCGCCCGTACCAAAAATAATCGCCCGTTCTCCATCCAGCAGATCCCGGTAGGGTTCCAGCGGGACAGCAAATCCGTAGGCATCGGTATTTCCACCCCACAACCGGTCATTGTCACGGTAGATCGTATTGACCGCCCCGATTTTTTCAGCGGCTTCGTCTATTTCATCCACCATCGAAGCCATATGTTGTTTGTGGGGAATCGTGACATTGGCCCCGACGAACGGATCCTTGTTGAATACCGGCGGCAAAGAGGATAAATCGTTCATTGGCACATCCACGGCCAGATATTTGAGGTCGAGATCATAGTATTCAGCCGCCGCATTATGCATATGGGGCGACAAACTATGCTCCACCGGATGTCCTATGAGCAGACAATACGGATTATTTACTAACTCTGATGATTTAAATTCTTTCAGTGTTAAAGCCATTATACAGGTGGGGTACGGAGCTATTAATGATAATTCAGGATGTTCTTGTTTTTTCCCTTTTGATGTCCTCCCCCTTACCCCCTCCGAAGGGGGAAATTGAAGGCAATCGAGGTAAAAAAACCATCCCCCTTCGGAGGGGGTAAGGGGGAGGACACTGCCATCAAAAACAAAGCACACTGCCCTCAAGTAAATAGAAGCCCGGTATACAGAAATAAAAAATGCGCATATCTACGTATGCGCATCTTGACAAAATGTGACACCACACTGTCCTGTACGAATTCACCGTAGAGTGACAACCGAACCCTTATCGGCGGACTGTGCGGTATGGACTTATACCGTTACTTCCTGCTCTTCTTCGGCAGAAGATTCCGAATCCTTGCTTTCCTCTTCGGATGCAGCCTCTGCCTCCGCTTCTTTACTGGCTTCTTTAAACGTACCATCTTCAGCCTGTTCTTTAAATCGCTCAAGATCTTTGGTGATCTGGGCCGGGAGATATTCTATAAACTCTGCTAATTCTTCATCCGGTTCACCATAAAAAGTACGATAGTCGAGACTAAAATCGACACGAGTCCGCTCTCCGTTGTCAAGCGGCGTAAATCGCAGCGTCCCTGTCTGGTTTAGATTACCGTTGATGGTAATCCACGCAAACCGTGTGTTTCTTAAATCATCGATAATGTTGGTTGTCCATTCGTAAGTATCGCCACCAATTTCTGTAGCGAACTCGTAAGTCTGGGAATTCACCTTTTCCACATTATCAATACGTTCAAGAAAATGGGGGAAATAGGCGGGATTGCTTAAAAGTTCGTACACTTTAGATAGCGGCAAATCGATTTCTATTCTTTCGTGCGCCATAGTCTGTTTATCTACTTCCTATATTGAGAGGTTTTAATGTTTGTTCTGAACATTACGTAGACGGTATTTAAAGCCGTGAGGATATGCTTAGCATACCGAACCCACAATGCATTAAATTTAAGCAATATTTGGCTAATCAGCAATCAAAATGTGATAAAAATCACTATACGCTTTATTGGGTGACAGTCACTAAGTTATACGATAAGTTGAAGATAATATTACACTTAGGTTGCGTATTGCGTTGGTGGGAGCACTTCGAACACAACTTGGTGATAGTTTTGATGGGGGATTTTTTTACTTGTTCGACGGGGAGCGTACTTTTTGCCAGATTTTTTGTTCGATTTTTTCCTTGGATTGGGTGGCATCTACGGTTACGAAGCGCTTGTTGTTTTGGGCGAGGGTATCAAATCCCTGAATTACTCGCTTGTAAAATTCGTCACTGGATTGCTCCATCCGGTCGGCTTCCCCGCCTTCTGTTCGTTTCCTGGCCTGTTCCACGGTGAGTTTCATGTAGATTGTAAGATCGGGCGCACGACCGTGGCTGGCCTTCTCATTCATTTTACCGATGCTTTCCAGGTCCATCAACTCTCGTCCATACCCCTGATAAGCGGTGGTCGAGTCATAAAACCGGTCCAGGATAACCACATATCCTTTTTCGAGCAACGGCAGAACCTGCTCGGTCATTAGCTGGGACCGGGCGGCTGAAAACAGGAACAGTTCGGTGACGGCATTCAGCTCGCAGGCCGGGTTCAGCAACATCGATCTTATTTTTTCCGATACGTCGGTACCCCCGGGCTCTCTGAACGTTTCAACCTGTTCCCCGCTATCTTTAAGCCGTGCCGCCAGTCGCTGAATCTGGGTGGATTTTCCGCTACCATCAATACCTTCAAATGATATAAGCACGTTGTCGGTTGATTCTTGTCATGTTTCGCTTTGCCCGCCAAAATCCTCCATCATATCCGGCGGTTCTTTCTTCAATACAATTGCCAACGCAATATACAAAAGAAGAACCGAACCTGAAGTAATTAATGTAGCAACCACAAAGATCAACCGCATGATGGTTGAGTCCATCCCAAAGTAGCGCGCCAGTCCGCCGCACACTCCGGCCATTTTCTTGTCGGTTCGCGACTTGTAAAGCTTCTTGTGCATCCTCATGGCATACGGATCATACTCACTGCCGCCGGCAGATCTCTGCTCATAGTCATAAGCCTCCTCTCCTGCAGCACTTTCACGGCTGCCGGCGCTCGTGTCGGCAGCTTTTCGTTCAAAACCCGTTTTTTCCTCGTGATTCCCCGCACCTGATCCTGTTTCAATGTCGTTTTTGAGCATGTCCCGTTCCTTTTTTTCTTTATTACCGGCTAGAAATCCAAATCCCACGATAATCAACAGCACTCCACCAATTACGGGCAGTATTTGCATCAAGCCCGTCAGATCCGGTCCCCAATATCCACCCACCAGGGCTTGAACCACATAGGTGAAGGTCAGAAAAATAATAACCAAACCTGATATAGTGGCAATGTTCCAGATATTCTGATTGCCCTGGCCCTCATCAAGGAATTCTTCCATGGTGTAATGTAAATCCCTTTCTTCGAAGTTCATCGTGAGTCCTCGCCTTTTTGGATCGTATAATAGTTCTTAATTCTTAATAAATCATACGAGACTCTGGCCGGGTTTGTTACAGGAATTTTGAATTTTTCAGGAAAGGATAATTTAAGATTTAAAATTTAGGTCACATTTCAAGATTAATGGTTGTTGATTGGCTTTCATAAAGTATTTGGCGGCACCGGTTTTATTAAAGTAAGTCGGTAATACAGGTTGGTACATTTATCGCGGTTGCCGTTCTTTTCCATAAATGCCGGCAAATGTCGTCCATTAATTTTAAATTTTAAATCTTAAATTATTAATCCCCCGAGCGATGCGAGGGGCTAGGTTAAAACACGCTTCTCGGTAATAATTTTGGTCAGCGGCACATCGTGCTCGTTCGTCGGCAGGGGCTGATCCTCGATACAGCAATCAAAGGCGAGTCCCAGCCGGGGGATATCCAAATCACTCAAAAATCTGTCGTAAAATCCGCCTCCGTAGCCGATCCGATTCAATTTTGTATCTCCGCCGGCCATCGGGACTATCACCAGTTCTAAATCTTTGGGATATACCCTGGCTCCGGAACGGGGTTCCAGAATTCCCCAGTCGTTTTTTTCGAGTCGATCGAAGGAGGTTAAATGCAGGTGCTCCATCGAACGATTTTCGAAATCCACCCGGGGAACCACCGCCTTTTTTCCCTCTTGAATCATCCGCTTGATCAAGGCATGCGTCTCCACTTCTTTGCGATCATTCATCGAAACGTAGCAATGAATCACCCTGGCCTCACGATACTCCGGCTGATCAAACACGGTACGGGCAATGGCCGCCGAGGCTTTTCGATACTCCCCGTCGCTTAAGTCGTTCCGGCGCTGCAAAAACTCCTCACGCTTTTTCTTTTTCTTTTGCGCAATCGAATCGGAGCTGCTCACCTTATAAATGGATGATTTGATGTTCCCGGTAGTTTTCGTCATACGATAATTGATCCAATACCCGATCCCAAACGTCGACCCCGTATTTATTCATATAATAAATGAAACTTATGACCCGCTCTTGAAGCTCGTCATTCGGGAAAAGTTGATGCTTGATTTTGCGGATGCGATTTAGTTGAATCTCCTCCTGCTTTTTAGTCGAACGGTGCACTTTGCCTCTTAGCTTGTCCAACTCGTTAAAATAGACGGCCGTCGCTTTTCCAACTGCTTTAACCAGGGTGGGATCGATCTCCTCGATTTCTTCCGATTTCTCGTCCGACAATTCCTGCACCTGTTTCTTCCAGTCCTCAAATAACTGATCCACATCAACGTCTTCGGCTTCACGGGCAAATGCCGACTCAAGATCTTCTATTCGCTGCTGATAATCTGATATCTCGAAAGGAAGCTTCTTGTAAATTCGGTCAATATTGGATTCCATCACCGTTGCACTCAATCGGGGTACCACAATCGGCATCTGCAGTTCAAATTCTTCATACATTTTTTTCATCTGACCGTAATACGCAATTTCCCCGGGTCCCCCGACGTAGCCAAGGGTGGGTAGCAGATGGTCTTGCAAAATTGGCCGTAAAAAAACATTGGGTGAAAATTGCTCGGGCTTTTCATCGATCTTTTGCAGCAACTCATCTTGGCTCCATCGATGTCCCCCGTCGGTATACCATGCTTGCTCATCCTTATGAATCTTTACCCTACCGTCTTCTTCAGAATGCAGGAAAAGATTGGAGTCAAAAATGGTCACCTGTTGATGAAACTGTTCGGCCAAAGGCTGGCTCTGGTCTTCCAGGGCTTTTCGAATTTCGTCGGACTTTCTCACACTGCGTTGAAGCGGCTCAGACATGACCTGTTTAATGTCGCGGTCATGACTACCCGCCAGGACCAGGCCGTGGTTGCCAAAGATTTGCAGCAACAGCCGGCCAAAAGCTTCACCAAAGGTTCGTCCTTCCTGATAAGATTCATCAACGAACGACCATAAATTCTCAGAAAAATCGGTGTCAATCAGTTCCTGTTCCAGGTAGGCACGCAATTCCGTATACCGTTCATCCAGCTCAATATGGGATACTGCCTCTTCCCGAGAAATGGGGCGTTCGTACTCCAGCTCAAAGACATCATCCGATTTGGGGAGAATCACGCGTTTGATTTCCTCATAATCGTGATCCTCATCCCCCATCCAGAAAACCGGCAGGACCGGTCGACCGAGCTTCTCCTCCCAATAATCGGCCAGGTGTATCGTCGTGAGGGTTTTATATACCGTAAAAAGAGGTCCGCCGAGCACATTTACCTGCTGACCGGTCACGATTGCTACAGATTCTTCCCGGCTCAGTCGGTCGATATTATTCAGCGTCTCCCGGGAGGCTCCATGGGATTCATTGAAAGTGGTAAGCCAGCGGACCAGTTCACTCCGATCCATTGCATGATTATCCTCCAGGTAATGTGCTCTCTGCTTGAAACTATCGGCCGCAAAGGGAGGATAATGGTAGTAGTCCGTCAGTTGCTCAAATTGCCGGATGTAAGATTTAAATAAAGGAGTGAACGGTAGCTTATCATACGCAAGTGATTCGATCTGCAAGAAACTATCCTTTTAATTTTTTGATCTGGTCTCTGAGTTTGGCCGCTTTTTCATACTCCTCCTTTTCAATCGCTTTTTCCAGGTCCTGCTTCAACTCGTCAATTTTACTCATATCTCCCTGGGCTTCTTCTGCAGCCTCATCCGACGGCTCCTGGTAAATATCTGATTCGACTTCTTCTTCGGATTCGGAGGCGATACCA
>CAJXOW010000023.1 GCA_913057825.1 uncultured Balneolaceae bacterium | reverse complement strand
TTAATCAGAAGTATTTTTTAGTTCGTAATATCGATTATGCGGTTTCCCTTTTGCCTCAATCAGCCCGGCTCTGTAGAAAATATCTGCCAACAATTATTGCGCTGTGCCGAGGGGTGAGTGGTTAATAAATCATCAACACTTAAGCGGCCTGGAAGTCTCCCGGTCTGAATATACTTATACGATTATCAATACCCGCCCTTGTGAAGTTCATCTTTCAGCGCCGGACGGTTACTGAATTCTTCCCTCAAATATGTGGCAATTTTCCGGGCATCTTCCCTGTCTCCCAAGCGCGTTATGGTATCCAAATCTTCGCATACTGCCTGGTAATTCCCCCTGCCCTTATTTCTCCTGAGGAAATCATCGATCAGGTTCTTATATATTTCGACCCACTCCTCGTAAAATTTATCGGCGAGCAGACGACTGTATCGATCCAACATCCCCAGGTTAAAGTCATGCCGGGCCAGCGTCAGTAGGTCCTCCCACTGCTTTTCCTCAGCATAAATGGAAGCCATCAACGAAACATTCACGTGGGATGATTCATGCAGGCGATCGATGATATCTTCGGATATATCCTCCCATTCGGTCTCTTCGTAGAGCGATTTCAACTGCTGATACCACTCAAATTGGCGAGTTTCCATCAACAATTCTCGGCAATAGGATCGCTGTTCCTCGATATCCTCTCGTTCTCTGGCCACTTCCAAAAGCCAGCGGGTCCACTGCTTATTCCGTCCACCGTCCTCTTCATTCAACCTGCGTCCCTCCCGGGCCAACTTTTCAACTTCCTCATAATCATCGCGATCCAATGCCTGCTCAATCAAAATTCTACGAATTCCCGATAATCCCCTGAACTGATCCAGCAACTTCTGCATCGGACCGGTTTTACCCTGTTCCCCGTAAATTTGCATCAGATCCTGTACCCGCTGCTCGATTCTGTACTCATTGCCATAATAGGTCTCCTCCTGCTGCAACTCCTCCAGTTCCTCCCATAACAATGCCTCCAGCTTCTCATACTGTTGGGAAGTATGTGCCAGAAAACGGGCCAAATTCAAATAATCGGACCTATATTTCCCTAAATCCTTCTTCGCATTTTGATATTGATGCAGACAGTATTCAAACAATCGCTGTCCCGCGGCCGAATCCGGATTGATGTCCGCTAACCCGAAAAGCAGATCAAACGTCCCGTCAAGTACGGATTGCAGATGCGTACCGGAAAGATAAATCTCATAATCGCCGTGCAGCGCCTCGTCAAGCATCGACAGGCAGATATCCAGCATCTGCTCGTAGAACCCGTTGGCCTCGTACTCCGCCGCCAGATCGACAAGTCGATACAGCGGACCTGCATCCTCGTACGTAAAAATGCTTTGCGAATTGTAATCATAATCACGGTACCCGGCCAGCATCAACACATCGCGAATCCAACGGCGGACCTCCTGCTTCTCCGGAAACCGATCTTCTGGTTGGAAATCGATCAGAAATTCAGTCCGCAACCGCGGATCATCCAGCAGGATAGATTTTAAATAGTCGCGGACATTCTCATCCGACAGGCTTTCGAGTCGCTCTTCAATCTGTCGGGCATCGGATTTTCGCTTGACGTCGATGTATTCTATTTGCAGCATGTCGATTTCTCTAGCGGGCACTCCCGATCCGTTCTCTCCGTCCGCAGACGCATCCCCATACAAACGCTCTCTCAAAGTATAAAAAACGGCCGCCAGATGTTTGCAAATGAGTCCGTAATCATAAGGGCAATTGCATCCCACCTTTTCGATTTCATGTTGATTCCCCAGATGGATCTCCAACCGGTACGGGACCGTGCCATGGACGATACCGGTCCATATACCCGATTCCTGTTCACTCAATGACCGGACCCTGCCGTTCCGGTAATATTTACGCCCCCGGCGACGTATTTTATCGCTCGTGATCGACTCGAACTGTTTTAGCGTGACACTCATTGTTTATATTGACATTTTTACTTCAACCAACCGGTAAATTTCGATCGTTTCCATGGATTATCCATCCAGGAGGTATCGGGTTTTGGCAATTCAGTGGCTTTTTCGACGGACAGCCACCCGGAGGGGAGGTCGAATCGCGACCTTTTGCCTTTGCGGGTGATCCAGCTGATATATCCTCTTTCTTAGCTTTTTTCGGCCACGTCTAATGTGAGTCGGCAGTCTTGAGCTACATATTCAAGCACCCGCTCGTAATCCCCCTCTTGCCAAAGTTTTGGGGCTTTGGATCCCTCTACATCGGATTTTTTATCGAGGTTCAGCGCTTCTGCGGCCTTATCCAGGGCTATGGGAAAGCCTTTGCCGCAGAAAAAGTGATACATCATATCAACGTGTCCAAGGGCAAGGCGGCGGCAGGGGGCAAATTGGTCGGACTCTTCGGCGAGGATGTCGAAATCGAATCCGACTCCGTTGTGCGTTACGATCGTATATCCCTCGTCAACTTTTTGCTCAAGCTCGGTAACCAGCGCACTAACATCCTGCCGGGACATCCGTGGAGCGGGAGATGCATCAGGAGTTTGGGAGTAAAAAAGTTCAGGTTCGTCTTGGTCGGTACACCACAATGCAGCGCAACTAATCCCCAGAGGTCGGTGGCTTTTCAGGTCGTCGGCACTGGCCGGCAACACCTTGGCGGTTTCAATGTCGAAGGCGGCGTATTTTTTGGGCATTTCCCTTATGTGTTATGATGAATTTGGAAGTTATACTATTGAATATAGTAACGCAATTACCATAGCTAATCTGTTTTTATTCTTTTTTGAAGATTCATAACTACTCTCACTTTTTTTAAATCAATTCGTCTATTTTAATATAACAAAACGATTGAATATTGGTAACGGTCTTTGGCCAACAAGCTAATTTAGCTACTGTCAATTTTGTAAGGATGGTGGTTGAATTCAATCAATATAATAACACTTCGATCAGAAAATATAACCAATTTTTAATTAAAATCGGTGAATCATGAGCACCTTAAGCATACGCATCCCCGACTCGATGCATGAAAAGATACGAGAACTGGCCGAAAAAGAAGGTGTATCTATGAATCAACTCATTAATTCTGCGGTCTCTGAAAAAATATCGGCCTTGATGACGGAAGAGTATTTAAGAGAAAGGGGAAAGTTGGGTTCCCGCGAAAAATTCGACCAGGTACTCTCAAAAGTTCCGGATGAAGAGCCGGAAGAAAAGGATAAACTATAACTTCTCCTCAGTGTACTTGTTCAAAAAACAGATAAACTTTTCTCCTTTTTTCCCAATAAATCGCCATTTCCGGATATTGCCAAAGCAACCTGGGTGCGATCACGGGAAATCTGGAAAATATACTGGCAGCGCGGCAATTTGAAATGGACTGCATACGACCCCAAACCGGAGGTGGGGTCGTTGAGTCTTTTCCTGGAGAAGGTCCGAAAGGATCCGATACATGTATTCTGGGGATAGTTATAGTGAAATGTTTACGGTTAAAGAATCTAACATACCCGAATGCAAGTTTATTACAACGGTAGAAATGTCCGAATTATGTCCGAAATGTCCGAATCATGTCCGAATATTAATCAGAAGTATTTTTTAATTCGTAATATCGATTGCGCGTTTTTCCTTTTGCCTTTAATAGTCCTTTCTTCACTAGCTCCCTTAAATCTCTCCGGATTGTCCTTTTTTCAACTTCATTAAATATTCCTGTTAAATCTTTGGTTCTAATCGAACCTTCTTCAGCTAATTCAAGCGCCTTTTTCTGTCTATCATTAAGTTCATCAAAATCGACCGTCGCCTCCCCGGCCTTGCCTTCAAACTGTTGATATAACGTCATCACGAAGGAATGCCCTTTATCCTCGAATTCAGGCGCCGGCAAACCTGCTCTGTCCAGAGATTTCCTAATCCTTGAAATCCCGGTACCAAAGGCCTCTATCAGTCCGGCTCTAAAGAAAATATCTGCCAACAAATTATTGCGCCGTACCGATGGGTGAGTGGTTAATAAATCATCAACACTTAAGCGGTCTGGAAGTCCCCCGGGACTGAATATACTTATACGATTATCAAAGAGTTTAACCTGAATTTGAGACCCTTGTTTATAGTAATCACGGTGAATCACTGCATTCATAATCCCTTCTCGAATTGCCGGCAGGGGATAGGTCCAACGTTCCTCCCTCATAAATTTCTGTTCTGATACTTCATACCCATGTTTCATGTGATCTTTGACAACCTCCTCTGACTTGCGGACTTGCTGGAATAAATTACCCTTGACCGTTTTATCATTAATAATCTCTGTTTCTGACGCGAATTCACTCAAACGAATATTAGCGGATGGAAAGTGACGCTGTGGTTTCTTCCCAAATAACAATAAACAGGCATTTGTAAATCCCTCTTCTCTCAGCAAATGGGTCCGTTTTAAGATCTCTTCGGGTTCGGTCGGATCTATCTCGGCACTTATTCGTCCGGCTTCTTGTCCGGATTTTGCAAATCTTTTAATTTCGCTTTCATCTAAATCTGCTAAAGATATATTCTCGACAATTTGCGTATCCCACGGAACCGATTCCAACATTCGGCTTTTTAACTGCTCGGGATTCATTCGTTGGGTTGTATTGCCAACTCTTATGTAATATCGACCTTTGAGGGGTATCGGACTCTCTACTTTAGGGACGTTAATTTCTATATAGTTTTGCTCTCTCCAATGATGACTCCTTATACTCGGCTGTATGCCAAGATTATTAATCACTCTATTTGCTATATCTTCAATCTTCTCCTCACTCCACGACTCTTCCACTATAACCCCTTTATCATTTAAAGGTACGAATACAGAACCTCCCTCTTTATTGGCAAAAGCACACAGCGCTTTTAAAGCCGGCTCTTTGAATGACTCTTTAAACTCCGTTTGTTGATCTTCATTGAAATTTTTTGGATCTAGCTCTGACATAGAAGAATTGTTTGAAGGAGTATATCCTCCGGTTTTTATTGGACTTAGCGGTTTTTACCGCGCAGAAAACTGATATTCGCTATAATTCATTATTCATCCCTTCCTAAATAATAAATAGGTATTCCAGATTATTAGCCGTACCTTGGAGCATTAATTAACTTTTAACGACTCACCTGATAAGCGACCTTTACTGATCTGACGCGTTAATACAACTCCTTTCACAAGAGAAACCTAAGGGTGCAAAAACACAATACATATGTCACAACAAGGCAAAATTAAATTTTTCGACTCCGAAAAAGGATTTGGATTCATCGCGCCCGATGAAGGCGACAAAGATATCTTCGTTCACCGTAACAATGTTGAAAGCCTCGGTTATAACCAGGGCTTGAATGATGGTGAAGCTGTAGAATTTGACGTCGAAGAAACACCCAAGGGCTTAAGTGCTATTAACGTTCGAAGCATAGCTTAACACGGCTCAAGTTATACATTTTCCTGTATATATAGAACCCCGGCTTTGTCCGGGGTTTTTTTATGGCTGTTACCAGGGATGGTCCGAAAATTGCCTGTATTTACGGTTAAGGTAGCTCTAACTTCATTAAATATTTCTGATAAATCTTTGGTTCTAACAGATCCTTTTTCAGCCAGTTCCAGAGCCTTTTTCTGTCTATCATTAAGTTCATCAAAATCAACCATTGCCTGGCCCGACCTTACAATAAATTAATTATCACTCCTATCAAATCTTCCTTAACAACCCCCTAATCACCTTTACACTTCCGTCAGGTGTAAGGATTAAAGCCGGGATCAATCTATATAGAAAAGCTATATATTCTGGTCCAGGTACGATCTATTGTCACTTGGAACCGGACGAACAGACGCACAACAAATTAGGATTTTACAAGTTATGTGTATAGATTGATAAAAAATACACATTCACTATCCCTATAGCGTTATGCGAACAAATATAGTAATCGATGATGACTTGATGGATGAAGCGTTGAAAGTAAGCGGATTAAAAACAAAAAAGGCTGCCGTGCAGGAAGGATTGAAATTGTTAGTTCAGCGCAAAAAGCAGGAAAGCATCAAAGACTTGCGCGGAAAATTGCACTGGGAAGGGGATTTGGAAGCTCTGAGGTCTGACAAACAGTGATTTTAGTAGATACCAGCGTATGGATTGACTATTTCAATGGCGTAGTCAACAAACAAACGGATAGCCTCCACCAACTGCTTTCAGAGCGAACCGTTCTCATCGGGGATATTATTCTCACTGAAATTCTGCAGGGTTTTGATCGTGATCAAGAGTTTAGATTGGCCCGGCAGGCGCTGGATCCGTTAGATTGCGTTCATCTGGGCGGGAAGGCGCTGGCTATTAAAGCCGCATCCAATTTTCGTTTTCTGCGATCGAAAGGCGTTCCCCCGGATAACCGGGTGGCTGGCACTTTTCAGGGTTGAGGTAGTTCTCTTGATCTTAGTCATAAGACATATCATGGTTTAAGGCTGTCGCTATGTAAATGTATGATCCAGTCATGAAATTCAGGTCGTACCGTACCGGCAAGTACAGGGAGCGAGGTCCGCTTCGTCATCGCGCACCTCTACATACCGCTCTTCTATCACTTGCCTGATACGAAAAAATGCAAACGATTATAAGGCCTCTCTTCGGGTCCTTCTGAAACCACGTACCATTTGCCGAAGCTACAGCCCCCGGCAGGATACCAAACACTTTCCTACAGTCACAATCCTCAAGCAATAACATCCACCATTACGGGCCAAACAGATCCCCTGCGTGGTCTAATCCTTCATCCTTTAATGATAACCAATCTCTTTCAGCCTTGATCTTAACCTGTAAATAATCCGAACTATATTGTATATATAAACTTGGTATTTTATCTATAACTTGCAACCAAATTAATAATATCAGGCAAATTGGACATTGATCGGTGTGTCTATTTTATCTGTAAATTGCCTTTTTCCGTATACTCAATATATAATCCCGTTAGTACTTAGACGATGGTGTTTAATTACAGAACCATTGATCAGAAAACCGAATGAGTTTTACTCAAATTTCTGAAAAAGTAATACTTGCTACGTTCAAATCATCTTATACATTGGAGCATGCCGCTAATGCCAAATATCTTACGAGGTTAAAAACCATATCATGCAGAAATTAATACCGAACGGTAGAGATTTTCATTCTCTGTTGCTATCCATTGCTCTTATTATTGCGATGGGAATTTGTCCACTTTCCACCGTTTCCGCTCAACAACCAGAGGTGTCCGATCCATTCCTTACCCTGGATGCTCAGTCTGATGATCCTTTATACACGACCTATGCAGCCGCCATGGAACGCTCCCGGCTGTATGGCGATAAAGCTTATAAGATGGATTATTATACGGACGAAAACCCGCTGAACTATAGCAGTGATCACGCCGGCTCCATTTATGCCGTATGGCGGATCAATAAAGTGATCGTGGATCAAATGAGTGAGTACCACAAACGACCGGTGGTGACGGCCTCCTTTCCGGATATGGCCCTGCTCGAATATATGCCATTCAACAAGGTTAAAGTGGAGGAAACGTTTTTCGTCTACTCCTCCAAATCGGCGCTGGTTGAGATGCATATCACAAATACGGGCAACGACTCGCTGACTATCGATCTTTATCCCACGTTCACCTACTCTTCGAATGTATTTCTTGCCAATCGGTATCGGTCGGACCTCAACGGATTTCAGACCTATCGGAAAGAAACAAGAAAGCGGGTCACCAGCAATCTCTATAAAGGCTACCCCTATCCGACTGAGTGGCATGATCTTTTTGCTATAAATAAAGACCCGCACAGTCACGGGATTTACAAAGAAGGGCTGTCGGCTTTTAATCGCATTATTTCAGACCGTGAAAATGTAGAACTGAACAACGAGTCCGACGGACAAATCGATCGCGTCGTATTGCAGCATCGTTTTGAACTGGCCCCGGGAGAATCCGAGACCGTCCGCTATATACGCACCAGTCAGGGTGTTTCAGAACCCGTGGCCGATGCCGTCAAACAAATGAAACGTTTGAAATCAGAACGACTTCAGCCCCACACCGATCGCAACGTTGAACTTTTTTCATCCGTGCCCCGCCTCGATTTCGAAACCGAGGCCGAAAAGCTGGTCTATCTCGGCGCTTTCAACCTTGCTCGCGGAAACATGATGCCACCGAGCGGTAAAACAAGCCATAATTTTTATGTTTTCTCACGCAATCCCAAATGGGGGTGGGGTCACGGCCACCAGGTCCTGCACGAATCACTCAGCATGATCCCCTACGTCTACCTGGATGCCAAGTCGGCGGAGGGCTCCCAACGCGTGTATATGGAACAGCAGGGCGAAGACGGACTCATCGCCTACCGTCACGGCCCCCGCGGACCTCAAACGTATCCCCACAAAGGAGAACCCACCACCTCAGCTCCGTTCTACTCATGGATCAACTGGGAGATGTATGAGGTCACCCAAAACAAGGAGTTTTTACGCGTTGCATATCGGACCGGGGCTTCCTATGTCAGATGGCTGGAAAAAAACCGCGACGATGATAGCGACCGACTCTTTGAATGGGGTCCGTACGGACTGATTGAAAACGTCCGGGACTGGTACAACGTTATTTTCCAGGTTTCGGAAGAACGGCAACTCGATGTGGATAAAGAGGATATATCCGATGAGCTGGAGGACCTGGACCTGTCTTTGATGGTGGTTAATGAAATGCATTACCTGGAAAAAATGGCCCGGGAGCTGGGTAAGACGCAGGAAGCCAACCAGTGGAAAAAACAAGCGAGCCACATTGCCGATCTCATCAACGAAACAATGTGGAGCGAGGAAGATCAATTTTACTATCACATCGACAAACAAACCCACGAGTTCCAGTTTAAAACACGCAACTTGAAGCGTAAGGAGATCATCGGATTTCTTTCGCTCTGGGCCGAGGTCGCTCCGAAGGATCGGGCCGAAGTACTCGTCAATAAGCATTTGACAGATACCTCCACCTTCTGGCGTAAATACGGTGTGCCAACGCTTTCAGCCTCCGACCCCCATTACAGCGCGTATGTAGATCAATGCTGCAAGTGGAACGGGCCGGTTTGGCTCCTGTGGGATTATATGGTGATGGACGGACTTATGAATTATGGATATAATAAAGAAGCGATTACGCTGGCGGATAAAATGACCAAGGCGGTGGTCACCCAGCTCCGAAAAAATCACAACTTCTGGGAATCGTTCAGTCCGGACTACAGCGTAATTAATTCCCCTCGCAACTACATCTGGGATTCCATTATGGCCAAAGTCCTGATTGAGAAATATCGTCTGCTGGACCAAAAATCGCAATAAATCTATTCTTTATTATCGATCATCATCGATATCCAAAAAGATAATACCGACTTCTAACCCTCAAAAAAAATATTATGAGTTCACAAGCTGCAAATCAAAGCTGGTTTCAATCGTTGGCTCCCGAAATGGCGGAAAAATGGGAAGAGTTCCATAATTCGGTGTATGATTCCGGAGAATTGGACCGGCTAACGAAGGAGCTTATTGCGGCTGCCGCTTCCACGGTGGGCCGATGTCCGCACTGCACCAAGGCCCATATACAAAAAGCCAAATATCAGGGGTCTCAGAGGAGCAAATTGCCAAAACATTCATGATTACTTCCCTGATCTCAAGCAGCACACTACTCGTTTGGATGAAAGAAGACTATGAACGATTGCTCGGCTCTGAATAATTTAATATGGCTTTACAACACAGGGGATATTTACGTAAAAAAGTAGAGAATATCGTTAGTCATCCGAAGCAAGCCACGCTGATGGAATACGATCCGCTGCAAGAGACCGAACCCATATAAAAATCATAAAACGTCTCTTCATACGACCGGCATTATCTGAAACGCTTAAAAATATCTGTCTAAATACGATGTATTGTTAAATAAAAATCCCTTGCAATTAATGAACTTCATCGAATAACACATTAAAGCTAATTTTTAGTTGAAGATGATGTCGGTCATGTTAAAAAACAATTTAAATAACATATAATATAGAATAAAAAATCCTTCTAATATGCCAACAATCAAGATGTACGGGGCCAATTGGTGTCCCGATTGTCAACGCGCCAAATCGTATCTGGATAAGCATGAAATCGATTACCAGTTTATTGATATCGATAAAGAGGAAGATGCGGCCTCCAAAGTTGAGGAGATGAACGAGGGGAAACGAATCATCCCCACATTTGATATTGATGGAGCGATATTCGCGAACCCCGACAATAACCAGTTGCGCGAAACGCTTGATATTGATGAATCCGACGCAGTTGAGTGTTATGATGTGGTGGTTGTTGGGGCGGGCGCGGCCGGTCTCACCACCTCAATCTATACGCAGCGGGAACGATTGTCCACCATCATTCTTGAAAAACAGAATATCGGGGGGAACGCCTATCTAACCGATAAGATCGAAAACTATCCGGGTTTTAAGGATATCTCCGGACCGGATTTAATGAACCGAATGGCCGATCAGACCCGCACCTACGGCACCGACATTCGCCAAGGATCCGAAGTTACCGAGATCAGCAAGAATGAACACGATTTCACCCTGCAAACCAACATGGGAGCCGTACGAGGCAAGACGGTCGTGATCGCCACCGGTTCCACCTATAAAACGCTTAATATCCCCGGGGAAGAGGAGTTAATCGGAGCCGGAATCCATTTTTGTGCTACCTGCGACGGCCCCTTTTACAAGGATAAGGACGTTGTGGTTATCGGCGGGGGCAATACCGCCGTTGAAGAAAGTATTTATCTGGCCGAATTCTGTAAATCGGTGACTATCGTCAATAAAAACGAATCCTTCTCCGCCTCCCCGACTGCTATCGACAAGATGCAGGAGTATGACAATATCCAACCGCTGTATAATCGGGACAGCCTCGCATTTCTCTCCGACAACGGTAATTCCCTTGATGCCGTGAAAGTTAAAAACAATGAAACCGACGAGGAAGAGACCATTGAGGCACAGGGAGCCTTCGTTTTCATTGGCTTAACCCCGAATACCGATTTTCTAGAGGGATTTGTAGAGCGAGATGAACATGGTTTTGTCGTAACTGAATCCGGATCTGTTCGGACCAGCGTGCCGGGTGTTTTCGTGGCGGGAGATTGCCGCAAAGGAGCGACCACCCAGATCGCGGCCGCTACCGGGGAGGGCGTTGTGGCTTCCTATTGCGCCAAAGAACATTTAATGCGTATGAAAAACAAATAATCAATAAGCATGCAGATCCGATGAGAATGGAAACTTAATAAATCAAGGGATTTGGTTTTACCTTACTATAAAGGATAAAAGACCTGGGGATCTCCCCAGGTCTTTGTTTTTTAAATAAATGGTTAAGGCTTATGGGTTAAGCAACCGAAAATTCCAGTTTTTCCGGTTTAAACGCTTCGTCTAACGGCGTATCGGCCAGGTGATTGGTGTAATTGCTGATTGTTTTCAGTGCAATAATCAGATTTACTTCCAGGGCCTGACGCTTTGAGAAACCGGCATCCAAGAACTTCTGAACCGTTGCATCGTCCTGATTGCCGCGCTGTTTTACAGTTGCACGAACGTAATTAACCAATGCATTCAGCTTCTTATCCGCTACCGGCCCTCCTTTCCGTACCGACTCCACGATTTCTGCACCTACCTCCAACTGGTTTTTTAGTATCGTGGAATGGACAGCAGAGCAATAATGGCACTCATTTTCTATGCTTACAGCGAGAATAGCGATCTGCTGTTCGACCGGGGTAAATTCTGTTTTACCAACAATTTCGTCCAACTTTAGATACCCTTCCAATACGGCCGGTGACTCGGCAAATTCGCCAAGCAAATTCGGCACGAAACCAAATTTTTCATTGGCCGCGTTCAAGAATGGTTGAGAATCTTCCGGGGCGTTATCGCTAGAATAGATTTTAAATTCCATAATTATGATCCTGATAAATTTTATTGGAGTTTATGTGCATTCAGATCTTTGATGAAGCAATTTGTTAATCTCCATCGTTGATCCATCTTATTTCACTACAAATATGCACACTGGATCCCTATGAAAGAATGACTACTCTTCCCGGAAGTTTATCAATATTTCCCTTGACCACACTCTGCATAGGACACTCAGCCCAAATGGACGTGCAAGCTAAATTTCCCCCTTCTTCTTTCTATATTCGGTAGGTGAAACACCGGTTTTATTTTTAAAAAACCGGCTAAAATGTGATTGCTCCTGGAAACCAAGTTCGTAGGTTATTTCCGACGTCGTTTTGTCGGTATTCAACAGTTGCCGCTTGCCTTCCACTAAGATGCGATTATGAATAACCTCGATCGGTGTTTTGTGCCCGGCCGCAGCGAACACGTTCGATAATGTTTTAGGTGATTTATGCAACATTCGAGCATAGGATTTAACTTGATGGTTTTCTTTATAGTGTTGCTCAACCAAAATATTGAACTGTCGAATCAACTCAGTCTGTGTGCCGCTCATATCTTCTGGAAATTGTTGTTTCCGAGCGAGTCGAGTGGCTTTGATAATCAGTCGCTTCAATAGCATACGCAGCATTTCGCCCTGAATTTTGTCATTTGTGTCCATCTCATCGAGGAACACTTGAAACAAAGATTCAAATTTTTCCTTTTCACTGTCATTTAGCTGTAAAACCGGCATGTCCGACGATCCCCAGAACAAGAGCCCCTCACAGGAGACCTCATGATCGTTCTCATGAATGCAGTAGAATTCTCGATTAAAGATGAGGATGTAATAGTCCTCACTGAGTTCAGTAAATTCGGGTTGCTGAAGGGAGGTCAGGCAAATTAGTTCATCCTTCTCCAGTGAAAATTTAATATCATCTAGATAAAAGGAGAGCAGTCCTGATTGATTCCATATAATTTTAAACAGCTCTTCTTCTTGATATGGATGGAGATCCACCACTTCATCAGATAAAATAAGTCGACTTCCCAACGACGGATTGTTATATGTTTTAACCATCTTCTTGTAATACTCCCCGGAACATTTGGCTATTCCTAGCTTTTTCGCGGGATTAAATATTTAGTTGCTTTTCATCGTTGGTAGTTTTCGCGTAAATTCAATCAAGCCATCCGGTAAACTTAGATCTTTTCCATGGATTATCCATCCAGAAGGTATCGGGTTTGGGCAATTCAGTGGCTTTTTCGACGGGCAGCCGGGACATCCGTGGAGCGGGAGATCCATCAGGGGTTTGGGAGTAAAAAAGCTCCGGCTCGTCTTGGTCGGTACACCACAATGCAGCGCAACTGATCCCCAGGGGGCGGTGGCTTTTCAGGTCGTCGGCGCTGGCCGGCAACACTTTGGCGGTTTCAATGTCGAAGGCGGCGTATTTTTTGGGCATCTGCTTTAATTTTTATGATGAAATATAATTGTTTCACTCCATACAACAGTGCTTATACTTCTTGCCGCTGCCGCAGGGACAGGGATCGTTGCGGCCGGGTTCGTCGGCCGATTCAAAAGGCTGATTTCCGTTGCCCGATGGATCAAAACTGCTTTGTCCCAACGACGAAAATGGGAGGTTCCCAGGTGGCGGCGGAGTGAGATCCTCATCTTCAGGAAATTGATCAAAAGGGTCGGGCCAGAAATCCCCATTCTGCATGTCGTCTAACTTGTCGTATTCTCCCCAAATATCGTTAAGTGGTAGAAGTTTACCCCCAACATAAGCATCGCGTTTCATATCGGATTTGACTTCCTCACAGGTCCCCACCATTCCTATTTCTACCACATCTTCTTCGTAGAGGTCCTCGATCTGTTCTTGCAATTCGATTCCATTGAGGTCGGTAACCTGCCAGATAAACAGGCTGATAACCTCAGTGTCGATGATCCGCTCATCATCTATATTATCCAGGAAAAACCTGAACAATTCACCAAACCACTCAATTGCAGCTTCACGCCGATCGGGCTTATGCAGGGCCAATTGGGATACCGCATCCCCCATGACAGAGCGGGCAAAGGTATAATTGTTCGGTTCTTTGACAAAGTCTGCGAGCCGATCGAGTTTATTCGATCCGATTTTTAACAGCACGGACCACATGATTTCATTGAACAAGTTCTCAAACCAGAAATCCAACAGCTCCTCTCCCTGCCGCAAAAGCCGCAACACTTTCTCGAGCGATTCTTCAGCCTGCAGTTCAGATAACAAAAGCAACGCATGAATGGGGAAACTGAATCGCCGTTCGTCCCAATATCCCTGATCTGCATCCATCATTTGGAAGTATTCATACCGGCGGATGCTGTCTTCGATCACCGTTTCGAGATCCTCCACCAGCGTCTCCCGGGGCAGGTCAAGCAATTTTTGAATCCGTTCCCGCTCGATCTGCAAATCATGTTCATACAACCAGTTCACTTTAGGGTGATTAAACGACGGGGGCTCGTCGGTCTGCACGCTTACATCATAGCTTCGGCTTGTCACATTGCGACGAAAGGCCTGCTCTTCCCGAAACCGCTGCTCCGCCCTTTGCCTGAATGACTGCAACCAGTAATCGGTGGCTTCTTGCGTAATACGCTCATCCGGCGCCACCTCCTCCATGATCTCCAGGCATCGCTCGGCGCTCTCTCGGTCGTCGATGGCCAGGTAGTAGCGCATGCACGTATTGAAAAAACTGAGCACTTCTCCGACGTGAACCTCCTCGCGTTCCGGGTAGAGCGAGGCCAGATTCATCTCCTCCCCGATGATGTCCGGCACCCGTTCGGGCTCGCCCTGCTCGATCAGAACATTGGCAAAATTGAGTTTTCCATACAGGTACTCCGGATGCTCCCGGACAGTCCGCTTTGTCATCTCCCACGCCTTGTCGGTCATCCCGGCCGAAGCATACGTTCGCTCCAGGAAATTCTTAAATTGCGGGACGTCGGGATACCGTTCTATATATTCTTTAAGTTTATCAATCGTACGCTGTTCTCCCTTTTCAATATCCCCCGCGATCTCCCGAATAATCCGCTTAACCTCGGGCGTTACATTATACTTTTGATCCAGCAGGGAACTATCCCAGGTGATTTTCAACTGCGTTATGCCGAATCGTTGGTTGCTCATTTTGGATGTTGATTGTTTGCAGGATTATGTCAGACACATAAATTAACCAAATAAATCTACAAAATGTCCGGATTTAAATCAGGACATTTCCTCAAACAACATTATCCTGAATACAT
Organism: uncultured Balneolaceae bacterium; assembly: GCA_913057825.1. Classification (GTDB taxonomy): domain Bacteria; phylum Bacteroidota; class Rhodothermia; order Balneolales; family Balneolaceae; genus CAJXOW01. The sequence continues at coordinate 35,577 of CAJXOW010000023.1, read as the reverse complement.
TTCGAATGGCTGGCGGCATGTCTTCTTTTCGGACTACTTTCCCAACTATTCCCAAAATTCTCTTGGTGCTTTAACTTTGAATATTATTAATATACGTATTATTATTAAACTATACGTATAACTTAATCTAATCTTACAAATATGAAGAAAAAATTAACCCTCTCCATTGAAGAATCTGTTAAAGAACGGGCCAGAAGATATGCCCGCAAGCAGGGAAAGAGTGTTTCTGAAATGGTCGAACGTTATTTGGAAGAGGTGACCAAATCGGAACAGTGGCAACCGCCGACCGAATCGCCTGTTTATAACTTTGCCGGTACCCTTCCTTTACCCGATTCAAAAAAGAGTGATGAGGAATTATTAACTTCCATGCTTGAAGAAGAATATGATCAGCATTCTACTTGACACGGATGTTTGTTTGGACTCCATTACAGGGCGGGAACCCTGGAATGCAAATGCTGATCGCATTTTTCACGCTTCTGTCGAAAAGGAGGTTTACATTTTTATTAGTGGCCTCACTTTTTCAAACCTGTATTACCTGCTGCGAAAAATTCATGGGTCCCGAAAGACTATAAAACGCCTACGTGCCATGCGGGATCTCATTAAGGTAAGCCCCATAAACTCCAAAGTAGTGGACCAAGCCTTCGACTCATCATGGAATGATTTTGAGGACGCAATGCAATACCACTCGGCTTTGAAAGCGGGATGTGACCTGCTGGTAACTCGTAATTTATCTGATTACAAGAAAGCGGATCGAATTCCGGTTATACAACCTTCCGGGTTTATTGAGCAACATTTAAAAAGGTAAGAGTATGGGTTAAAGAATAAGCCCCCCCCTTAAAAGCCTGGAGTCTGTCGGACTTTCCGATTCACAGGAGTACCTTATTTAATCAGCAGCATTTTCCGGCTGGTGCTGAAATTATCCGTCCTCATTTGATAGATGTAGATGCCGCTGGCCAGGTCGGCGGCTTTGAATGTAACCCGGTGGCTTCCGGCCTTCATTTGTCGGTCGACCAACGTGGTAATTATTTCTCCAAGCGTATTGTAGACGGTAATCGTTACCCGTTCCGACTGAGGCAGATCAAATGGGATGTTGGTAGATGGATTAAACGGGTTCGGGTAAGCGGAATGCAAGGCATATTGATCCGGAATTTCTTTCTTGTCCTCAATTCCCACCTGCGTTCCAACAGCAAATGTCAGCGTATCGCTATGCGTCTGTAAGGAATCAAAATCCGCAGCTACAACCCACCACGACCATTGCGTATCATCATGAAGCTCGGACGGTATCGTCAGGGTGGTATCGGTATCGGTCTCATAGGTTTTCCGCGGCGGATGCGAGGTCGCTTCTTGCCTCAGCACCACCCGGTAATGCACGGTGTCAGCCGGATCTGCCTCTACTGCTTTCTCCCAGGCAAGGGTTGGCTGCCGGGATAACCCTCCTTTTCCATCTTCGGGCGAAACCAGGCTGAATTTATTCGGGGCTTCTTGCTGAACATCCACAAAAAATCGCATGGTATCCGACGAGGTTCGTTCCCCGGCTTCATCTTCAACCATCACCCGCCAATAGTAGGTCCCATTTTCTTTCAGGCTTTCCTCCCGTTGATAACCGGTTGAATCGGTAGTATCTGAGGGGACCGGGGCTGCAAAGGTAGAATCGCCTGCAATTTCCACCACATAGAATTGCGGGTTCTCTGCAGAAGTATCGGAAAGACTCCAACTAAATCCGGCAGTAGAATCTGTTAATATACTGTCAGGGGAGGGTGCCTGCAGGACGGCAGGGCCGGCTTCTTCATTCATTTGAAAGCTCATGTGTTCCCACCGGGTTTCCACGGTATCTCCATACAGTTTAATCCTCATGAAATAGGTGGCCCCGTCTTCCAGGTAAGCACCCTCGTAGGCAGCCCGGTTGGTGTCGGTTTCCACCTTCCCGCTATCCCACATGTCGACCGTCGAAAAGGTGGAATCGGTCGAGACCTGGATATGATAGCTCTGCAAGGTGTCTGCCATCCCGTCTTTCAATTCAAAGGTAAAACGGGGATTGTGATCTATGACGGCGGTTCGGTCTTCCCTGACGATGGACAGATTTTGAACTTCGACCGATTTAAAGACGTAAAATGATAAGTAATTCGAATTGGCGACCGCTTTTTTGGGATAGGTACTAGTGAGGCCTTTCGAATCGGTGACCTGGATATAATAGTTTATATGAGCGCCGTTTTCCTGTTCCGGGATACTGCCCTTATATTCGCCGCCTCCCCGGCCAACAAGGCTCTTCGATTGCCAGCTTTCATCGTCTACCCGGTAGATCACTTGAATCGTCGACAAGTCAATCCCGGAGCCAACTGCATTTGCTTTGGTCCGGACGGTGTAATCCCCGGTTTCGTATTGATCAGATAACTGGGTAGCGGTTGGGACCTGGGGAGGAATGTAGCGGGGCCGGGCCACATCACTGATACGCAATTCATCAATAAAACCATCCAAATAACGGTTAGACAGCATCGAACCACCAATCCGCACCGGCTGATCGCTCGTTTTGGGCGTCTGATCCACCGCCTGATCATACATTCTCCCATTGACTTTCCCATTGATTAGCTGAACCACCTGGTTCCGGGCGGCGTCACGCACGAACACAACATGATTCCAATTTCCGATCGATGGAGACCAGCTCGCCTGCAGATTAACCTGATTTTCATTAACCGTCGTATAGGCTGTATTAAGTTCATCCGATCCATGAAACGCCTTCACCTGGTAATTGAAACTGTTCGAACCGGTGTTTTTACCTACGAGTTGGGGGTTGAATCTCCAATCACTTGACGCGTTCCCCATCGTGAAAAAATAGACCCACAGTTCGATGGTCCAGGAGCTCGTCAGGTCGAGGTCGGCTGTATCGGGTATACTAAGGTAAGTACTGTCCTCGGGGGCGTCATTATTCAGTCGTAATTGCTGACCAAAAGCATCATCCAGGCGTGTATCTCTGAAATCCAAATTGCCGTGTTTTTCAACCTCTCCCACCTGACCGGCCGACTCAATATTATAATTGCCGTCAAAATGCATCAATACCACCGTGGCCGAATCCTTGGTGAAGGGTCCGCCGTATGAATTTTGAGCATAACTTTGAGTTAACACCCCACCCGCAACAATCAAAAGTGCGGGTATCATGCACCGGAAACAATAGCGAATCATGTAGGATCGACTTTTTTCCATTGACCTCTCAACTTTCCTGCTAAAAACCTCTTACGTCAATTTCTTAATGAACAAGTAGTACGTAACGTATAAAAAAAGTCGTTCAAATCTAAAATCACCTTCCGCAGATCCAAAATATTTCTGTATAATTACATTTCCCCCTTCTTCTTTAAGTTTAATACGATATAGTTAAATAACAGCTACTTATTCTCATTTTAAAAATTCGATATCGTTGAAAAAACCGAGAGAGGTTTCAATAATCTCTTTTATAGATTCCACGTTATTACCAAATATTGAGAGATAAAGAAGCCGACAATCAGGTAAATTATCCAGGCAATCAAAACATTGTAAAAAGACATCGCCAGGCGGTAAATGATGCTACCTTTATGGAATTGCACAAGCACCCATATCGAATAAAAGAATAGAAATATAAAATTCAGGTAGTAAAATCTTGGGTCCAATTTCACAAGAAAAAGTAATCCCGTACTAAAAATCACATATTGGGACAAGACGAAAAAGGAGAGAGTCAGGTATTCAGCAAACGTATACTTGGACTTGAAAAACAAACCTCTCGTAGTACCCGAAAAAAGAAATACAAACAGGAGCATAAACAGGTTCAGGTGACCTGAAAAAAAATTGATGGGTTCAATAAAATATGTATTTAAAGACTTCCTGGCCGGCTCGGCCATATTGGATGGGGATTTTATTCCTATTAACTCAGTGAATGATTCAAATGAGTCAAAGCCGGCAAGATTTTTTATTACAAAATACAGTCCCAAAGCCACGATAAAATATCGAATTGGATTGGAATAACGCTTTCTTTTCCCTCTAATATATCTCCTGATCATAGGAGCCGGACCTACAAACAGCTCTCGCACAGTCCTGAAAAAGGGAGCATCCAAATCCCAATACTTATCAATAAAATTCTTGACAATGACTTTTAGGTAGAGCGATCCGTGATTCTTTTTTTGCCCGCAATCGGGACAGTAGTTCCCCTCATAAGTTCGCCCGCAATTTTTGCATGTTACCATTGTCAGTTTAAGAGTCTGTTATTTTATTAATTTGCACACTCTTGAATGATAAATAAAGCTCATCCTTGAAAAAGTTATATATATAATTGTTTGCCGGATTATCCGTCGTGATAAAGTACAAGGTCTGGCCTTCCAGCCAGGTACTTTCAACCTCTGAAGAAGAGTGATTTGATGCAGGACCGAAAAATTTATATCCCGCCCCCCTTCCTTTACGCCGACCGATAGCACCTACCATACTAATATCATAAGTGGATTCCCAGAAATACTGGCTGTAATATTTTCTTGCTTCGCCGGAGATAATCAAATGACTTGGGGCTAAATCAAATTCCTCGGGCACGAAAAAACCGGAAGGGATACGATTGATAGACTTCCAAACCACCTTACCGTTTTTCAGGTTGATGGCATGAACCCGAGCCTCCATGCAAATATCATTGGCCTCGATAGCCATATTACTGGCAAGAAGGTTTTGGGAGTCAGGCAGCCTGTAATAGGTTTCTCGAGGCTCTAATATATTTTCGAACATGGTATTAATGTAAGAGCCATAGGAAAATACCAGGCTAATACATCCAATAAAAACAACTGTACCTCTTAAAGCTGACCAATACCATTTGCCGAGGTTGAAACGGACATAATGGTAAGCAATGAAAATAATCCCGATAAAGAAAAATATCTGCCTGAAATATTCAGGGAGATCGAAGTAGCGAGCTACCATACCATTCAAAAATACCAAGAATAAAAATATTAATGCTAATTGGTACAGGGACACCCTGTAAAAGAAAATCCACGATTTTTTACCCCAGAACAATAAGGTGTTGAGTACAAAGTATACGGGCAAAAAAATTAAACTTATAAATAGTACCGAATAGTTAGAAGCAATTTTCGACTGTAATTCCAGGTATTGCTGGATTCGTTGAGGATAGTACAAGAGCGTGCTCTCCTCCATGCCGGAAGCTCCCGGTGGATCCAGGTAATACATTATGGCAATTACACCGGAAAGTATGGTTAAGGCAAATCGAGGGGCGGATACATACTGACCATTAGTTGATTCTATAACCGGATTGGGATCCAAAATGAGATCGCTGACGGTTCTCAGCATGTTGACATTAAAATCGGTAAAACCATCAAAAAGTCTGCCAACCTCTTCTTTTACTCCCATAATCTACCCTCTGAATAGTTTAAATTTTCCCCCAACCTATTTAAGCTTTATGCCAATTAATCAAATAACTATTAATAAATTTGATCTCGATATTCAAACTTTACAAGAGATCTTATAACAACCGGGCAGGCAGGAGTTCAAAGCATCTCTTGGCGTTTTTTTGAGTGATCCAGCTAATATATCCTATTTCTTCGCTTTTTCCCGCCCTACTTTTTCAACGATTCCCAAAACCCTCTGGGAGCTATAATTTTTATTTTATTTGTTTTCTCCGCGATATCCAACAGGTCTTTATCCCCCGTAACCAATATTTCAGCTTCCACCTCCAAGGCTGATTGCAATACCCACCGGTCATCTTCGTCTCTTATATTGATTTCAGAAGGTTCATCCGGAATAGGCTCTACATGATATTTGCGAAGAAACTGAAGCACAGCAGAAACTTTATCATCAGGAACATAAAGTTTGTCGGCCAACACCCTCTCAAGCTCTTCCAGAATGATCTCACCCGTCATAAACCGGTGATCGGCAAGTATGACTTCCAGCAGATCTGCGCATAATCCCCTTGCCGTGAATGCACTGACCAACACATTCGTATCTACAAATATCTTCATGAAACTTCCCGAAAAACATCCTCATCCGTCAGCCATCCCTGTGCCTCTCCATAAGGCAACAGCTCTTTACGTAACTGCTGAAATGATTCGATATTTAATTGACGTTTCAAAGCTTCCCGAACCAACGCACTTTTGGAACGGCCCGAGCGCTTCGATGACTCTTCCAGCAGTTCGTCAAGCTCTTTATCGATGCGAATGGTGAGTGTTTTGTCCATAATACAAGATTTTCTTCAAATGTATTGCAATGTAACACATATTAAACGCTCAGGCAACGATATTCTTGTAAGAGAGATCATTGAAAACCCGGGAAGGTCTCTGAAGCACTTGGGTTGTCCTCTTTTTTCTATATTGCCAGCTTAAAGATAAATGAGGTGTAATATCTTCACACCAGAATGTTGGTACTTTAAATTTCCATAGTAGCAGTCCGCTGAATTTCCCTGGCTAAAGAGACCTCCCCGGGTTTTTCAATGATCACTTATAGTGTCGCCAGCCGCAAATTTCGTCTTTTTGATTTCGCGCTCGTCTTTAAGGTGTAAATCATGAATCAAATTTGCACCAATTATGGAAGCTTTCTTTGAGACTTTTAGAGCGCTGGCAGATTATTTGGTCTTTACGTTAATGGATATCCCGGCGGAGGTATGGTATGGCGAATCGCTCCGATTCTTTATAGCGAACTTTTCAAAGATATTCGTCCTGTTTGTTATCGCGATGTATGTCATGAATGCCGTAACCCAGTATTTATCCTATGACCGGATCGGAGTCTTTCTACAAAAGCACAAGACTTTGGGAGTCGGCAACCTTCTCGCGGCCTCGTTGGGTGCCGTAAGCCCGTTCTGCTCCTGCTCGTCGGTCCCCCTGTTTGCAGGCATGATGCAGGGACGGGTCCCGCTGGGCATTTCGTTATCTTTCCTGATCACCTCTCCCCTGGTCAATGAAGTCGCCATCGCCGTTTTCTGGGCCACCTACGGGTGGAAGGTAACGCTGGTTTATGTAACTTCCGGGATATTGCTCGGTGTTATTGGAGGCATGGTCCTGGACAAAATGGGATTTGAAAAGTACGTGGCCGACTGGATCAAAGAGCTCGAATACAAAGAAAACCGGCTGGAGGAAGACGCCCGGACTATTACAGATCGCATCGCTGATGTCCACCATAAATCTTCGGCCACCATTTACAAGCTCGTCCCCTACATATTCGCCGGCATGCTCGCGGGCGCTTTTATTCACGGATATATCCCGGCCAGCTTTTTCGAGAGCTATATGCCGGACAGCAGCTTACTGGCCGTCCCATTATCGGTCGTAATGACAATCCCCCTCTACCTGGATGCCGTGAGCATTTTGCCGGTCATTGAGTCACTGGTCGGCAAAGGAGTCCCCCTGGGCACCGCCATCGCCTTCATGATGGGGACGATCGGCTTGTCGCTGCCGGAGGCTCTCCTGTTGAAAAAGGTGATGAAAACGAAGCTTTTGGCCGCCTTCTTTACCACGATCGGGATCGGAATGGTTCTTTCCGGGTATTTCTTCAACCTGGTATTCTGAATATCCGCTCCCAAGAGGTGATCGAATTCACAAGCACATAAAAAATCCAGCGGGAAATTTATCTTGGAAGTCTAGCCCGGATATCACTTCGCGGGTGACGCTCGCTCTGAGCTCACCAAGAAATTCAAGCCGGGAGTCCGCCGAACTTTCACAATTCTACAGCCAAACATCCATCTCAACCCGTCCGCTGCCGGAAAGCTCCCTGCCCGCAGGGAAGACCCGCGATTTGTAATTATTTATATTAATCGTATATTTACGATTAACGATAAATATTGTTACAAAAGATATATGAAACGATGACTCAACAACTTTGGCTAGAGCATTCGGACCGCATCTGCAATTATTTTAAAAAACGTACAGGCAACGAACCTCTGGCTTGTGACCTGATGCAAGACACCTTTAAAAAAGTAATCGACCATCGGGATAAGCTGGAGGATATCGACAACCACAAAGCCTGGCTGTATCGTATAGCACAGAACAAATTCATCGATTACACCCAAAAAAAGAAAGAAGTACCTTTGTCGGATTCGACCCTCCCGCAGGAAAATGACAAGAAGGGGGAACATAGTGCAGAAATCCGAAGTGTCGCGGATTGTTTATATCAATTGATTCAGGAGTATGATGAGGAGGACCAGGAATTGTTGATCCAAATTTTCCGAAAATCGTTAACACAGAAAGAGGGAGCTCAATACCTGGATTTACCGTACAGCACTTTTAAATCCCGTATACAAAAAGCACGTAAAGAAATTGCCAGGGAGTTCGACAAACGTTGTTGTCAGCTGAAGTACAATCGCGACGGGCACATTATCGGGTGTAGTTCAATCTAAACAGGATTATTCAACCAACTTAATACGACTCCACGTCGTGGGATTGGCCCGCTCATTGCCGGCAATCGTTTCTCAAACGTCCCTGTTTCCGCCGTTGCCGTCGTCGTTTTTCCAATCGTTCGATTCGGTGCATAGATGTTGATCCACGATACCGGGGGCACCTTTAATGTAGTACGCATGGTCAAGTATCCTGACTGGGCCTCGATAAAAGAAAGCCCGTCGCTGGAAAAAGCCGCCAAAAAAGTCTTCTCGGATGAAGAAAAAATGAATAAAATCCAGGAAGCCTATCAATGGATTTATGAAGGGGCTCCTCATAAAGATAATATCTACACGGAGTCAGCCGGCGTACACTAGCTGGTTACTTTTGTTCTGACTTTTATCGAAACAATGGAAAGGCCGGGTTTTAAAATAACCCGGCTTTTCTTTTTAAAGTGGAATAGTTGATTGGCTGGCCCATTTGACGATCTTTTTTTAAAAATCGGGCGGGCGGCTTATGCTGGCAATGGTGTTCGTGCTATTATCCGGTTTCATCAGTTAATTCTTGACTGGAACGCCAAATCGTAAGCATATCAATTTGATTGGTCTTTATTTCGTATATCAACCTGTAATTTCCGTGAATCAGCTCTCGAATTTCAGATCGATTAAACTCCGGGACCATTCGGCCACTTTTCGGCTGAGATCGCAGTTGTTCACATCGTTCATAAACACCACGTGCCCATTGAACAGCTTTTGAAATATCATTAAGCGCAATAAAATCTGAATACTCCTCAATCCGCCGCAGAAACCGTTCTGTAAAAATTATTTCCATTTGGACAGATGGTTTTCAATCCGCTTCCGGGCTTCCTCCATGGTGTAGGTATTCCCCTCCGCTGCTTGCTGTTTGGCTTCCAGCAAATCCTCCAGCAATTCCAATTTCCTGGAGATTCGTTCATATTCGGTTACATCCATCAATACAGCCGCACTTTTACCGTATTGAGTTAGTATGATAGGCTGTTTCTCTTTTTTAAGTCGCTTAATAAAATCAGCCGAGTTCTTGCGAAACTCTGAAAGGGGCTCAATATCTTTTGAGATCGAAAAATTATTCATAACGATATTTTTATTGTCTTTTTATGTACTATAAATGTACTGGTATAGTAATTGACAAACAAGCTGGAACCTGACTTCAATTCCAGAACACCATTATATGGGATACACACTTTCGAGTGGAAAAATGAAGTGAAAACCTAATGCTTTTCCCGCATGCTCGATTTACAGGTCAGTAGCAAACAACACAATCGGGCAAATGGTCATTGGATGAAAAACATCAAAGAAATCAAGATTTTCATCGAATTATATCTCCTTCCGTCCGTTGGTATACGTGTATGAACTTATCTTAGAGCCCGTTGAAAAACCGGCCGGCGGTTCCTCGTTCGAAAGTTTTTCTCTTTTTGAGTTCGTTTAAATATCTGCAGACCATGATAAATGCCTGTCAACTACAAAATATTTTTTATCTATTTACCGAAAAACTTAATACTTCGGAACCGCCGCCCGGTTTTTCAAAGGGCTCTATTAATATATTTTATCCTATCCTGCGAAGATTAATTAGATCAATTCTAAATAAGACACAGAAACTATTAAATTTATGCTGTAATGACTAATAAAAATCAAGCGGTTGGCTATTTGATGCAGGTTGGTCGGGCTGTCGGTTGCTTAAAGTTTATCCCGAAAGTTGCGTCTCGGTGCCCTTCTATTTAGATTTGTTCTAAATTTCATGTGGTTATCCCGTCCGTGCTGAAAGTCTCATATATAATTTGAATTGACCAAGCAGATTTAACCGAAGTATTTCTATTCTGGGATTAAATACAAATAAAAAGTTACCCCCCTGGCAACTGCTGGTACCGGTGCTGTTAATTGCTGTAGGCGTACTGTTGCCCCTCTTTTATCTCTCGATAAGAGCCTTCGGGGCCACGCCGGAGACGCTTTATAACGTAGTGTTGCGCGTACGGAATCTGCGTTTACTGGCTAACACACTGCTCCTTACCGGGGGCGTTTTGGTGCTGACTACCATGCTGGCTCTGCCGTTGGCGTACCTTTCCACCCGATGTAATATTGCAGCTCGAAAGTTTATTACGCTGCTGGGCGTGGTGCCGTTGGCGATGCCCGGCTACGTGATGGCATATGCTTTTATGGGGCTGGGCGGCTATAACGGCATGTTTTACGAATGGTTCGGCATCATTATGCCTCGACCCGGCGGTTTTTGGGGATCCCTCCTCGTGCTCAGCATCTGTACGTTTCCCTATCTGTACCTGAATCTGCGCACCGCCTTGCTGGGGATGGATCCCTCCATTGAGGAGGCCTCCCGTTCGTTGGGGCACGATGCCAAATCCACCTTTTTCCGGGTTACTCTTCCACAGCTAAAACCCGCTTTCCTGGCTGGTTTTCTGTTGGTGAGTCTCCATGTATTCGGGGATTTTGGCACCGTATCCCTCATGCGGTTTGAGACGTTCAGCTATGCGCTGTACTTGCAGTATGTAGCCGCCTACGACCGCATTTATGCCGCATGGCTGGCTCTGATGCTGCTGGCATTGACCACGGCCGCCCTGGTGCTCGAGTATCGTTTTTTGAAGAAAGCTATCTTTCACCGGCTGGGTCGGGGAGCAAGTCGGGAGCGCAAATACTTGGAGCTGGGATCGTGGAAAATACCCGCCTACGGCTTTGTCGGTATTTACACCGTTGCAGCGATTATACTACCGCTTTCTTCCATTGGGTATTGGCTGAATGAAGCGTCGCTGGCCAAGATGTCCGGCGATCTGTTCACCTCATTTGGGAACTCGGTGGCCGCGTCGGCTCCGGCGGCACTGCTCACTACCGTGATGGCGCTGCTGATTGCATATGTGGGGGTGCGATTTGAAGGTAAGATTACCAACATACTGGAACGTGTCGCATACCTGGGCTATGCGACTCCGCCGCTGGCCTTTGCCCTGTCACTGGTCTTTTTCTCGTTGTATGTCTCCCCGTTCCTTTACCAGACCTTGTTGCTGTTGATCATCGCCTATTCACTGCATTTCCTCGCAGAAGGAATCGGTCCTATACGCAGTGCACTATACCAGGCACCCCCACAGCTGGAAGACGCGGCCAAATCGCTCGGTTATTCGTCCTTTCAAGCGTTCATAAAAGTCATTCTACCCCTCCTGAAAGGGGGAATTATAGCCTCGGCAGCGTTGGTTTTTTTATCGGCCATGAAAGAATTATCGATTACTTTCTTACTTTCTCCAATAGGATTCAATACCCTTGCGTTAAATGTATGGTCCTACACCGGTGAGGCAATGTTTGCCGAGGCTGCACCGTTTGCGTTTACTATATTGATCTTTTCAATACTATTTGTAGGATTGCTTTTTTCGCGAGAATGGGAGAAAACATGAATGAATTGCTGCGCATAAAAAATTTAACCAAGGCCTTTGATGAGAATGGGCCGGTGGTCGATTCGCTGACCTTTGAGGTGAAGGAGAATGAGATCTTTGCCGTACTGGGTCCAAGCGGATGCGGGAAAACGACCTGCCTGCGGCTGATTTCCGGCTTTGAGCGAGCTGACGGGGGAGAGGTTCATGTAGAAGGAAAACTGTTGGAATCTCCGGAGACCCATGTGGCGCCGCAGGACCGCGGTATCGGCTTTGTATTCCAGGATTATGCACTGTTTCCTCACCTTTCGGTGATTGAAAATGTGGCTTTCGGACTCACCGATATCCCCAAACACAAGCGCCATGTATATGCCGAGGAGGTGCTCTGTCGGACGGGAATGGGTAAATATCAAAATCGCAATCCCAGCGAGCTTTCCGGCGGACAGCAGCAGCGGGTGGCGCTGGCTCGGGCGATAGCCCCAAAACCGAAGCTGGTGCTTTTGGATGAGCCCTTCTCAAACCTGGATGCCGTGCTGCGCGAATCTACGCGAAAAGAGGTGCGCAGTATCCTCAAAAACGCGGGGATGAGCGCGCTGCTGGTTACCCATGATCAAGAGGAAGCCCTCTCTTTCGCCGACCGTATTGCGGTAATGAATGACGGACAGATAGAACAGATCGGCACGCCCGAGGAGGTCTATTTTCAACCCAAAACAAAATTTGTCGCCCAGTTCCTGGGACGAACCAACCTGTTTCATGTGGATGCGTTCGGTGATGAGGAAGTAATGACCGCCTTGGGTGCGATGCGCTTGAACTGCTGTGCAAAGGGACGGGCGCTGTGTTCTATCCGACCGGAACACCTTACGCTTGAAAAGCCGAATGAAATTCACACCGAAACAGATATTGGTACGGTGGTGAGTCGTGAGTTCAGGGGACATGATATCACGTACCGCGTAGTATTCAACGGAGAGCGATACCTGGTGCATACAGACAACCGCGTGCTCTTTGAACCCGATGACGAAGTAATCATCAAGCCGTTGGAGTCAGCCGTAGTGCTTCAGGAAGATATTTAGAGAGGTTTTTGATGGGTATTGGGAGATCTCTTCAGCCAGGAATATTCAGCAGATCGCTGCTGAGAGTGCGCAAAATACCAGCCTTCCGGTACGTAATAGGATATGCAACTACGAACCAGGGAAAACATGTTGTTTCTATATACTTCACTCGTCTAACTTATCGGCCCAAGGTAAGGGGTGTAGGTTGACGTCAGCAACAGTTAGAGGGGTAGAGCAAGGTTAGCATTTGAATATGAGGTCAATCTTGATTAATCTAGGTAATTCTTATCAGATAAAGCCATTTCAATAATTCTGACGGTTGCCAATCAATTATCCCATATATGAAAAATCTTATACACTTGAGTGTTTTCAGGAATTTTTGTCGGACTCGTCAACGGTATAATAGCAAAATTTGGAGGTTAGCTCTGCTAATCGTTGGATTGGGGTTGACTTTTATTACTGCTGAAAAAGCCCACGCCCAGCTGTCGGTAAATCCCAATACCGTTGATATCACGGTCGACGGTGATGACGTAGGCCGGGAGTTTTACGGCATCGGGGCCAAGAGTCAAGGCGGATCGACCCGGCTGCTTATCGACTATCCGAAGGAGGAGCGCGACGAGATTCTGGACTACCTGTTTAAACCGGGGTACGGCGCTTCGCTGGATATCCTGAAGGTCGGTATGGGCGGCGGAGCCAATGCGACCGACGGATCGGAGCCTTCTCATATGCGGACGCCCGACGAGGTGAATTGCAACCGGGGATGGAACTGGTGGCTGATGAAGGAGGCCCAGAAGCGCAACCCTGATATCACGCTTATCGGACAGGAATGGAGCGCGCCGGGCTGGTTTGACGGAGTCTGGTCGCAGGATAACATCGACTATCATCTCTCCTGGCTCAAGTGCGCCGAGCAGCACGGCCTGCAGATCGACTGGATCGGCGGCTGGAACGAGCAGGGCTATGATCCCGATTTCTTTATTCAGCTGGACAAAGCCCTGGAAAAGCACTACCCGGATGTTAAAATTCCGGCGGCCGACGATTTCGACTGGCAGATTGCCCACGATATGTATAAAAACCCGGACCTCAAGAAAGCGGTGGATGCCGTGGCGGTGCATTTCAATTGCAAATGGCGATCCTACTATAAAAAGTGTGCATCGACCGATACGGCCAAGATGCTGGGCAAGCCTTTGTGGCACGCGGCCAACAGCGCCCTCGGATGGGATAACGGGGCCGGCTCGCATGTTCGTGCGCTGAACCGGGGATATATCGATGCCAAGATGGTGAACTATATGACCTGGAATGTGGCCGAAGCCCGTTACGGCAACCTGCCGCTCGGCAATACCGGCTTGATGGGAGCCCATCGTCCATGGTCGGGCTACTACGAGATTGGCAACAACATCTGGGCGTTTGCCCATACCACCCAGGTTACCGATATCGGTTGGCACTATCTGGATACGGGCAGCAAGCGACTGGAGAACGGGGCTACGATTGCAAGTCTGTCGTCGCCCGATCAGCAGGATTACAGCATGATCCTGGAAACGATGGATCTGCACCGGAAGGATACGGTCTCGATTACCCTCAAGAACCTGCCGCCGAAGCTGCTGCGGATGCGGGTATCGAATTTTGGCACGGAAGATCCCTCCGAACAGTTTGTCGACGCCGGAACCATATCCCCCCGCGATGGCACCTTCGAGTTTATCATCAAACCGAATCACGTCTATTCGATCACTACGCGCGAGAATATCGGCAAGGGAGATGCCGAACCTACCGCCACCAAGCATGAACAAATCCCGCTGCCGTATGCCGAGAATTTCGAAGACACCGAAATGGTGAAAAATCCTCGCTACTTCACTCCGGTGAACGGGTCGTTCGAGGTGCAGCCCTGCAAAGGCGGCCGGGACGGTAAATGCTACCAGCAGATGATCACGCAGCAGCCGATCAATTGGAACGATACGGGCGATATGCCGCCGACCTCGATGTTCGGCGATCCCCGCTGGTGGAGTGATTACACGCTGCAGTCGGATGTGTACCTGGAAGAGCCTGGATATGTAGAGCTTATCGGACGAGTATCGGGACAGCTGGGATGGACGCCGTACCTCGGGGGATATCATTTCCAGATCGGATCCGACGGGTGGAAACTCTACAACGAAGATTCTCCCTCGAAAACCGTTACCCCCATTGATTCCGGGGATACCGCTATTCAGCCGGGCACGTGGCATACGCTGGCCCTTAAACTCAGGGCGAACCGGATCGAGCTGCAGTTGGACGGCAAGACGTTGACGAGCGTAGAGTCCGCCGGACAGCTGCAGGGCAACGTCGCCTTGCGTGCCAGCAAATGGCAGCGGGCGCAGTTTGATAACGTCATTGTGACGCCCACCGGTCCGACGCCGGAATTTGTCCCCTACGACTCCATGTCAATCGCTGAAGTATCCAGCGTACAGGGCTTCATGGGCGGATGGACCTTCGACGCCGAGCATGCCATCGATGACCGGCTGGGAACCAATTGGCACAGCCAGGAT
Source organism: uncultured Balneolaceae bacterium (assembly GCA_913057825.1). Lineage (GTDB taxonomy): Bacteria > Bacteroidota > Rhodothermia > Balneolales > Balneolaceae > CAJXOW01. The sequence goes on along the minus strand of CAJXOW010000023.1, from coordinate 20,300 downwards.
ATCGATGAAGATCACAGCATCACGATCGACCTGGGAAGCGTAAAAGATATTGAGGCGTTCTGGCTCAACCCTCGTCGCCCGTATTTTGATAAAAATAATACGATGAATATTACCAAATACCGGGTAGAGGTCAGCCGTGACGGAGCCCATTATCAAACGGTGGATAAAGGCAGCTGGCCGGCTACCGGTTCACCCAAGATTGCCGCCTGGGGAGAAAAAACGCCGGCTCGATTTGTGCGGCTGATCACGCTCGAAAGCACCACCGGACCGGCTTCCGCCTCTGAGATTCAGGTCATCACCGATCTGCCATCGGAATGGCGGGTATTTGAATAGAATATGAGTGCATTTTCTTATCCGGGTTAATCGATAATAATTTCTTTTAGAGTACATTTAATTTGTAACAGTTAGGGGAGCTGCATACTCTTGTTTAATAAAGAACTTATCCCAAAAACTATATTTAAGGGGAGGGGATATGAATAATGAAGAACTGTTGCCATCCAGTGAACAACTTAAATATATAAAGAGCATTTCAGATTGGGCGGAAATCCTGGAAGTTCAAGAACACCAGTTGAGACGCCGCTTGAATCATAAGTACCCATACCCCCCCACCAATTGTTAATTAAACTTCGGATTAAATACAGTACGGAATTACTGGTACATACCGACCAATCCTTCTCCCGTATTGCCGCCGAAGTCGGTTTTTCCTCCCCGAAGCAACTGTGCGACTTTTTGCGATATCACGTCGGAAAATCCCCTACAAAAATTAGAAATTGTTAAGAATTTCGAAGTGAAATTTTGATTTATGGTTTAAATAATAAAAGTTACTTACATATCACTTAAGAAAAGTTAAAATAATTATTCGCAACACTAAGATAGGTTTGGTAATGAGGCAGAAGAAGCTAACGAGCCACGTAATTTTACTTTTGTTGCTGGTGGCTTTGGTGAGCTGCGATATATTCGGGGTCTATCAAGGGAGCCGGCAAGGCGAAGAAGTCCTATATCCCGACGCTGATATTGTCTTGGGCAAACGGGTGAAACAAGTGCATCTGGGAGATTCCATCCAGACAGTAAGGCGTCTGTATGGAAGGCCGAAGTATCCATCAAAAATCTTTATATCAGGGGTAAGGAGATCCTGGTATGGTTACCGTTACTTTGAGGGGGAATTAGGTGGGGTAAAATTTTATCTCAATAGTTATGTAAAGGATGGGGACAGTTATTGGGAAAGAGTAGATAGCTCAATAGTAGATTATATAGCTATACGGTCAAAACCTTTATCTATAGATCCTGATATTTCATACGAAATATTTAAAGGGACGACTCATCACGGGATAGGTTTGGGCAGTAGCAGATCAGAATTAATAAAAGGATTAGGTAATCCTGATTCGATAAGCAAGTTTGAGAATAAAAATCGGCCGCCTGTTTACGCTTGGTTCTATTGTATTGAGCGTAATGGGGAACGCAATGAAGTACAATTTGGAATTGAGCAAGATTCGGTTTTTACTATTGGATTTGGTTTTTACAAGGAAGATAAAGTTAAAGATTGTGAGTGGCTGAGGGAGTAAACTAATATACTCATAAATTCAAAAAAGGAGACCTATGTTTTACTATTCATCCAAGAAAGATGCCATTGCTTTGTGTCTGATTGTGTTGATGACTTTAACTATGGGATTTCATCATTCGCTTGCCCAGCAAATTCACCATTCCTTTGCGAGTGATCCACCAGCAGTGAACGTTCAACAGTCCACTCATATAGTTGAAGGAGTTGTCGAGCAAGTTACCTTTGAACCTCAGTATAGTGGATCCAATGTAGGGAAGGCCCGAATTGTAGTATCAGTTAACGAGTACATCAAGGGAGAAGGTGATAATAGCGTAACTTTCTATAGAGATGGGGTCATTGAAAAAAATGGGACAATGCAATGGAGTGACAAACGCTATTTGCATTCTTACGAAGAAGGAGACCATGTAGTCGTCCAGTTAATTCAGGCCGAGAAGGGGCCTTATCCCTTTATTTTTAATGGACTGCAGGACGGCAAGTTTTTAATTAAGAATGGGAAGGTACATAATACTTCCACTTCTTTGAGCGATCTTAAAAGTATAATTAATACCGCGAGTAATAACGGGAGTCCAAATCAGCTAAGAGAGTTGGTTCAAAGCAAATCTGCTACAACTAATAGGGCCGATAATAAAACTCACACCGAAAATACTAAACGGAAAGTTGCTTCAAGTAGTCCGGCAACCATGACTTCGTGCTATTCCAAAGGTAGTTTTGCTTCTTACACCGTAGGCAACAAGACGTTTGCAACCCGGGAATACCTGGATTGGGATGAGTCGTCGATGCCGGCAAATTTTGTTTACGATGATGCGAACGAACCTTCCTCGGTGTCAGCAAGCGATATGAAGGACATTATGGATGCGGCAATTTTAAACTGGGAAAGCGTTAGGCATCTGGGCATAAATTTCAATACACCTACCCTTTCGAATTGGTCTCCAAGTAATATCGCCTCCGATGATAATGTCCTTAAATGGTCATATTTGGCCTCATCAGATGCTAATGGTGAAACACATACATTCCCTACGGATTATTCAAATAGTTCAGCCAGCCAATATAAGGACGGTATTCAATATGTGACAATACATTTAAATAGGTACCAATCTACCGACTATAATTACGATGAAACCAGTCCCCCATCTACCCGTTCAAACAGTAATATAGATTTGGTCGAAGTATTGATGCACGAACTTGGGCATGCCCAGTCGTTACTCAATGTCTCAGGTCAAAATAATCTGATGCATGGTGACTATACTCAGAGAAAAACAAATATCAGACAATTATCCACAGCAGATAAGGCCGGCGCCGTATTCAAATATACCGAAGATGACATGTCGGGTTATCTTAACAAACCTTTGGTTATCGGTAAGTTTCATGATGAAGCAGAGGATATAGGAAGTCTTCACACCAATAGCCATACCGTAAAGTTTGTTCGGGGTGCATTAAATCTCGTAGGGTCTAGTACCATCTTGGAAGCAGATAATGGATCGACGTTTGAAGATGAGTATGGTTGTTCATTTGCTGTTGAAGGGAACAGTTCCAGCCAAATCCTAATAGATAATAGCAATGATTTCTTTAATGGGGCCATCCATGAAGTGGACGGGCCAAATATTAAAGTGGATAATTTAGACCAAAAAGCCACCAATGTAACGATTAATGGATCCAATTCGAATATTACCGTGACCAATGGCGCAGCGTTTGACCTGAACACCGGCGTGCAAGTGAATGGAGGCAGTCATACGCTTCAAAATGGTGATTTAACAATTGCCAATGGGGCGACGGTAGATAATGCATCGCTAACCGTAAACAGCGATGCGTTGTATTTGGAGAATTCGGGCCAACTGAAAAATTCTACTGTAACCATCAATGGGGGTCGCCTGGAGGCAAACTCCGATCAAGCGGTATCGATAAATACTAGTTATGATGTTAATTCGGGTACGTTTGAAGTGGTAAGTGGAAAAAGTCCGACGTTTAAATTTGCCAGTACAGAAGGACTGAATGCATTTGATGGAAGCAAGGTTGACATCCATGGAGGTACGTTCATGAGTTCTGATACCAGCAATCATAATTGGGCGGGGCTGGACATACAGAATGAAGTAGACTTGGACATTGAAAATGCAACTGTCAGAGATGCGAATTGGGGCATTTACACGTATGATACCGATAATCATACGATTTACATATATAATACTACCTTTAAACAAAATGAGCTCTATGCCATAAAAGCCAATGGGTCAACTTTTTATGCTGATACCAATAGAATTATAAATAATGGCGGCCATGGATTGTATTTAAATAATAATTGGTCACGAAATGTATTCGCAGGCCATGTTGTAAAGGATAATGATAATTATGGAGTTATTGTAATTAATGGTGTGGCTTCCCTCTGTCATGACTATCAAAGCAATTTTTGTAACTCCTCGCCAAGCGGTACGGTTATCGTTGGGAATGAAATTGGGGTTGACGCTTCGGACGCTATGGTTTTTATAGGAGAAACCGAAAATGGAAGTCAGGATGGGGGAGATGCAGATTTAAGTAACAATTCAATTTGGTCCGTACGAGTTGCCAATTATACAACGATAGAAGCTGAATACACGTATTGGAATGCAAGTCCTCAAAGTCCTGGAATTATCAATAATGATGGGACATCTACCGTGGATTCCTCCAACTTCTTGTTGAATGATCCCTATCCCATTTATAATGAAAATGAGCCCATCGATTATCCGGAATTGGTGCTAAATTCAAGCGCTAAATTATCCACAGAAAATGGCAATTTATCATTTGATAATGACATGCCGGAGACTATTACCGCTTTTAGAAAACGCCTTGTGAAAAGATTTGAGGTTAGTTCAAATCACGCCAGTAACTTTATCGATCAAAATTTGTCCAATCCTAACAGACGAATTCGCAATGCAGCTAAAATACTAGAAGTGGAATTAACAAGAGAGCAGAGTCCAAGAGAAGCGGTATCATTAGCGAAGGATTATATAAGCAATACTGAATTTTCAAAGACAGAACTGAAAAATCTCAGAAATATGTTATTTCTGACATATTTAATGGATTTAGATGAGTATAGTCGAGCGAAATCGCAATACCAAAAATTACGAGAGTTGGCGAAGGACCCTATACTTAAAGAGTCGATGAAAAGGAAGTTTGCAAAGGAGGCCGGTTCTGTTCCTTCCGAATACACCCAACCGGAGGGGATTAAAACAGCTAATCATGGGGACGATATGAATGTTACAGCATCCAACCATCCGAACCCTTTTAATCCTACTACCACCATTAAATATACACTTGCAAAGAAAGGAAAAGTATCGATTGCAGTATACAATCTCACCGGCCAGCAAGTGGCAGAACTTGTTGATGGCGTCAAAGAATCCGGCAGCCATATGGTCCAGTTTAATGCCGGAAATCTGGCAAGCGGTTTGTACTTGTACAGGCTGAAGACGCCGAAAAAAGTCATAACCAAGAAGATGACGCTTATTAAGTAAGCCCTCAGTATAATTGGGTTAACTATAGCCAGTAGCGTTTATAGCGTTACTGGCTATGGTTTAGGATCTGGGGTTACAATTTTGAACCAGTTTGACGACTAATTTGGACTAAGATGTTCTACCTGTAAGTTTTCTTCGGTTGCGATTTGTTTTAGTTGCTCGTAGGGATTCTTGTTCCCGATACTTGAATGACGTCGATCATACAGATAAAAATGTATTAACTCTTCAGCCGTCCGTTTTAGTTCCGGCAGGCTCCCTGCTCTTCGCAGATGAGCCAGGAACTCTACGCTGAATCGACCCCATAGGGACTCGATCCAAGGGTTCTGACGCGCTCCATTCTCCGAATAGGAGACGGTGGCTCCGTCTTCCAGCAGCAATTCGTATAGCCACCGATAACTGGTGAATACGGCGTCTTGATCCTGATGGATCGTGAGCTCATCCATGTCGAGTCCTAGCTTCTCATAAGTCGTTCGTAGCCGGTCCAGGGCCTTGAGAGCTAGGTCCGTATTATCCGATGGCCCAATCGCCCAGCCGGGAATCCACCGGCTGACCGGGTCCACAAAAGCCATCAAATGGGCCTTGCGACGGCCGCCGTCAAACGGGATCTCGGTAAAATCACCCGATACCATCCGCAATGGACGGAACGTGCGCCCGGCCACCTTGTTGAGCTGGCCCGCCGCCTGCTTAATGATCCGGCGTGGACCGCTCTCTGGAGGCGGGCTGGTCGCTTGTTTGAGAGCCAGCCCTTGTTCGGACAACAGCTTACGTAGCTTCGTCTCGCCTATGTGCGGTTCGACCCGCTCGTTCAGCTCGGGCAGCAATCGGCGTCGACCGTATTCCGGATAATCGTCGATTACCTCCGAGAGTTTATCTCTCAGCCACCGGTCAAACTGGCGGCGATCGGTCTCCGGCGGATCGGACCAATGATAATAACTGCTCTTGGCCACGCCCGCTGCTTCCAAACATTGGTTAAGCCCATGGGTATCTTTGTGGTTGTGAACCAACTGCATTTTCTCCTCCCGCGTCAGTTCTCGTCCAAAAAATTTTTAAGCATGGCAATCTCGACCTCTTTTTGGCCCAGCAATTTTTCCATCCGATCCACTTCTTCTTGTTTCTTCTTCAGCTCCTTATCTCCGCCAAACACTTGTGGGCCATTTTCCTTAAACGTCTTCTTCCAATTCGACAGCGTGACCGGATGCACGTCGTAATGCCGGGCTATTTCGCTGTCTGGCCGGTCCGACTGTAGGGCTTCCATGACAACTTGAAACTTAAATTTCGCCGAATAAGACTTTTTATTCTTCATAGTGGTAGCTAAGTTTTCCTTTAGGAAGAAAACTTAGCAGACAGACCACTCGAAGTCCAATACTCTTAGTCGGTCGGGTGGTTCAAGATTTCAACCCCGGTTCCTTTATATAATTTAATTTCCGGTCTTATTCTTATTATTTGATTAGTCGCAAGTTAGGAATTTTGCCCGAATTTTCTACTTTTGAATTATCCAATATTTAGGAAGGGTCACTACCATTCAAGAGCTCTATCTGTCCAACCAATTGATGCCCTAATCCCGCCCAAGGGCTTATCGATTGGCAGCAGGCGCAAATTGATAAAGTCATTGTGACGCCCTCGGTTCCGACGCCGAAATTGGACTCCTACGACTCCTAGGTTGCCTTCTTTTCAATCGAAACAACGACATCTTTTACGGATGTTCGGGGGGCACTTTTAATCCGGTCAACGACCACTTTAAAGGGTATATCTTGCCTGAGTCGGGGGATCAGAATTCGTGAAGTCACCTCATCTACATATCCGATTTTCTGATTCGATGGGCCCAGTACGGCGATGGCAGGGGCTTTGTCTTCCCTGGATGAATCAAGACGCAGTTTTAGCTCGTCACCTTTTTTAAGGTCCCGGATCAGTTTTTGCCGGTTCGTACCGTCTTTGTTATAAACTGCAACCCCGGTCAATTCGCTCTTGAACTGATCATGGTCGGTTGAAACAGCCCGGCTTTTGATGCTTGCGCTCTTTAGGTTGGACGTTGATCTCTTCGATGGACTGCTTCCCTGGAATGAGTAAATGGCATGAATCACAAATAAGATGACCGCGAGAATTGATAGTGCCAATACCCAATCCATGAAAGGTAGCTTAAGTTCTTGTTCGAGGATGATAAAAATTAGGATTCAGGAAGGTTAATATCTAATAAAAAAGGTATAAAGGAGGAGGATGCAATACTCCTCCTCTCTTCATACTTTGCATCGGTCAAGTTAAATTACTCCTGTCCGGTCACTTTTCGTTTAATGGCGTTACCTTTGAAGGCATAGAGTAATGAAACGGCAATAATCAATACCTGGAACTCCATACCTCGTCCGCCGTTGTTGCCCATATTTATGGAATTCCAGCCATGTTGAGCGTGAACCATGGCAATAGCACCGATCATGATTACGGTAAAAATTAATCCCGCGAGCCGGGTTGCCCAATCGGGTCCAAAGCCGCCCCAGAGTATTAAAAGCCCCCCGGCAATTTCAACCAACCCTATAATGAGGACCATGGCAAACGGCATCCCCATCATAGAGGAGACCTGGCCGGTCATGGCCACTTTGGGGAATGCATGATAGATAAAAATGGCTGCAAGAGATAGCCTGGGCAGCCAATGGGCGATTCCGGATAGCTTGTTGAGTTGCTGCATAATATATGCCTCCTGTTATTGAATGTTAACGCTTGTTATATACTATTGATGAATCGAAAAGCTGATTTCTTACTTTTATGCTAGTTGGTACTTGTTTCCGGCAGAGTGGTGATGATTGTAGGTATTACCGGTCGCCGCCCGATTTTCGCATTTGCGTTTCAGTAAAAGACTAGTTAACCTTTGTCACAATCGGTATGTAGAATACGATTTGGACATGCAGTGCAGTTGACTTAATTTACTTTCTGTATTTGAAAAATTATTCGTGATAACCAAAGCTTAGATTGAGATATGTTGAACAAAACGTTAGGGTTTGCATTAGTAGTAGGTATATTGTTAACAGGATGTGATGCTCAGCAGGTATCTGTTGAGCAGGATCCACCGACCATCACCTCGGTAAGTCCCGAGGACGGTGACGACAATGTGCCTATCGATACACGTATTACGGTGGTATTTTCCGAACAAATTCCTCCTTCAACGGTGCGACAGGATAGATTCGAGGTTGTTTTTGCCGAGAATGATTCGCTGGAGCGTGGGTCATATGAGGTTGAAGGTAATACGGCCCGGTTTATTCCTCAGGATTCCCTGCTGGATAGTAACGCGCAATACCGTGTAACGGTAGACAGTGTTGCTGATTTGGAGGGAAACAAGATGGAAGGTCAAAAGATCTGGACGTTTTCCACGGAAGATATACCGCCGACAATCGCCTCGGTATTTCCCGCGGAAGGAGCTACCGGCGTTGCGCTGGATACGACCATTTCCGTTCAGTTTTCGGAAGAAATCGAAGCTGCGGGTAGTCCGGATGACGTGTTTAATGTCGTATTTGCCGCAAACGACTCGGTCGAAAACGGTAGTGTAAGCATAAGTGGTTCAGTAGCGACGTTTACGCCCGCCGACGACAGCCTTGATAACAATGCCGATTACCGTGTAACGGTCGATAACGTTCAGGATATGGGTGGTAATGCATTACAGCAACCCAAGACTTGGGAATTCGCCACGACCGATACAACAAGCTCCAACTAAATTGGGTTAGAAGCTTACGATTCGGTTCTTTTAACAGTACGCGGACTATAGGTACTCGGTGGTTCGAGATAATTAATGGGTAAAGTAGACTTCCTGTATTTTCCCATTTTCTATAACATAATGGGCCACTGCCTGTATAGGGCCATTACGGGATAAACCGGTTACCCGCTCCCGGTCAAATACATGGTTCCCCAGCACAATCCTTTTTTGGATGGCTGCGTGTTGTTTGGGATTAGACTCAAATTGAGTCTTGTACCGGGCGTAAAGGGTATCCCGACCGCTGAACCGCAGTTGCTTCGGATGAGCGTAAATTCGAATATCCTCACTGTAGAAAGAGGCAAATCCTTCGATGTCCCGTGCATTGTAGGCATTAACTTGTCGTTGCACCACTTTTGCAGGACTGCTTTCCAATAGCTGCTCAGGGTTGTGGCTTTCTCCGTTTTTAATTACCCGGTAGATGGAGCCGGTGTTTTTGATATCCTCGAGTGGATTCTTTTCCAAAACCAGCAGGTCCGCTAGCTTGCCTTCCCTGATTGACCCGAGATCTTTCTCCTTTCCCATAAAACGGGCACCGTTAATCGTTGCTGTTTCCAGTATTTCAGAAGGGGATAAGCCGGCTTGCCGCATCAATTCAAATTCACGATATATAGCCGGTCCGTGCGGTGTACCGATATTACCTGCGTCTGTTCCGGCTGCTATAGTGACTCCGGCATTATAAAGAAGTTTCAGGTTTTTGAGGGCCTCCTGGTCAGTTGTAACTTTGTCTTTTTGTTTCATGGCGTTTTGTATGAATCGCGGGAGGGAGTCGGCTGGCATCTTGGAGAGGTCGAAGAGGGATGAAATAACCTCGGGATCCGACCACCGGTGCTCTTCCAGGGTCAAATCGATCTGCTGGCTAAACACTTCGGGATAGCTTTCAAAAACCGTAAGGGTCGGGGTATAAATGACATCGTTCTTTTTCAACAGTTGAGCAAATGAGTCTGTAACGACGGTATCGGTAACACTGTGAACCAGGGCGTCTGCACCGGCTTCTACGGCGGCCCGGGCTGTCGTAAGTTCAGTGGCGTGCACGAGTACGGGCTTGTTGTGCCGGTGGGCTTCGTCGATGGCAGCCGATACCAGCTCGAGATGCTTAGAGGGATCTCCCGAACGAACGATGTACCAGATTTTGATGTAATCCGCCCCTTGCTGCACTTGAGCGCGGACCAGGGAACGGGCCGAGTCGATTGAAGGCGGTTTGATAATCGGGGGATCGCCGGTGGTCAGTGCCTGCGGTTGGTAAGTGGAGATTAAGGGACCGGCGACCGTAACCAGCGGGGCGCGTGAGCTTTGACGCGCCCGGCGGCGGACTTCAAAGTTCCACATCGGTCCGCCGACGTCCGCTACAGCAGTTACGCCACTTCGCAAATAACGCCGGAAGGTTTCAGGCAATTCATTGCGAATACGTTGTAATTCCTGCTGGTAGGGCACCCGGCTTCTCAGATCAATAATATCAGGCCGGGTGTAGAGGCCGCCCGACTGAAAAAAGTGAACATGTGTATCTATTAAACCTGGAATGGCATACTTCCCCTTCCCCTCTATGATATGCGCGGCATCGGGTATAGCTATCTCCCCGGAAAGACCAACATCCCGGATTTTATCTCCTTGGATCACAATCGTTTGGTTGCCGGCCGGTTTCTCCCCTGGATTGACCAGGGTAATATCCCGGATCACAAGTGCAGAATCCTGGGCAAACACTCCCGGTAATTGCAGGATGCCTACCATCGTTAAAATCATAACGGAAGTAAATAGTCGTGACGGGGTCATAGGACAGGATGTATGGTGTTATTGGTGCGGGGATGAATAATTGTAGCATTCAATCCAATCGGAACCAAAAGTTGGCTGCCAATTGAAGTTTATTAATTAATCCCAAAATTATGCTATGAAAATCGAAGATGATCTACACAAAAATCGCCACAAGTCCGGTATAGACCACTACCGCAAGTCCGCCTGCCAGCAGTGCCAGGGGAAGTTGGGTATATACGTGGTCCATCAAGTCCGTTCCGGTAGCAAGCGATGACAAAATCGTGGTATCGGATATGGGCGAGCATTGATCGCCGAAGACGCTGCCTCCGATCACCGCACCAAAGCAGAGGGTAATGAAGAAAGGGTCGGCCAGGACACTCCATGCCAGCGGCATAGCCACCGGGAATACCACCGCATACGTCCCCCAGGAGGTACCGGCGGCGAAAGCGATGAGCATGCAGAGTCCCATGAGCAGGCCGGGTAATACGATCGGTGACAATATATCCCCGACAGCGGCAACGACATATTCGGCAGTACCAACCGCTACGGCAACCTCTTTGAGGGTGACCGCCAGGGCCAGTATGATCGCTCCAATCGTAACTCCTTTGCAGCCGTCCACAAATCCGTCGATCACTTCTTGCAGCTCCATGCCCTTGGCCAGCGCGATACCCATTCCCGCCAGTACGGCCAGTACAAACGCTTCGGCTATTAATAACGTCGGATTCTCCGTGTGACCCAGGATAAAGTAGGAAGCCAGGTACGGGATGATGGCAACACCCAGCAGGGTCCCGATGGGACCGACAAAGTCAATTAATCCCGGCGAATAATCCTCCGGTACCTCAACGTCGGTCAACTCTTCCGCAGTCAGAGGAGTGGCCTCTGCCCGGTTGACCTCTCCGGTGGAACGAGCCCGGTCAATGGCATTTCTCATCTTTTTACCCGGTATAAAAGGTAATTTCTCCCAGGCAAATAACAGCGTTAGCAGGATGGCAAAGATCGCATAAAAATTGAAGGGTAACGCCTGAAAAAAGAAATTGATACCATCCTGGGCATTTTGGAACAGCGGGATGGTACCGCTAACGAGTCCGCCGACATAGATGGGCCAGGCGTTAAAAGGTATCAGTGTGGCGGCGGGCGAGGCGGTGGAATCGACCATATACGACATCTCCTCGTGAGAAACTTTGTGACGGTCGCCGATAGGCCTGGAGGTAGCGCCGGTAAGGACGGTACTGACGGTACCTCCCTGGTGAAAAATGAGCCCCATAATCCAGGTAAAAAATTTGGCTGTTTTAGGTCCCCGGACAATACGCTGACCGGCCCATTTGGCAAATCGGCGAGCGCCTCCGGTGCGTGTCCATAATCCGATTAGTCCGCCAAGAGCCCAGAGATAAACCAGCAGAATCAAAGCAAAATCTTCGGTCCCAATAGCCGGTATCAAAAACTCCTGTACGATATTCAGTTTGCCGGAAATAACGCCACCCAGTACAATGCCTATAAACAGGGCGCTGACCACCTCGCGCATCCAGAAGGCAAGCACGATGGCCACGAGGGGAGGCAGTACCGACCAAAAACCATAATGACCGTCCTGTTCGGGTATATGTCCCGATATGCCAATAGCTCCCGCAATTAAAAGAATGGCAAAACCGACACTTATCCACCGTAATCGTTGAGCTCCGCCCACCAGGCGGGTGAGTTTTTCGGATATAGTATTGCGTTTATTACCCTCAGATTCAGCCATTCAACCATTAATTCGGTTCAAAAAAGTGATTAAATTAAAATCCCCGGTCGGAGACAATAATAATTAGTACAGGCGGTACCTGCAAGCGATTGTGAGCTACAGTAGCGTTTATTAGCTTTGATCTGCAGTAATATACATGTTCTATGAGCAGGTGGCGGATAGAAAGATGAAAGATATAGAGGGGATGGGAGCTCGTAATTAAAAGACCGTACGATATTGAAAGACGAAGTTGTTAGTTATTTTAAAGCCTACTGCTGGATGAAAAAACGAAATCGTGGATGGTGAAAGTTAATAAGATTGGAAATTCTTAAGTTTTTACTTGATAATGTTAGACAAATTTAATAAAATTGCTTCTATCTTAGCTGATGCTGGGGGTCTTAGGGTTCGGAATTACTAATAAAAGCTGTTCATGGAAGCAAGAAACCCACGTATTTTAATTGTTGAAGATGATTTGGTGCTGGCCATGGTGGAAGCTCGCATGGTCGAGGAGCTTGGTTATGAAGTGGCCGGTAAAGCCAGAAGCGGGGAGGAGGCCATTGAGCTGGCCCGTAAAAATCAACCGGATGCCATCCTGATGGATATTAAGCTCAGAGGCAATATCGATGGCTTTGAGGCAATCGAAAAGATCTTCAATTTTTTACAGGTTCCGGTAATTTATATTTCCGGGCATTCCACTGAAGATTCTTATAAAGAGGCCCATAAAATCGGTTGCGCGGAATTCCTCGTTAAGCCGATTCGTTCGAAAGATCTAAGTACAGCCCTTATCAATGTGTTTCGAGCTGAATGCGGTTCGTCGGCTGCCGGCAATGTCGCATCGGAATAATTTAAGTACCTCTCTCTGTTCGATTAACGATGTGATTACTCCTTCCCTCCCAAGTCTATCAATACCCGTCCACTCAATTGGCCATCAAGCATGGATTGGATGGTATCGGATAACGATTCAAGAGTGCGGACCGTTGTTATCTGTTCAAGGATTTGTGAACCGGGTTTCCATTGAGTCGCCAGACGTTTCCAAATCGTTAACCTGCGTGACATGCGACAGTTGCCGGAGTCTATTCCCATAAGTGAGATACCCCGTAAAATAAATGGATAAAGACTGACAGCCAGGTGATCTCCTGCTACATTGCCGCAGCAGGCAACTGCACCGTCCATGTGGATAGATTTGAGCAGGTTGGCCAGGGGAGGGCCGCCGACCGTGTCAATACCGGCATTCCAGCGACGGTTAAGGAGCGGTTGGTCGGTTTGCCCGGAAAGCTCTTTCCGGGCAAAAATGCGATTGGCTCCCAACTTTTTTAAAAAATCATGATGATCCTGTTTTCCGGTGATGGCATGCACATTATATCCGGTGGAAGAGCCCATGATGACCGACAGGCTTCCGACTCCGCCGGTGGCGCCGGTGACCAGCAGATCGGGATGGGTTTGCGGTTCGATCCCCCCTGATTCAAGTCGCCAGAAGGCCAGCCCCGCCGTGAATCCGGCCGTGCCAAGGATCATGCTTTCACGAAGTGAGAGGCCCTGCGGCAAGGAAACAATCCAGTCAGCCGGAACACGGATGTACCGACCGAATCCTCCCGGCGTATTCATACCCAGATCATAGCTGGTGACTATTACAGGATCGCCGTGATTGAAATCAGATTCACCCGGGTCTTCAACAATTCCGGCTGCATCTATGCCGGGAGTATGGGGATAGGAACGCGTGATACCTTTGTGAATACAGGCCGAAAGCGCATCTTTATAGTTCAGAGAGGAATAATGGACCCGTATAAGGACGCCTTCGTTGGGTAAATCGTCTATAGAACGGTCTTCAACGACGTGTTTGAATGATCCCGATTGCTCTTCATAAACACGGAACGCTTTAAACCGTTTGCTACCCATTTTCTGGCCCCTTTAATATAATAATTCGACTTCAATTCAGTAATAAAATATGAACTTCAAGAATCATTGTACATATACCCATTAAATATCATATATTAAGTTAACTCAATGAGCTGGTGGAAACCGGAGCCGAACAAAGAGATCGTTGAAATGGACGCCTGCAACAAACCAATAATTTTGAATTAATAAAAGGCGGTAACATACTTCTGATCATTTGTCAGCGGAGATAGCGACAAATACCTGATATGATGAATCCATCCTGGTTAGTCCAATATTTTATTTTCTTTGTAATAGCTGTATTCCTGCTGTCTTTCTTTGTAGGTATTCAATCCTATTTTTTTACCTCGGAAAAATCCTATTACAACAACTATCCCATTATGAATCACGGAGTGTGGTCGGCCGTGAAGTGGCAGTGGGAGTCGCTCGGGGTGAATATCAAAGTGGTAAGGTTTCCGCTGGCCGAGAATGATCCGGAGTTCCTGAGAAGCAATACGGAAGAATCTACGCTAACCTGGATTGGGCATGCCTCGTTTTTGTTTCAGTATGACGGGTATAACATCCTGACTGATCCCCATATGACCAAACGCACTTCGCCGATCGATTGGCTGGGGCCCAGCCGTAAAACGCCCCCGGGCTTGAAGATTGAAGACTTGCCGGAGATCGACCTGGTTATTCTCTCTCACAACCATCACGATCACATGGATCGAACTACGCTCCTGCGAATTTATGATCAACAGGAGAACCCACCTCACTTTGTGGTCCCGCTGGGCGTTAAAGATTGGTTTCTCAGGCGCGGGATTGATCGGGTGACCGAGATGGGCTGGTGGGATAAAAGCCGTATTGAAGATTGGACGGTGCATGCCGTGCCCACTCAGCATTTCAGTGGTCGGAGTTTGATTGACCGTAACCATTCGCTCTGGGCCGGTTGGGTGATGAAGCACGGCGATTTCACGTTCTATTTTGCCGGCGATACCGGGTATTCACCCGACTTCAAGGAGATCGGTGAAAAATACGGACCGATGGATCTGTCGCTCATCCCGATCGGCGCCTACAAGCCTCGTTGGTTCATGAACCCGATCCACGTAGATCCCGAAGAAGCGGTGCGCATTCATCATGATGTGAAGTCTCGTTTTTCGGTCGGTATGCATTGGGGCACGTTTGTGCTGGCGGATGAAGACATGGACGAGCCGCCTCGCCTGCTCAAGAAAATTACCAAAGAACAGGGCATCGAAGACGATTTCATAACCATGCGGCACGGACAAACGCTGAATCTCGATTTCCAAGAAGATGACTTGATTGTAAATGGTGAACAAAAAGAAGCCTTCAATACGAATGGCGCCTTGGCTCAGAAGGTGAAAGGTGAAGGGTGAAAGGTGAACGTTTATTCGAGCGCGTAATACAGTCCTGTATATACACCACATCAATACCTGCTGGTATACACGTTCACCTTTCACCTTCTTCTCGTGCGCAACTCCCCGTATTACCCGCAATTAAAATCAACAAATAGCAAAATCCATTAATAACATTGTCAATCGTAGGTCTACGAAAAGTCAGTATTTCATTCGGCGGACCGAATCTGCTTGAGAACGCCGATCTTCAAATTCAAGAAGATGAACGTGTTTGCCTGCTGGGTCGAAACGGATCGGGCAAGACGACGCTTCTTCGTTTGTTGAACCGGGAGATCACACCGGACTCGGGCAAGGTGGAGATCAGGCAGGGCGCACGTATTCGACTGCTCCCGCAGCGAGTGCCGCAGGATCTGGAAGGGACTACGTATAACCTGATTGCCGAGGGGCTCGATGAAAAGGGGGATATGATCAAGGAGTTTCACCGGGTCAGTACCCAGCTGGGCGAAAAGGGTGATGATCCTAAGCTGATGAAAAAGCTGGATCAGTTGCACGAAAAGCTCAGCGTGGATAACGGCTGGAGCGTGCACCAGCGGGTCGATGAAGTAATTGATCGACTAAAGCTGGATCCGGAGGTGGAATATCAGGAGCTTAGCGGCGGACTTAAAAGACGGGTGTTGCTCGGACGAGCACTGGTGGGGCAGCCCGACTTGCTGTTGCTCGACGAGCCGACCAACCACCTGGATATCGATTCGATTCGCTGGCTCGAGGAGTTTTTGACCAACCTGGATTCGTCGCTTTTGTTTGTAACCCATGACCGGCGTTTTCTCCGCAAGATTGCCACCCGTATTGTGGAGATTGATCGCGGGATGCTGAGTAACTGGGATTGCGACTACGAAACGTACTTAAAGCGTAAGGAAGAAGCCCTGGAGGCAGAGCGAAAGCAGTGGCACAATTTCAAGAAAAAAATCGAGAAAGAGGAAGAGTGGCTGTCACGTACGCCGAAAGCCCGGAAACAGCGTAATATGGGACGCGTTCGAAAACTGCAGGAGATGCGTCAGAAAAAACGCCAATGGCGCAAACGGCCGGGACAGGCCAAAATCCGCGTGCAGGATTCCAAACGGTCGGGCGACAAGGTCATTGAAGCTAAAAACCTGCGATTCGGCTATGAGGATATGGCCGAACCGGTGATTCGTGACTTTACGACGACGATTATGCGGGGCGACAAAATCGGGATTGTCGGTCCGAATGGATCGGGTAAGACGACGTTGATTCGGCTGCTGTTGAAAGAGCTGGAACCCGACGAAGGCTGGGTCAAGCACGGCACCAAACTGGAAGTCGGCTATTTTGATCAGCACCGGGCGCAGTTTGACGAGGAGAAACCGGTGTACAAAAATGTGGTCGGGGATAAGGACGTGGTCGAGGTCAACGGCTATGAAAAGCATGTGGTCGGATACCTGGAGGACTTTCTGTTTACCAAGAAACGGGCCAAAAGTCCGGTCAAGCTGCTTTCCGGGGGAGAACGAAACCGGTTGATGCTGGCGAACCTGTTTGCACGTCAGACCAACTTCCTGGTGATGGACGAGCCGACGAACGATCTCGACACCGATACGCTCGAATTGCTCGAACAGAAAATGGTCGATTTTGACGGCACGATTTTACTGGTCAGTCACGACCGTGCTTTCCTCGAGAATGTCGTGACCGGTATCTTTGCCATGCAGTCCGACGGGAGTGTCAGGGAGTTCGTCGGCGGCTACGATGACTGGGTAAAGCAGAAAGAAGAGAGCAGTGACGGCCCCACCACGCAGGCCGCCGTTACCGGCACGCAAACAAAGGAGTCATCCGAAGACGAGGAGGCACCTGCAGCGTCGGATAAATCGCCTGTGGAGAGTGAGGAGGATGAGACAAAACCATCCCCCGAAAATAAGAAAAAGCTTTCCTATAACGATAAGCGCGAGCTGGAACAGTTGCCCGACCGCATCGAAGCGCTTGAAGCTGAACAGCAACAGCTCTATAGCGAGATGAGCGATCCTTCTTTCTATGAGCACGATGATGAACATGTCATGGCTCAGAAAGAACGCCTTAAAGAAATCGAGCAGGAATTGGAACAGGCGTATGACCGATGGGCAGAGCTGGAGTCGTTGAAGTCCAACTAGCTAACCAGGTAGATAGGGGAAAACCCGTTTCGCAAGACTACAGGGGGGAGTCTATGGCCGGCTATTGTATATAGTTATGTCTTGCCCGATTCATTCGATCCGCTGGAACTCCTAAATTAGCTCATTTCCAGCATACGGTCGAGTGCCAGTCGAGCGTAATGGGCTGTATCTTCCTCGACGGTAATCTGGTTGATGACCTCGCCCTGGGCCAGTTTGTCGAGCGACCACGTCAGGTGCTGCAGGTCAATTCGATTCATGGTCAGACAGGGACACATAAAGGGATTTAGCGAGTAAATCTCTTTGTCGGGATTTTCGTTAATCAATCGATTCACCAGGTTCATTTCAGTTCCGATGGCCCACGTAGTGCCGGGCTCGGCGTTCTCGATCGTTTCGATGATGGTGCTGGTGGATCCGTCGTAGTCGGATTCTCGCACGACTTCCCAGGGTACCTCGGGATGAACGATGATGTTGATATCGGGATGCTTCTTGCGCAGCGCCTCGATATGATTGACATTGAACTTGTCATGTACCGTGCAGAAGCCTTTCCACAGGATGATTTTGGCATCCTGCAAATTGCCTTCGCATTCAAACTGTTCCTCGCGCGGATCCCAGACGGCCATTTTGTCCAAGGGGATGCCCATGTCGTAGGCGGTATTGCGGCCCAGATGCTGGTCGGGCAGGAACAAAAGCCGTTCTTTTTGCTCCAGGGCCCATTCCATCATTTTCTGGGCGTTGGAGGAGGTGTTTGTTGCGCCTCCGTGTCGGCCGACAAACGCCTTGATAGCGGCGGTGGAATTGACATAGGTCATGGGCAGGATGGTGTCGCCAAACGTATCCTGCATGATCTTCCAACCCTTGCGGACCTGGTCAATGTTGGCCATGTCGGCCATCGCGCATCCGGCGCGCAGGTCGGGCAGAATCACTTTCTGATGATTGCCGGTCAGCATATCGGCCGTTTCGGCCATGAAGTGCACGCCGCAGAACACGATATATTTGGCTTCCTTGTTGGAAGCGGAGATCTGCGCCAGTTTTAACGAATCGCCGCGGTCATCGGCAAATTGCATGACTTCATCCTTCTGGTAGTGATGACCGGGCATGTACAGTTTATTGCCGAAGCGTTCCTTGATCGACCATACCCGCTCTTCCAGTTCGGCCGGATCCTCCTCGTGATACGACTCCGGTATGGTTGCTTGTTGCAGGTCCTGTTCCAGTAGTTCGGAAATACTCATAATGTTAAGTGCTTTTACTGCTTTGAGTTACATTGAAACTGATGTCCAGCGCCTCAACCGAATGGGTCAACATTCCCATCGATACATAATCAACGCCGGTGTTTCGGTAATCGGGCAAACTTTTAAAATCTATACCGCCTGAAACCTCTGTAACGATTTCGTCGGGAACTTCTTGTACAAAATCCTTCACTTCCTCCGGCGAGCGGTTGTCGAACATGATAATATCGGCACCTGCATCGATCGCTTCCCGCATTTGTTCAGCCGATTCCACTTCTACTTCCACGTTTACCATGTGTCCGGTTTGGCAACGAACGGTTTCCAGGGCTTGGGTGATACTTCCTGCGTGAGCAATATGGTTGTCCTTGATGATGACGCCGTCGAAGAGTCCCATCCGGTGATTGTATCCCCCGCCGCAGCGCACCGCATACTTGTCAATCATCCGGCATCCGGGCAGTGTTTTGCGGGTATCGCAGATGCGGGTGTGATTGCTGTCGAGCAGATCCACGGCTTTGCGAGTGGCGGTTGCGATTCCGGAGGTATGCTGAAGCAGGTTCAAAATCACCCGCTCACCGGTTAGCAGGGGGGCGACGGGGCCCTCGACATATGCTAAATCGTCTGTTTCGTTTACTTGATCACCGTCCTTTACCAAAAACTCCACCGAAATCGTTTGGTCCAGCAGTTGATATCCCTCTTCGATCATGGAAAGTCCGGCGACAACTCCCGGTTCCCTGGCTGAAAATACACCCGAACCGCGGGAATCCCCTGGAAAAAGTGCCTCGCTGGTGCGATCGCCCGGTCCAATATCCTCACGAAATGCTTCTTTCAGTATATGTCGAAGTTCGATCTGGTTCATCTTTGTTCAGCAACTACCGGGTTTGGTTGATTAAATAATACCGTGGAGATACGAGATTAAAGGCACCTCTTCTTCCCATCCAGCACCTGTATTCATTGCAATAAACGATTATGCAGATCATTAAGTCTGTAAATAATGAAAATACTCATTATTCTGGCTCTGGGACCTGTTGCGCGAGAGTCACTTCGTTTTGAACAATTTTCAGCAGCTGGTTGTCTGGAAGTTTAACCGTTCCGGGAATTTACCGTGCCCAGTCGGGCATCCCCGGTCGGTGGATATTATAAGTAATATCTAACGTAAATGTAATTTTAACTTTTGTGAGCGGGCGGGTTTTGGGAAGGTTTTATATCCTCTATCTTTATTGGTAACGTAAAAGTTGCTGCTGGAAAGCAATAGAAATACGTAATCTATTGTGTTATCTTACGTTGACTATCGCAACAACTTACGTTGTAATCCGGACAGCGGACCGTGCCGGTTACGTAATGTTTTTCGAATTGAACATCTTACTTCGTTGGATAATTAGAAATTTCTAATTTCCGAGCGTCAGCGAGGGTAGGGTAAAAATAATATTGTCATGATAT
>CAJXOW010000022.1 GCA_913057825.1 uncultured Balneolaceae bacterium | reverse complement strand
GTATGGCTGTTCGCCATTTAAAGCGGTACGCGAGCTGGGTTCAGAACGTCGTGAGACAGTTCGGTCCCTATCTGCTGCGGGCGTTGGAACATTGCGGAGAGCTGCTCCTAGTACGAGAGGACCGGAGTGGACGCGCCGCTGGTGCACCTGTTGGGGGGCCCCCTCCACGGCAGGGTAGCCATGCGCGGGTGGGATAAGCCGCTGAAAGCATCTAAGCGCGAAGCCCGCTCCAAGACCGATGTTCCCGTGAGGCTGGTGGAAGACGACCACCTCGATAGGCGGCAGGTGGAAGGCTGGCAACAGCCGCAGCCGAGCCGTACTAATCAGCCAACCGGCTTGCCTCTTATGGCTTGCACTCCGGCGGTCCCCGCCGGTCATCGTTGCTCGTCCAGTCCCCTTTTTGGAAGGGCGGGAGCGCTCGGCGCTCCCGCCCGCTTTGGACGACCGCATTCTTGCGATGCGGCG
Source organism: uncultured Balneolaceae bacterium (assembly GCA_913057825.1). Taxonomy (GTDB): domain Bacteria; phylum Bacteroidota; class Rhodothermia; order Balneolales; family Balneolaceae; genus CAJXOW01. The sequence continues at coordinate 52,546 of CAJXOW010000022.1, read as the reverse complement.
GCTCCAGCGAGGAGGCTCCACCCGTTCCCATCCCGAACACGGCCGTTAAGCTCCTCAGCGCCGATGGTACCGCCCTCCGGGCGGAAGCGTAGGTCGCCGCCGCATCGCCTTTTTTTTATTTTTATAGCTTGTTATCCTCCTACCTCCTGTATCCCCCTGTCATTAAATTTTAATCGGCTGTACCTCGACAATTTTCTGCCTACCCATATTAAATACATTTCAATCAATAATTAATTTGAACTTGTTGGCTTCCCTGATTGTGATCATAACAATATATTTCTACCTTCCTTGTTAACTGCATAAGGGTTAAATATTTTTGGACCGTTTACCCTAATGATAAATTGAATATAGTAGGATGTCCGTCAGCCTTCTATTACCTTAAATTTTAATATGACCGGATTGAGAATCCCACTTACCAAACAAATGGGGACTTTGCATAGCTTTAATCGTTGCACGAAAGTATTTTTGCTATTGATACTGTTGTTCGGGGGGATGTTGTTTGTCTCTGTTCCAAATGGTAGTAGCCAACAACTCAATCAATGGCAAACATACACCTCTTATTCAACCGTTACAGGGATTACTCATGATCAGCAGGGCCGTTTATGGGCCACCACTACCGGTGGAGTCTTTTCCTATGAAGATGGGTCCGCGTTATCCAGACTTACCACCCTGGATGGGCTTAGTAACCTGAATGCCACAGCCCTGGCATATGATCCTGTGAATGAACAACTTATATTGGGATACATCGACGGTACAATTGACTTTCTGGATGTTAACTCCCTCGAGATTCAAACACATAATGAAATACAACGGGCTGAACGATTTTCTCCACGGGGGATTAATGATTTTGTCGTTTATGAAAATAAATTATGGGTGGCTACAGACTTTGGTCTTGTCAACTATGACCTGGAAAGCCTCCTGGTACAGGAAACCTTGATCAAACTGGGCGACTTTAGCTCAGCGATACCTGTTAATGACATATTTATCGCTGACAGCATGCTTTTTACGGCCACAAGAGAAGGAGTGGCGGCCGGACATTTGGGGGATAATCTGGGACAACCTCAGAATTGGACCAATCATGACGCATCCAATGGATTTGTTAATAAATCGGTTCAGGGAGTTATTTTTTATCGGGATAAATTATATGCTTCAACCAGCGATAGTAATTACATATTTGAAAATCAGTCATGGAAGGGAACACCAAAGTTCGGTTCACAGGGAATTCTGGAATGGAGAATAAGTTCAAACCCGGAACGGTTGTTTGGCATTTCGGGGGAAGGAATCTTTTGTGATACTCTGTGTGCCCAAAATCGCTACTCGATTCCATCTTCTATCAGTATACGGTCGTTTACGCTCTCGGGTCAAGATCCGGTCCGCTTCTGGATTGGAACCGGGAGTCAAGGCATAGCCAGCAGCAGTGATCAATCCGAGGATTATACGTTTTTTAAGGCAGAAGGGCCGTGGCTGAACTTTTTTAATGAATTACTGTTTACAGAAGGAGAGCTGCTGGCTACCTCGGAACTGGCTTTTCCGAGTGCAGGTCCATTCCGAAATGACAAGGGATATTATGTGTTCCGCGATGAAAAGTGGAGTAATTATAATATTCGAACGAATGAACAGCTGAGAGATAGACGATTTACTCGTGTTTTATCGCTTGCCGCCACCGAGGATTACTTTTATCTGGGAAGTTGGGGACAGGGGATCGCCCGTCATAATCGTGAAAACGATTCGATTTCGGTGTATAAGGCTGATAATTCCAACCTTGTCGGGCTCGGGGGCGACTACATTATAGCAGCGGGTATCGGTGTGGATGATGATGAAAATGTATGGGCAACCAGCTACCTTGCTGATAAACCGCTCTTCTACATGGAACAAGGCGGTGATGAATGGACCGGTTTGTTTCGTTACCGCACGCTGACTTCGAGTGACCATTATTACAATATTTTTATTGACTCGTTTGGACAAAAATGGATTTCGTTGTTGAGCAGTGAAAACAATGGAAGAGGATTGTTGGTTTTGGATACGGGAGAAGATCCGAGAGATCGGAGCGATGATCTTGGGGTAAAGCTTACGGAAGATCTAAACCAGGGTAATTTGCCGGATTCAAAAGTGCAGGTTATACGTGAGGATAAAGAAGGAGAGGTGTGGATTGGCACGGCAAGGGGGGTGGCCCGTTTTATAATACCAGATCGTATTATTCGGGGAAGTAGTGCCGACAGACGGGCACAATGGCTTATAAGTGCAGATACCACGGCCGAAAGTCCGTTTTTGCTGCGTGATATAAGCGCTACAACAATGGCCATTAATTCCGCGAATCAAAAATGGATCGGATCAGCTGATAACGGCGTCTGGTTGGTGAACGAAGATGGAAGCAGGATTCTAGAACATTTTACGCAAGCGAACAGTCCCTTGCTAAGCAACCAGGTAAATAGTATCACGATTGATGATCAAACAGGCACTGTATATTTTTCGACCGACCAGGGATTGGCAAGCTATAAAGATGTGCCCAAGGCCAGCGTTGAGGAGATGAGTAGCCTGAATATCTATCCCAACCCTTATTCCTATAATAAGCATGATCGGGGCGTTATAATAGATAATTTAAGTGATAAGACAACCATTCGAATTATTACTATAGACGGTCGACTTGTGGAGCAGATCGATACCAAGGGAGGTCGCGTTGTATGGGATGGGAGAGACGGCAAGGGACGCAAGGTTGCCTCAGGTGTTTACCTTGTGGTTGCCATTGGAGAAGAAGGTGACAAGGCGATTGGAAAACTGGCGATCGTTCGTTGAAGAAATGTTAAATAATGGGACCAAGCATAGCCTTTTATGAATGGTGATGAACGGGAAATCGATATTTCAATTATTATAGTCAACTATAATGTCAAGGAGTTCTTGGCTAACCTGTTGGCTTCGATTCAGCGAGCAACTCACCATTTAAACCTGGAAATTTTTGTCGTCGATAATGCATCGAGTGACGGTTCTGTAGACTATCTAAAATCTCGTTATCCGGAGGTCCAATACATAAAAAATGAGGAGAATCGAGGTTTCGGTCGTGCAAATAATCAAGCCATAAAGAAAGCAAAAGGTAAATACACCCTTTTAATCAATCCGGATGCGATTGTTCGCGAGGACACGCTGCTGACTATGTACAAACATATGGAAGAACATCCGGATTGTGGGGCCGCGGGATGCAAGATATTGAATCCGGATGGAAGCTATGCACCGGAGTCGCGCCGTTCCATTCCCACGATATGGTCGGCGTTGTGTAAATTACTGGGACTCTCAACTCTGTTTCCCGACAGTCCTTACTTTAATCAGTACTATGTGAACGGGGAGGAACCGGATATGTCGGGGAGCGTGCCGGTGTTGTCAGGTTCCTTTATGTTCTTTCGTACAAAGGTTCTCAAAGATCTGGGAGGATTTGATGAGCGCTTTTTTATGTACGGAGAGGATATCGATTTGTGCTACCGGGTGCATCAGAATACCGGCTACCATATCGACTATCTAGCCGATACCAGCATTATTCACTATAAGGGTGAAAGCACGAAAAAAGACAACATCGGTTACATCAAAAATTTTAATAAAGCGCTCTACCTGTTTTTTGAGAAACATTATACCTACCGCTACTCCCTGATGTTTCGAATGCTGATCTATATAGGCATTTTTATCAGGGCGGTGGTATCATTTCTGAAAAATAAAGCATATACCTATCAAGGAGTCATAATTGATGCGCTTATTATAAACGCTACGTTGTTTATTGCTTTCCCTGTTCGCTTTGACGTGGCGTTTTTAGATCTTTTTTACCCGCCGTATGCCGATTTTTTCTGGATCAACTTTCTCGTCACCCTTTTGTATGTAGCCTTTGCCAACAGCTTTGGAGTGGTCAAAAGGGATCCCTATATCGTAATTGACAGCTTGAAGTCGGTATTGGCTACCTATACCGGGGTGGTGTTTATTACGTTTTTTATCCGCACCCTGGCTTTTTCCCGGCTGGTATTGCTGGCATCGGGCGTGATGAGTTTTGTTCTTATCGGACTTATAAGGGTTTGGCGTAAAAACGCTCATAAAAATCCAAAGCATTCACGGGGAAGAATTCGACCAACCCGGGTGTTGATTGTAGGGAAGGGGGATAAAACGGGTGAACTGATTGATAAAATTAATTCCCGTGTGGACTGGGACTATGAAATTGCGGGAGTTATCGCACAAGAAGATGAGTTTGAGCAGGATGAAAAGATACATAACATATCGGTGATTGGATCACTCGAGCAATTACCAGATCTGATCAATTCCTACAGCGTTGATCAACTTTTATTTCTGTTGAACGCCGTGAGCTACAAGCAGGTCTTGCATATTTTAACGGAATTATCTGACCAGACGGTGGTCTCGAAACTGGTGCCCGACAGTATGGATTTCATGCTCGGCAAATCCAATGTTGAGTACCTGGCTGACATCCCCTTGATTGATCTGGAATTATCCTATCAAAATACATGGAATCGGTTTGTAAAACGAAGCCTCGAGCTTGCAATAGTTGTCCCGGTTTTTGTAGTTCTCACTCCGATTCTTGGTTGGGGAGTTTTGTTTAAACGCAAGAATCGATCCCGGTTGTCAATTTCCGAAAATGGCAATGGAATTACGCTTTCGCTTTTTAAACCGTTGTCCAAACACTGCTGGAAGAACTTGTATTTAATGTTTGGACGAGTCGTAAAGGGAGATCTACGTTTGGTCGGGGCTCCATTGTGGCCTCCTATCGCCCTGGATTATTATGGGTATGAATATGGGATCACCGGGTTAGCTCAAATTAATACGAATCGCATCTTTACCCAGGAAGATCGCGAACAGTTTGACCTGTACTATCTGCAAAATTATTCCTTATGGCAGGATCTTGATATTGTTGCCAGGACCATTTTTAATGGCCCTTGTCCATGTTCGTATCTTGAAAAACAGCTTGATCTTCACCCCGGCTCAACGGTTAAGGAAGAAGCAGGGTGAGTTGGTCGTTTTTGACGTAGAGCATGATCTCCTGGTATGAAGTGCCTCTCCAAAAAGCGAAAGGGGAGGAGCCCGGGATAAAAGATGTCCCCCTTAGGAGGGGGACCGTTCCGACACCAGTCGGAACCAGGGGGAGGACGAGCCAGCCCAAGAGAGATAAAAAAGGAATACCAGGCACGACCAGGTTCGCTTACAAGGCATCCACCTGAATTCCTATATACGTTGTGACAATTGATCAATGATGGAGGGATACCAGTCGTTGAATGCTTCGGTCTCGATATTTTCCCGTGCGGTTTCAACCAGTTGCTGGTAAAAAGTCAAATTGTGGAGGGTAGCTAGTTGCAATCCGAGGATTTCGTTGGTATTGAAAAGGTGACGAATGTACGACATCGAATACTGCTGGGCCAGATCACTTGGAAACGAGGGATCAAGCGGTTGGTGGTGATGCTTCCACTTTGCATTATTTAGATTGATGGTACCCTCCCAGGTGAAGATCATGCCGTTGCGGGCGTTTCTGGTTGGAATAACGCAGTCAAACATATCGATGCCGCGAGCAATACTTTCCAGGATATTGGCCGGTTTGCCAACTCCCATCAGGTAGCGGGGTTTATCGGTCGGAAGAAAGTTTGTGGTCCAATCCGTCATGGAGTACATTAAATCAATCGGTTCTCCGACACTTAATCCCCCGATAGCAATCCCATCCGGATCCAGATCGGCAAAAAATTGAGCAGACTCTCTGCGCAGGTCTTTATAAGTTCCTCCCTGAACGATACCAAAATGAAACTGACGATGATCGTAGAGTGGTTTGCTTTCCTCGAAAGCTTGATGGGCCCGTTTTGCCCACTGATGCGTTCGATAGGTCGCTTCTTTGGTTTCTTCATAAGAAGACGGGTAGGGAGGACATTCATCCAGCATCATCATGATGTCGGAGCCGAAGATGCGTTGTGTACTGACTACATTTTCCGGAGTAAATAGGTGACGGGAGCCGTCAATGTGACTCTGAAACTCAACCCCTTCCTCTTTAACCTCATTGATATCCGAAAGGGAAAATACCTGGAATCCGCCGGAATCGGTTAGCAGAGGTCGGTTCCAGCTCATGAATTGATGGAGTCCTCCCGCTTCACGTAGTATGTCATTCCCGGGCCGAAGGTAGAGGTGATAGGTATTTCCTAGAATAATGGGGACGTCCAGTTGTTGGGATAGCTCATCTTGTTTTACAGCTTTTACCGTACCGGCCGTGCCAACCGGCATAAACACCGGGGTGGGAATCGAGCCATGATCGGTTTGAAGTTGACCTTTGCGGGCTTTGGACTGTGGGCATTCTTTAGAAACTTGAAACAAAAGCGTTTTCTATAATTTTTTAACTTAAACTTTGTTATTTTAAGAAAATAAGCGTTTCTGGTTAACTTTGAAGCTCGTTTTTATTTTCTTTTATTAGTTTTGACCGGAAGGTCTGCTCTCATTGTAATTTTAGTTCAGGAAAGTTAGAATACGAATTTTGGTCATTTTTTCCAGATCCAAGGAAATCATCTTAACGGTCCTGCTGGATTACCTGTTCCTATTGTTGGGCTGGTATTTGCTCTATACCTCGTTCAATATCCAGGAGGAAGTTTTTATTTTTGTATGGGGAGTATCTCCCTTGACGGCCGGCATATTACTGGCCTTTTACTGGTTGGTGGTGATGGCGCTCTTTGGCTTGTATAAAAAGCTTTATTTGATATCCCGGCTCGATGAGTTCGTTAAAGTGGGCAAGGCTACTGTTTTAGGGACCCTGGTGCTGTTTTTCCTGGTCACCACGAAACAACAAAGCGTATTGCTGGACGCTCAGTCGAGTACTTTCATCTACTGGGCGGTTACGTTCGCAGCCATCGCGGTAAATCGCTTTATCATTCGGACGGTCCAGCGAATGTACGCCATCAGGGGGAAAGGTTTGCACCGTGCGTTGATTATTGGCAGCGGAGATACAGCACAGACCGTATATGATGATCTGTTGCGTCACCGCATTCTTGGTATGCAGGTGGTGGGTTTTATCAATGTAAATGGAACTGCAAACGACCCGCCGGTTAAAGTGGATAAAGACAAGGTGTTGGGATCGCTTGAAGATGTGGATTCGATTGTCGAGGATCGTAATATCCAGGATGTTATTGTGGCCCTGGATCCTCACACCAGGGATGACCTGGTTGATGTCATATCAAAAGTGGATATACCGGAGATTACGGTTAAGATACTACCGGACTTTTACCAGTTGGTTAACGGCTTGAACAAGACCAACCAGATTTTTGGTCTGCCGCTGATCGAAATATCGCCGGAACCGATGCCGTTTTGGGAAAAGGCCCTAAAACGGTTGCTCGATCTCGTGATATCGATCATTGTGTTAATCCTGACGGCGCCGTTAATGTTGGGTATTGCCATCCTGGTGCGAATGACGTCGGAGGGGCCGGCCATTTACCGGCAAGAACGGGTGGGTAAAAATGGACGGCATTTTACGATTTATAAATTTCGGACAATGTACAAGAATGCAGAGGCCTACAGCGGTCCCAAATGGGCAGAGGAAGATGACCCCCGTATAACGAGGGTTGGGTATTGGTTGCGTAAGTTGCGGCTGGATGAGGTGCCTCAGTTTGTGAATGTACTGAAGGGAGATATGAGCCTGGTCGGACCTCGGCCCGAAAGGCCCTATTTTGTTAATAAATTTCGGAAACAGATTCCGCTGTACAGTCGACGTTTACGCGTTCGTCCCGGTATTACGGGATGGGCCCAGGTCAAGTGGAAATATGATACGTCTTTACAGGATGTAAAACAGAAGACCAAGTTTGATTTGTTTTATGTTGAGAATATGTCGCTGAAAATGGACTTCAAGATTTTGATTAACACGTTGATGACCGTCATACGTGCCAAGGGGCATTGAGATGACTCGAATGGAAAAAATTCAAACAAGATAGCTTTAAGCGTCAGGATCACCGGATAGACTAAATCTATGCAATCGGAAACGCTGGTAATTATTCCCACATATAATGAAGCGCATAACGTAAAGCGGCTTATTGAAACCATTATAGAGCTGGACGAGCCTATAGATATTTTATTTGTTGATGACGGCTCTCCCGATGATACCGCTTCGATTATAAAAGAAGTCGGCCAGCAGTATCCCGACCGGGTATTTCTTAAGGAACGGGATGGTAAACAAGGTTTGGGTACGGCCTATGTAGCCGGATTCCAGTATGCTCTTGAAAATGGCTACCAGTACGTATGTGAAATGGATGCAGATTTTTCTCACGATCCGACCGACTTGCCCCGCCTGATTAACCAGGTTCGCGATGGAGATGCGGATGTAGCCGTGGGATCGCGGTATAGTGATGGTATCAGTATTATTAATTGGCCGCTGTCAAGATTGATATTATCTTATTCGGCCAACCTATATGTACGATTTTTGACCGGGTTGCCCATGTATGACACGACTGCAGGATTCAAATGTCTCCATCGCAAAGTGTTGGAATCGCTGGATCTTTCAAAGATACGATCCAATGGGTATGCTTTTCAGATAGAAATTCATTTCAGAGCCTGGAAAAGCGGCTTTAAATTAAAGGAAGTATCTATCATATTTCGAGAGCGAAAGCAAGGTGAGTCCAAAATGTCGAAGTCAATCGTACGAGAGGCTATTTGGCGTGTTTGGGCATTGAAAATACAAAGTATTATGGGCTTGTTGTAAAGATTGGTTACTTTGTTACCACCAAATGGAGATAGACAGATAACAACCAGGAATGCGATCAATAGCGTATTGCGTACCCTAATTCAGTCAAAAAGTTATTTCTATGCATTATTTGGATTTTGAACAACCGATTGCGGATCTGGAAAGGAAAATTTCGGAACTCAACGAATTGTCCCTGGCCGACGATGAGGTTCTGAGTCCAGAGTTAAAACGTCTGAAAGGACGTGTGGACGAGCTGCGTCACTCCATATTTGAAAATCTGACCCGTTGGCAGCGCGTACAGCTCGCACGTCACCCGGATCGACCGTACACGCAAGATTATATTTATGAGATGAGTGACGAGTACGTAGAGTTGCACGGCGATCGTAAATACGGGGATGATAAGTCGATTGTTGGCGGAATGGCAGCCATTGATGGCCGCTCGGTAATGATCATGGGGCATCAAAAGGGACGTGATACGAAGACGCGAAAGTATCGCAATTTTGGGATGCCGAATCCGGAGGGATATCGGAAGGCCCGTCGTTTAATGGAATTGGCAGAGAAATTTGGTATGCCGGTCATTACCCTTTTAGACACACCGGGTGCCTATCCCGGCCTGGAAGCTGAACAGCGGGGACAAGCCGAGGCCATAGCACAGAATCTTAAAGTTATGTCCACTTTGAAGGTGCCGATCATTAGCATTGTTATCGGTGAGGGAGCCAGCGGCGGGGCTCTTGGAATAGGAGTCGGCAATGAAATTTATATGATGGAATATACCTGGTATTCGGTTATATCGCCCGAATCTTGCTCTTCCATTTTATGGAAAAACTGGGAATATAAAGAACAGGCTGCTCAAGTACTGAAGCTTACGGCCCCCGACCTTAAAGAGATGGGCATCATTGAAGGCGTTATTGAAGAGCCCCTGGGGGGTGCCCACCGCAATTATCAGGAAGCGGCGGCTTCAGTGAAAGAAACCATTCTTGAAAGTCTTGATCGATTACAGCAGATGGATACCAGTGAATTGGTGAATCAACGAATTGATAAATATGATCGAATGGGTGATTGGAAAGAAGTAGATACTTCATCCTAGGAGTCTGTCGGCAATTTTCAAGCTGCAAATATGAAATTTCCAGATCAAAATCCCCTGTTTGACTATACCCATATCATGAGGAGTCGGTACGGGGAGACCGATAAGATGGGTTATGTTTATTACGGGGTATACCTGGAGTATTTTGAAGTGGCCCGGACAGAAATGGTTCGTTCAATGGGCTTGAATTATGCAAAGCTTGAGGAAAATGGGGTCATGCTGCCGGTGGTAAGTGCGGAGCTGGATTACAAGCAACCGGTCTACTACGATGAAAAAATGTATATCTCCGTTTCGATCTATGAAGAGCCCACCGTGCGTTTGCATACGTATTACAGGGTGAAGACTGACCGAACAAATAAAAGTCACGTTAATGGCCATGTGGTGCTGGCGTTTATGGACCGGACGCATCGCAAGCCCATCCGGGCTCCTCGCATATTTATGGATAAATTAATGGAAAATATTGGAACAAGGGGGGATTAATTTCTTGTTTGCCAGGCGTTCTTACCAAGCGAGGGTATTGCGGGAGAATCGATTAATAAAGAGCCTCTCTACGTATATCCTCTTGCTATTCGCATTTTTAGGGGTATGGATTATATCGATGGGAGGAGGAATATGGGGGGAGTCGGCCGTATGGCATCAGCAGTGGCAGCATTTGATGTTTGATTATCTCTGTCACCAGATTCCCGGTCGCTCGTTCTGGATCAACGGTCAACCGATGGCTGTTTGTGCCCGCTGTTTCGGTATCTACAGTGGGATGTTTACGGGATGGTTGATCTTGCCATGGCTGTATGGTTATTTGGACATTTCAAAACGGACGGCATTGATGGGTATCGGGGTGGCAGGGGGTTTCAATGTATTGGATGTTGGAATCAACTCATTTATTACTACCCTTCAAGGGGCTCCCTTGCGTTGGGTGTTGGGAGTTCTTTTGGGGATATCCGTAATTGTTATTCTAATTTCAAAATCAAATAATCGTTCATATGAATGAGGCAAAAGAGGGGCGAGAACGAAACTTATGGGATGCGACTATATTTGCAGGATCCATAATGGCGGTCGCATTGTTTTCACTGTCAACGATAACGGGATATGTGCAGATCAATAGTCAGCCAGACGGCTCCCTGCTGCAACCATCAATAGGGGGGAGCTTCCTGGTGTGCCTGGTGGGTGCTTTTGCCGGTATGATGGCGGTTTGGTATTATACACGCTATGTAGAAAGCCATCTTACGCTTGGAAGAGGTGCTTTATTGGGCGTGCTGACCGGCTTGGTGGTGATTGTGGGGGAAAATATTCTCGCTTCCGTCTGGAGTTTGCTGGACCCGGATTATACCAAGCAGCTAATGGAGAGTCTTATTGCGAATATTGAGAAAATGAATATACCCGAAAACCTTAAGCAGCAGCAAATTGATATGATCGGCCAGCAGTATCGACAGGTAAGTAGTTTTTCAGGATTTTTTACGCAAGTGTTATATGGGTTCCCGCTTTATGGTTTGTTGAATGTGATCACGGGCATGATTGGAGTAAAAGTGTTCGGTAGAGAAAAAGAACTAGAGTGAGAATCAGGTTATGGCTAAATTACCTGGTAGAAAGGGTGCATTGAAATTGAAGCTATTTATATAAAATGATGACAGACCGTAGCTGGATAGAGCGTAAAGGATTTTCTGAATGGAGTGTAGCACTGTTCTGGGTGCTGGCAGCTTTTATTTTGTTTCAGATTGTAGGAGGCATAGTAGCAGGAGTTTTGTTTGTGGTGACCTCCAACAGTATCCCTACATCCGAAGAAATATTGAATAATGCGGGGCAGTACCTTGATTACATTTTCATTGGTAATTCGACAGGACAGGTATTATTTCTGGGCATTGGAACGTGGATGATTACCCGGTTACATCTGAAGCAGGAGAGTCGATCGACGTTTTTAAGATTACAGAAACAGAAAAGCGGTTGGAATATTTTTGCGATAGCTGTCGCTTTGATGGTTGTTATCCAGCCTGCGGTATGGATGCTTTCCTGGTTGAACGCGCAGCTGCCGATACCCGAATCGATCTTTAAACTCGAGCAGATGCAGACCGATCTGATCGAACAGTATTTATCGGGCGATCATTCGCTGGTTTTCACCCTGTTGCACGTCTCGCTGGTACCGGCTCTTTGTGAAGAAACCCTGTTTCGCGGTTACCTCCTGCGGAGTTTTGAGAATAAATGGGGGATTAAAGCTGCTATCATCGGGTCCAGCCTCATTTTTGGTTTTTTTCACCTGCGATTTATGCAGGTGATACCGCTGGTCGTCATCGGTGCTATACTGGGATATATAACCTGGAGTGCAGACAGTTTATATCCTGCCATGCTTGCTCACCTGGTGAATAACGGGGGAAGCGTCATAGCAGTGTATTCGTATCCCGAATCCGGATTTGCGGAAATGTCGCCCGAAGCTCTTCCCCCCCTGGAATTGGTACTGTTAAGTTTGGTATTATCGGGGTATCTGCTTTATTTACTAAGTAACCAACAGAAACATTCCCTAACCACCTAGGAAAAATTATGTGGAAAGATCCTGAGCCTAACGACATCGAGAATTGGGTCTGCGTATTCGAGTGTGGTACCGAATATGAGGCCGAGATGGCCAAGAATTATCTGGCTAACCTTGAGATTCCCGCCAATATCTTATCCAAACGCGATTCTTCCTACAATTTGAATGTGGGGGATATGGCGCTGGTTTATGTGTATGTACCACGCGATTATGGAGAGCAGGCCTATGAGGCGATTAATGAATGGAGAGATCCGGAAGAGGGAGAGGTGGTATTTCTGGCTGCCGATAAAGAGCAGGTTGAACTGGCAGAAAAAGTCTTGGACCGCAATAGTATCCCCGCCGACTTGCGAGAGCTTGCGGTAGACAGTGAAGAGGCCGGAAAACAAACTCTTTTTGCGCTATATGTTTCCCAGGATGACGAGGATGAGGCGCGAAACCTGATCGCTGAATGGGATGCCAATCGAAATCAATAATAATTATATAAGTTGAGCGAACTTGTAAAACGAATACTCTTTGCCGTACCTGCAGGAGTTGGTTTTATCGCGATAACCTGGTTGGGTCATTTTTATCTTGCAGGACTTTTATTAGTCTTGTTACTTGTCGGACAATATGAAATCCATCAACTCGCTTCCCGGGCCCGGATGCCAACCAATTATATTTTTCTCTACTTATTCGGTGTATGGGTCTTTTCTATATTTTGGAACCCGTCGTTGATATGGGCGGGTTTACTACTGATCGGTTTGTTGGTGGGAGTCGAGATATTTTTGGTCGACAATAAGAAGGTCCACCGCTTGCCCTCTACCCTTTTTTGGGGTATATACGGTCCTTTGGGATTCGGAGCCTTTTTATGGATTCGATCGCTGGGGTCGGATAGGGAGGGCTTTGCTCTTGCATTATCCTTTTTACTGATGGTATGGCTTAACGATATTCTTGCGTACCTGGGAGGCAAGTATTTTGGCAGCAATCCGCTTGCGGCCGATATCAGTCCCAATAAGACCTGGGAAGGTTTTCTATTCGGCATTGCCGGAGCTATTGTCGGCCTATTTCTAACGATATGGGTAATCGGAGGGCAATACCCCCTTTCACTGACGGTAGCGGTCCCTATGGCCATTCTAAGCGGTTTTACGGGACCGCTGGGTGATTTAACACAAAGCAGACTTAAGCGGGTGGCCCAGGTGAAGGATTCCTCCAATATATTTCCCGGTCATGGCGGGGTGTGGGATCGCTTTGACGCGATGGTTTTAACTACTATAGTCTTAACCGGATACATTGGTCTATTAAGGGAGTTAGCCCTTGTCACAATTTAAATGGACATACGCACCGTTTACTCTCAAGCTCAGAAGAGCTTTTACAATCGCGCGGGGAACCCGTCGCGAGGCTACCAATGTACTGGTAAGAATCGAGCGTGATGACATTGTAGGATACGGGGAGGCGGCCCCCAACAAACGATATGATGAGACCCCGCAGAAGGTGATGGGATTCCTGGATCAGCTGGATCAAGAGATCCTGGATGATATTCCCAATCCTGAGGTATTAAGCAACCGGCTGGCCAAACAAAATCCGGCTATACGATCTGCCCGGTGTGCTGTGGAAACGGCCTATCTTGATTGGTACGGAAAAAAAGAGAACCGATCGGTTTTCCGTTTAATGGGGGGGAGAACCTCACTGGGCAGTATCAGCAGTTACACCCTTGGTATGGCAGAACCGCAAACCATAACGGATAAATTGGAAGAGGCGGAATCCTATCCCCTGTTAAAGGTGAAACTGGGAGGTTCCCGGGATCGGGAGACGATTAAATTGATTCGGCAGCATTCCAAAAAGCCTATTTTTGTCGATGTGAATGAGGGATGGAAAAATCTGGATGTAGCAAAGTCCCAAATAGATTTCCTGGCCGATAAAAATGTAATATTGCTGGAACAACCCATGCCGGCCGACCATAATTGGGAGGAGCTGTGCGAGCTGAAATCATATAGCCCGATCCCGATTTGTGCAGACGAGGGGTTTGTAGGAGATGAGTCGATTACCAAAATTAAAAAGGCCTACGATTGTATCAATATCAAGATCATGAAAACCGGAAGCCTGATAAAAAGTTTGGAACTAATCAGGCAGGCGAAAAGAGAGCAGTTGAAAGTTTTAATCGGATGTATGATTGAAAGTTCGATTGCCGATTCGGCTTCTGCAATGTTGACACTATGGAGTGATTTTGCAGATATCGACGGACGACTTCTGATCGAGGAAGATCCGTTTGAGGGGGTGACGTTAACAGACGACTATCATCTGAAATTAAAGGAGATACCCGGTATCGGCATTCGGCGAAGTGACAAATGGGAGAATTTCCTTGATTAATATTTCGTTTGTGAATCCTGTTTATTTTAAAGTGATCTAATAATTTCAACAATATGAATATATTAATCACCGGTGGTACCGGATTTATCGGTTCTCATCTGTGCATGGAACTGTTGCAGGAAGGACATATGCTCAGGCTGGTTACCCGTAATCCGGAGAAGTACCGGGAGAGTGAAGCGCAAAATCAACAATTTGTAAGCTGGGAGGATAATTTTGTAAAAGAAATGGATTGGGCGGATGCCGTTATAAATTTGGCAGGAGAATCGATATTCGGTCAGCGTTGGACCAGCAAGGTGAAAGACCGAATATATAATAGCCGGGTGGACGGTACCCGTCAGTTGGCGAAAGCTGTCAACGAGGCAGATGATAAACCGGAAGTGTTTATATCGGGTTCTGCAGTGGGATATTATGGCGATCCGGGAGAGAAAAAAGTGGATGAGCAATCAAGTCCAGGCAGTGATTTTTTGGCACGGGTGGTCTACGAATGGGAAGAAGCAGCCAAAATGGCTGAAGATTCCACCCGGCTGGTGATACCGCGATTGGGGATCGTTTTGGAAAAGGGAGGAGGTGCTTTAAAGCAGATGCTGCCCCCCTTTAAAATGTTTGTCGGCGGGCCGGTGGGAAGCGGTCAGCAGTACTTGCCCTGGATCCATATGGTAGATGTTTGGAAAGGAATTAAATTCATGATCACGAATGATGACATGGAAGGGGCATACAATCTGTGTGCACCGCATCCGGTAACCATGCGAGAACTAGCGGATGAAATAGGGGCACAACTCAATCGCCCCTCCTGGATCAGAGTCCCGGAAATCGCCTTGAAATTAATACTGGGTGAGGCCGCGATTCCTGTTACCGCCAGCTTGAACATATCCTCCGAAAAACTGGAATCAGCCGGGTTTGAGTTTACCTATCGTACATTGGATATAGCACTGGCGGATATCTTAAATCAATAGGCTTGAAATCCTGCCGGGCCAAGTTTCATTAATGTGGGGAGATCCGTTAAGCTATTGGTGACAAGCATATTAGTTTGATGTCAGGGATTTAATAAAACCCAGCAACGGATGCCATTTTGGGATTGTGCAATCAGATCCAGATTACCGTCCTCGTCAATATCGGTGATTAATGGGAATTGCATTGATTGAGTGGGCAGGTTAAAGCTTCTGCGTCCGCTGTCCAGGTTCCACGTAAATAAGCGGCCAAACCTGGAAAGGACAAAAACTTCAAAACTGTTATCCTTATGCAAGTCACCCACAAATGGGTCGGTCTCCATGGAAAGAGTTTGTTTTATGCGATAGGTTTGGCGGATATTTCCATTGGTACCGATGAAGTAAATAGTACCATCAGAGGAAGCCGTTAAAAGATAGGTGTCACGAACAGTTTGATCGGAGGTTTGACCTGTTTGAAGGGTGTCTTCGCGTTGTAATTTTAGTGATAATGTATGGGAGGATGGAGTGCCGGTTAGGCCCCGATCTGACAACTGGACAGAAGTGACTTTCAAGGAATCGGCCTCTGATGCTGTTTGGGGGACGGTGCTGATAGAGTCGGCAAAAGGAGGAGTTTCGGATATAGCATACAGGTGTCCGTCGGCTGCATTGCCGTAAATGTGATTGTCAACGACTAGAGGCTTTCCCCGGAAAGTGGCTTGAATAAATTTTGGAAATCCGGGTCTTAAATTACCGTCCGGCAGCCAGGCATGCATTGTATTGGCCGCAAAGGCGACGACCGACCAGTGCTGGTTTATTTTTTTGAAAACGGGGCTCGTATTGATGATGGAATTCGTTTTTTGCGGCCAGCCGGCGATGTTCTGTCCTCTGCCATCCAGCACATGTAATTTACGGTTGGAAGTAGCTACAATCAGTTCAGGAATACCATCCCGATTTACATCCGCAATTTGAGGCGGAGCAGAGATGGTTTCATTCAATTGCATAGGGAATTGAGGCAAACTGTTCCCCCGTGTGTTCCATCCGTAAATTTTATCGCCGGCAGCTTGCAGGATAATATTTTGTCCATTGCCGTACCAGTCATAAACGAGTGGAGGTCCGACGGGGGTTTGGGTGCCTGTGCTGGTTTGTAATATTTCCGTACCGTCGCTTGCCAGTCCATGCACTTTCCCGGCCCGCGTGGCAAAAATAATTTCTTTTCGCGGACTCCCCCCTATGTCGGCAAGGACCGGCTGAGCCGTGATTTCAGTTCCACTCAGGGCATATGCAAATTTTTCCCGGTAGGGAGCGGTGGTTTCCGGCAATTTATAGGTATCCAGTTGTAAAGCGGTTTGGTTATCGCTTTGTTTCCTGAAGCCCATAGACAGCACATCAAACTGAGATACAAGGGCATCCACATAATGATCGGGCGAAAGATAGGGTTCGATAAACTGGAGAAAACGACGCCCTTCGGCGACAACCAAAGCACTGAGAGGAGGGTCCATATTTTTCAATATCGTCTGGTGCATCTCTTGTTCAGAGATGACCCGTCCCCGCCGCCAGTCCGATATCACGCTTTCAGTCAAACCCCTTCGCTTTGACATAACCAAAACTCCGTCAGCAAAACCCAAATAAAATTCATCGAAAGTGCTCAAAGACGAACCAAAGAGTCGGGCCAAAACCTGGCTCGTTACGTTATAGATGTTTTGCGAGTAATTGATAAGCCCTTGTTCGGTGAATTGTTCGAGGTTTTCACGCAGTTGATCTTTATTGGACAATCGCCGAAGGAAAAAATGTTCTCCTTTAGACAGATACCCTGATTCAGAAAACATGCCAATGGCATATTCGGGGTGAAGCGTTTCGGCAACACGTCGATATAGCGAGGCATTGTTCATCAGAAGGGAGTCCAGTTCGCTTGCTCGCGGCACTTGTTTGGGAGGAGCCAGGGAAGGGGACAGGTGAAAAATACCGTAACTCGCAGCCTGTTTGGGGATGTAGGCATCCGTTTGGAAAGAGGCGTTTTGGGTCGTAATCGATTCAACTAAAACAGAAGTTTCCTCGGGTTTAATAGAAAGCACGCCGGTCATGGTCAACAGTTTGTCTGACGATGAGGGATATGAGGTGAGATCCATGACTATCGGTTCCGTCCCCATGAATATGTTGTCGATCGACGGACGGTAAGTCACCTGGCTTAGCTGCTTTACCCATTGATCCAGGTAAGGTGTGTTCAGGATGAGCTTTGGTCCCTTAAGCTGGCTGGCAGAAACCTTGAGGGCCGGTGATATGCCCGTGTACGATCGGATAGACTCTTCAAGGGCCAGGCTGTTTTCGGAAAGCAGAATCCAGGGGCCAATCCGGGTGACAAATATTTTCCGTTGCTGCAAACGAACAATTTGGATGCGTTGATCTTTGAAAAAGTATTCATTCTGGGTATACTTTTCACTGAACTTTTTCCTGAGGCGTTTCATATAGGAAGCATCCCCGCGTGTGATCCATACCGGTTTCCAATGGTTGGCTGTACTGGGAAACAGGTATAAAGCGTGTGTTGACAAGCCGGACGCATCCCCGGAAGTGATCTCGGAAATTTGTCGAACCGATGAAGCTGTGATATCGTTTAGGAAGGGGGCAAAGGAGGAGGCAAGCAGACTGTCTATTGGTTGAGGGTTTTTCAATTTATATGTTACGGGAGCCTCAGCCGGTATTAAGTCGGTCCATGGTTTGTCTGCTTCAATGCTGTTACCACAGCCCGATAACACGGAAAACGCAATAATAACGGAAAATAATACTGCTCTAAATTGAAGAGAAGGCATTCGAGTGAAGATATCCGAAAACTTTTCTAAAATAATGAACGACTATTTCGTGTTTAGTTTATAGTATATGCGTAACAATTATAATGTTCCTGCATCCACAATACAATTTTTTTAGCTGCAAGGGTAACAATTTGATTACATGAGTTTCTTAAATCCACTTTTTTTACTGGGGATTGCGGCGTTGGCCGTACCGTTATTAATTCACATTATCAATTTACGAAGACCGCAATCCCTGTCTTTTTCTACACTTGCATTTTTTGAAGAACTGAAAAAAAGCACGATTCGGCGGCTGCGCATTAAGCGCTACCTGTTGTTATTGCTGCGGTGTGCGGCCATTATTTTGCTGGCATTGGCTTTAGCTCGTCCCTTCTTACCCACCGATTTAATAGGGAGTGGAGGCAGCGAGCAGCCGCGGGCAATCGCCATCCTTGTTGATAACAGTGCCAGCATGGAACAGATTGATCAGGGAGGACCCTTTATTGACCAGGCAAAAAAAGCGGCGGAAGAACTGCTGGAAAATACGCGCGAAAAGGATCGGTTTATCATTCAAAAAACCAATGGAGCATCGTTTGATCCCCGGTTGGTATCCGCTAGTGCAGCCAGACAAAAATTACAACAAATAGAGGTGGAATATCACGGTGCGTACCTGGGAGAACGATTAACCTCTTTGCAGGAACAGCTCAGACAATCCTCTTTTCAACAGACAGCAATCTATGTGCTCAGTGATGCTCAAAAATCTCAATGGGAAGAGGTTCGCCGTTCAAATTTTTCCAATAAAGTTGATGAAGGTAAACGAGTCGGCCTGCAATTGGTGCAGGTAGGCCGAAGTCAGCAGAAGAATGTGGCGATATCCGATATTGCTTTACAGAGTCGTATGCTGAGCAAGGAGAAGCCGGTATCTATAAAAGTACAGGTTCGCAACTATTCGAATGAACCCATTGCCAACCAGTTTGTTTCGCTTGAAATGGAAGATGAGATGGAAGGTCAATATCAAACGGATATCCCGGAAGGGGGGACCAAGGAGTTTCTCTTTGAATTCATACCGGAATCGACCGGCTCCATTAAGGGGTCGGTCGTGCTTGAAGGAGATCCGGTGACTTTCGATAATCGACGTCATTTTATACTTGATATACCCACCACTCGTGCAGCTTTGCTGGTTAACAAGCCGGATCAAAATACGGAATATACCTCTTATTTACCGACCACTTTGATGGCGGCAGAACAAACCGGCAGCCAGTTAGATTATGAACAGGTTCAACTTTCAAAATTAACCAGCGATGATTTAAAAGGTAAGGACGTGTTGATATTCGACGGAGTTCGATCTATACCGGAATTTTTATTTTCTGATATCCAGCAATTTGTTCAGGAAGGCAACGGACTGGTGTTTTTACCCTCTGAGCAGGGAGATGTCAATAACTATAATAAATTTTTTCGCCAGTTTAACGCCGGTAAATTTGGTGGATTGAGAGGGGAGTATGCCAATTTTAAATCGATAGCACGCCTGGAGCAAATTAAAGAAGGACATCCTATCATTGATCTCTTGTTTGACAAAGCCGATCGAGAAGAAATCAAGGTGGACCGACCGGATATTTTCTTTAACTACCAGTACGAAAAAAGACCGGGAGGCAGCTCATTGACTATTTTGCGGACCAGTATCGACGACCCGTTGTTGGTCGAGCATGCTTTTGGTGATGGGCGTATTATGGTCACCACCATCGGGGCGGATCCCGGCTGGTCAAATTTTCCGGTCAACCCCCTCTTTGCTCCCGTCTTTTATAGAACCATACTGTATGCCGCCTCATCGGAAAAGGGGGGATTGTCTCAGCACTCACTTGGGGAAACGTTTACCTGGACCGGTTCGCTACCCGAACCGGTGGTTCGCCTGTCACAAGGTGATCAAACGGTGAAGCCGGAAATTACGCAAGTGGCCGAAGGGTACCGGGTACGATATAATGGATATCTTTGGTCACCGGGGTGGCTTGAGTTAAGTAGTGGAACATTCAACAAATTATTTGCATTGAACTTAAGTAAGCAGGAGTCTGATTTTGAACCGGTTTCCCCGGTCGGGTTGGATTCCTTGTTGGGGAATCAGATCAACGTTTCCGGATTTGTCAATATGTATGAATCCGGCGGAGATGCATCGGCTCTGAATTCAGCCGGAATGGGAAGAGAAATCTGGCACTGGTTTATTTGGGCGGCGTTGATACTTCTTATGGCTGAAACATTTATCTCAAGATGGTACAAGACTGAGTCCGCATGATGAATTATTCATTTTGGGCCTCTCATATAAGCTATCTATTTGACGGCATCCTGTTGATATTTACGCTGTCAGCCACGATGCTCGGTGCTATTACTATTAGTAATGCAATGCGCCTGCGAAATGTGCAGATGAGTTGGAAGGGGGGACATTTAAAGGGATATCCATTGATTTCCACGTTGTTTCTTGTCTTTTGTATTTTATTGTTAATATTCACTTTTTGGAAAGATCCCGAGGGCGTCCTCCGTGTAGCAGCCTATAATTGGGTTGGTATTAACTGGTTTCTGGTTAGTCATATGGCTGCAAAAGTTTATATTACTGACTATGGGATTGTTAAGAATGTTAACGATCCATCGCAAACGGTTGCGTGGTATCAGATCATTGATCTGGTCGAACGGGATGAAGAGCGGGGTTCGGTTTATACCTTTCTTTATTTTATGAAAGATCGAAATGGTACTTTTGTAAACGAGAAGAAATGTGTTCGCCTTGAACTCGTTATACCCAATAGAAAGAAGAAAGCTTTTCGTAAAATATTATCGTTTAAACTTGGTCGGCGGTTCAACTGCCGGTTTACCAAGCACAGCGATATTGAAGAGCCGCATTAATGTTCAGAATACAACTAAATAACCATTGATAGAAGAGTTTAAAAATCAGGACATTGTAAGAGAACGGGCCCTGCTAGTTGGTATTTACGGTCCCGATACTATTCGTGTGCAAGCCGAGGAATACCTGGATGAACTGGAGCGTTTGACGGCAACAGCCGGAGGCATTACCGTTGAAAAAGTTTTGCAAAACCGCACCAAACCCGATCCAAGGTATTTCATTGGTAAGGGAAAGCTTCGCGAGATCAACAAGAAAGTGGGAGCGCAGGAGATCGATACCATCATTTTCGATGATGACTTGTCGCCTACCCAGGTTCGAAATATTGAGCAGGAAACCAATGCCAAGGTATTGGATCGCAGTGGTTTGATCCTGGATATATTTGCATCTCGCGCCAAAACCGCGGCGGCTAAAACCCAGGTTGAGCTGGCCCAGCTTCAGTACCTGTTGCCGCGCCTGACTCGCTTCTGGACGCACCTTTCTCGACAAAAAGGCGGTATTGGAACGAAGGGACCGGGAGAAACGCAGATAGAGACGGACCGTCGCCTGATCGACAAACGTATAGACAAATTGCAAGATAAGCTGGAGAAGCTCGAAAAGCAGCGGATGACTCAGCGTAAACGTCGGTCAAAAATGACCCGCATCTCGTTGGTAGGTTATACCAACGCTGGCAAATCAACGCTGATGAATGCAATTACAGAGACTGAGTTGTTGGCCGAAGATCGGCTCTTTGCAACGTTGGATTCAACCGTGCGGAGTCACGAGATTAATAATAAGAAAGTTTTGATATCGGATACGGTTGGTTTTATTCGGAAACTCCCTCACGATCTCATTGAAAGTTTCAAGTCGACGCTGGATGAGGTCCGGGAGTCCAATATTCTGCTGCATGTTGTCGATGCATCATCCTTGATGATGAAAGAGAATATTGAGGTGGTACGTGAAACGCTGCTGGATCTGGATATAACCGACAAGCGAACATTGCTGGTTTTCAATAAAGTGGACAAGTTATCCCCCGAGGATCTGCGGGGTTTGAAGAAAGAGTATCCCGAGTCTGCCTTTATATCGGCCCGTCGTGGAATTGGTCTAAATCGGCTGGAGGAGCAGATTGGTGAAATGATAGAGAAGGATCACGTGCAAAAGACCCTGCAGATTCCCATGTCGAAGTACAAAGCGGTTGCTTTTATACATGAGGTGGCAAGTATTGAAAAAGAATCTTATATAGATAACAAGGTGGAGGTGACATTCAGTATTTCGCCGAGAAATCTTATTCAACTGAATAAAATTCTGCAAAACGGCGATACACAGCCTCGATCACACTAGAACGGTTAAATTCGAAAGGCCCGGATTATGCTGGTCAAACAATTTACACGAGACGACATCGAACCACTCCAATCCTCATCCACCGTTGAAGAGGCTCTGAGTCGGATGGAGGAGTTTGAGGTGGATCATTACCCGGTTGTTAATGAAGAGTCCGGTAATTTACAGGGAATGGTGAGCCGTTCAGAACTAGAGTCGCATGCAGATCTGCAGTCTGCCGTTCAACAGTTATATTCCCAGAAGAAAATCAGTGTTGAAGAGAGCAAGCATATATTCGAGGCAATTCGTCTTGTCCTGAAGCATGAGGTGCGCCAGTTAGCTGTAATTGACGCCGAAAAGGTGTACAAGGGCCTCATTCGCAAGCAGGAAATTATGGAGGCGCTAAGTGGTTTGTTAAACTTACAGGAGCTCGGTTCCATTTTGACTATTGAGATGGAGCAGTATGACTATACCTTGACTAAACTGATTGAGTTAATTGAGACCGAAGGAGCTAAAATATTAGGTTTAGCGGTGGAAACGCCCACGGGCCAGGATAACCGGTTTCGGGTTTCCATTAAATTGAATACCCAGAAAACAGGTAATGTAACCGCCACCTTACGCCGATTCGGTTACCATATTACCACTGACACGGAAAACGACTATTCCGAAATCGATTACCAGTCCCGAGCCAGCGAGTTACTTCATTACATTGATATGTGACAGGAAGAACCGGCCCCCTCTGGTTTCCCACCTTGCATATTCTTATTTTCATGGGCTTACGGATCGTTGAATATTCCTTATCCCAATACTACACGGTATTGTACATAATGACGAATAATTTGGAACAGTTTCAGACTAGAAAAAACAAATACTATCGATTTGAATCGGTCCTGGCCGGCCTGACTGCAACGGTATTGTTATTTGTTTCGAGTGCAGGATATGCACAGCAAATGCAGTCCAATGCGCCGGAAGAGGAATTCCAGCAGGGGATCCGATTATATGAGGAAGGGCTTTTCAGGAAGTCGGCCGAAGTCTTGCAGGAATATGCAAGCAACGCCCCCGATCGCAGCCTGGCTCAAACCGCAGCTTATTACCGGACAAAAGCTCTGGGAAATATTGATAGCAGCCTGACCTCCTACTATTACAGAGATTTCATACAACGATATCCCAACACTCGCCTTTCTGTGCAATTGTTAACAGAAATGGGGCATCGATCTTTTGCGCGGGGGAGCTATCAGGACGCAATTGAGTATTATCAGCAAGCTGCAGACAACAAGGCGAAAGATGCCAAACGGGAAAAACTTTATTACTGGATTGCGGAGGCGGCGGCCGAAGATGGACAGAACGACTTTGCTCGTGAATATTACAAGAAATTGGCTGATCGGCTGCCTGAATCTGAATGGGCCCCTAAAGCCCTGTATGCACGAGGAAGGCTGTATTTGAACGAGAACAATTACGGGGCGTCGACTGAGGCGTTTGAATTATTGAGTGACCGGTATCCCAATCACGATATGACCCGTCGCATAGAAACGGCCCTTGGCGAGTCTTACTACCAACAAGAAAAATACCAAAAAGCGATTGATGCCCTGGTTAATGCGATGCCTTACTTGGAGGATGAGCTGAAATCCAAAGCCGCTTATTTGATAGCCGAAAGTTATAACTACCTGGATAATTACGAGAAGGCTTCTTCCTATTATTTACGTTACATCAATTGGAATAAGGGTTCCTCGCGTGAACGCATTGCTCACTACGGCCTGGGGTGGGTTTATTATAAACAGGAAATTTATCACTGGGCCTCCGATCAGTTTTCGCAGGCAGCGTCGGGCAGTGACACCCTGGCACGAAAAGCGCTTTATTATGAAGGTGTCATGAATAAGTTGGGGGGGCGGTATTCCGAAGCGCTGGAAACCTTTCAACAGTTCGGAGAAAAATATCAGTCCGGGTTCTGGTTGGAGCATGCCTATTATGAATGGGCGATTACCGCCTACGAGATGGGAGCCCAAAGTGAAGCAATCGAGGTTTTACTCGATTTGCTTCGAAGTGATCGAGAGCTGAAAAATCCCGATAAGGTCTATACTCTGCTGGGTGAAGCCTACTTTGCAAATGGTGAATACTCTCGTGCGATAGAGGCTTTTGAAAGAGCCGAAAAACTCGTCAATATTGATCCCTCGGTTAAACGGCAGGCTCGATTTCAGAAAGCGTGGGTTCAATTTCGAAACCAGGCTTACGAACAGGCCCAGTCCATATTTGAGCAGGTATATCAACAAGCCGGCGATTCCGATATTGCGGCAGAGGCCCTGTTTTGGAATGCCGACAGTTATTACAATTTGGCTAACTACGGTCAAGCAGCTCAAACCTTCGAGCAGTTTGTCGCTCGTTTTCCAAAACATGAGATGGCAGGCGCTGCCTACTACGCGCTGGGATGGAGTTATTTTGAAATGGGAAGTTATAATAACGCAGTAGAACCCTTTTCCATCTTTTTAAATGACTATGACCCCCCATCAAGGGCCTTATTTCCCTATAACACGGATACCAGACTCAGATTGGGAGACGCTCATTATGCAACGGGCAATTTTGAAGAGGCCATAAGTTATTATCAACAAGCCCTGGGAGCCGAACCGGGAGGTGACTATGCCATGTATCAGATTGCAAACTGTCACTATCGCGCCGGCAATACGTACGATGCGGTAACCACTTTTCGCAAATTGCTTCGCATCTATCCCTATACCAAATTGAGGGAGCAGGCACAGTATAACATTGCCTATGTGTACTTTCTGAATAACAACTACGAGCAGGCCGTTACCGAATTTAAAACGGTGATCGAAAAATATCCCAACACCTCCTGGGCGGCCCGCGCGCAGTACAGTATTGGCGATGCTTACTATAACGCCGGTGCGTACAAAGATGCCATTGCTGCCTACAAGAAAGTACTGGATGAATATCCCAACAGCGATTATTTAATCGATGCTGTTAACGGGATACAGTATTCGCAAACGGCAACCGGCCAGGATGACACCAGCAACCAGGTTCTGGAGACATTCCTAGCCAATCATCCGCGAACCGGTATGGCGGATCGCCTCAGGTATCGGCAAGCTGAGAATTTAATGCAGGCCGGCAATTATAAAAAGGCGGTCAGTGCCTTCAAACAGTATTTGCGAGTTACGAATTCGGGCGACATGATACCGGCTGCACATTATAATCTTGGAGAGGCTTATGAACAGCTCGAGAAACCGGCTGAGGCGATTGAAGAGTATACAATTATCGTGGAGAACTACCCGGAAAGTGATCAATCGGCCACTGCCCTGTCCGCTTTAGGCCGTTTAGCTTATGAGAATGGTCGATACCAGGCTTCGAAAGAATATTATGAGCAACTCAAAGGGAAAGGAAGTTCCTACCGGGAGGAGGCTTATGTCGGAATGGGCAAGGCTGCATTGGTACAGAACAATATCCAACAAGCCGAAGAGCATTATCGTAAAGCCCTTGAAACTGAGGCAACCAGTTTTGCGGCCCGGATGGGCATGGCCAAGGTGGAGTTTGCAAAAGGTAATTTATCGTCGGCTGCAGAGCAATTTCAAAAAATTTCAAACGAGAATACGACTTTGATAGGAGCTGAGGCCCAGTATAGGCTGGGTGTTACGTATAAGCAGCAAAATCAATGCAAAAAAGCGATCGAGGCTTTTTCGAAAGTTGAAGTGTTGTATAGTGCATTTGAGCGGTGGGTGTCAAAATCCATGTTGGAAAAAGCACGATGCCAGGTTTCCCTTGGTCGTCCCGGGGATGCACGGAGTACCTTGCGGGGGATTATCGATAATTACGGTAATACGGAAGCGGCACGAGAAGCACAAAGGTTAATGAAGAATCAAACGAACTAAAAATTTTATGAATCAAAAGATCTATCCCTCGGATTCGTTACGAGGGACTTTGACGCTACCCGCCGACAAATCAATTTCTCATCGTGCAGCTTTATTTGCCTCGATTGCCGGAAAAGAATCCAACATTACCAATTTCTCCCAGGCGGATGATCCGCAGAGTACGCTAGCATGTTTGCGTCAGTTGGGCGTGCCGGTTGAACAACGGTCCAACCATTCGGTTACGATTAAAGGGGTTGGCCGCAGCGGGCTTCATACGCCAGACAAACCGTTGGATTGTGGTAATTCAGGAACAACTATGCGTTTGTTGTCCGGCATTGTGGGAGGGTGCGGGTTAGAGGCGACACTTAGCGGGGATAAATCGCTTAATCAACGTCCCATGCGGCGAATTATTGATCCGCTTCGAGAGATGGGAGTAGAGATTGAAGCCCGGAAGGGGGAATATGCTCCTCTACAGATCAAAGGAAGAAAAGAAAATACCTCGCTGGATTTTACTTTGCCCATAGCAAGTGCCCAGTTGAAGTCCTGCGTGCTGCTGGCGGGTTTGTTTGGGACGGACGATACGATTGTACGCGAGAAGCTTCAGAGCAGAGATCATACCGAGCGCTTGCTCAATTTAAGGATCGAGGAAAAGGAGGGAAGTGGACGCAAAATATTCAGTAATAACCAGGTGCAGATACCGGAACAGTCATATCGAGTTCCCGCCGATTTTTCCGCCGCATCCTTCTGGCTGGTGGCCGGGGCTATTCATCCTGACGCAGAAATTGAGATGACGGGGGTAGGCTTGAATCCCACCCGCACGGCCTTATTGGATATCTTAAATGAAATGGGGGCGGATATCTCCGTATATAACGAGACAAATGAAGGCCGGGAACCCGTGGGGGATCTTATCGTAAAAAGCAGTTCACTGAAAGCAACCAATATTTCGTCCGACGTAGTACCCAACTGTATCGACGAAATACCGATCCTTGCGGTAGCTATGCTATTTGCAGAGGGGACCTCGGTAATAAGAGGAGCGGAGGAATTGAGACATAAAGAGACCGATCGGTTAAAAGCAATAGCCGATATATTTACCAAAGTTGGTGCTTCATTCGAAGTTTTCGAAGACGGGTTGAAAATTCAAGGGAATCCCACCTTTATTCCTGAGCGTGCCCGGCTTGACAGTTATGACGATCATCGCATAGCCATGTCGGCTGCCGTACTCACCTTGTTGGGAGATGGCCCGTCATTGATACGCAATGCCGAAGTTGCGAAAATATCCTATCCTACTTTTTGGGAAGATCTGCAGACACTGGTTCTGACTAATTGATAAGGTTTTTGTCGCAATAGTCGGCAATTTTGTCAATTCCTTTCTTTTTGCCGTGTCATAATGCCAATACGTCATAATTATGGGGTTGTTTCCCTTCTTGGCATTAAGATTGCACATAGTATATACTGAACATGAATAAACAAGTGATCACGGTTATGAATAACTTTCGATTTGACGTTGAAAAGCAATTGGGCAAGTTGGGACGCGATATTCAACAGTTCGTGGAACGAGTCGTTCCGCTGGTGGATGAAGGACAAGATTTTACCCCGGCTTGTGATATAACCGAAACAGACGAAGATTTTGATATTCACATCGATCTTCCCGGTGTTAGCAAGGAGGAGATCGACTTGAAGATTACCCAGAAAATATTATCGGTTCAGGGAGAACGCCAGACAGAAGATGGCAAAGAGCCTCGCTATGTCCGCAGAGAGCGAAAAAGTGGTTATTTCTCTCGCTCATTTGCTCTGCCGGATGATGTGGATACCGAGCAAATTGAGGCGAAATTCAAGAATGGGGTTCTCTCGATACATATTCCCAAGGTGGAGAAGTCCGATAATTCCAAATCAATCGATATTAATTGAATATTCAGAGAATATTAACGAAAAGTTTTAAACGCTAAACAAATCAATCACAATTATGAGTAAAATAATTGGCATAGACTTAGGAACAACGAATTCGTGCGTTGCCGTGATGGATGGCAATGAGCCCACGGTGATACAAAACTCCGAGGGGGGACGAACCACGCCCTCTGTCGTGGCATTTAACGATGATGGCGAACGGTTGGTCGGTGCCCCGGCCAAGCGTCAGGCTATCACGAATCCGGAGCGCACGGTTTCCTCGATCAAGCGATTTATGGGTCGATTTTACGACGAAGTAAAAGAGGAAACGAAACAGGTTTCATATAAAATTGAAAAAGCCGACGACGGCACCGCTCGAGTAAAGATCGGTGATCGCCTATATGCTCCCCAGGAAATATCGGCGATGGTGCTTCAGAAAATGAAGCAAACGGCTGAGGAGTACTTGGGGGAAGAAGTAAAAGACGCCGTCATTACGGTGCCCGCTTATTTCAATGACGCCCAGCGAAAGGCTACCCAGGAAGCTGGTGACATTGCGGGACTGAATGTCAAACGAATCCTGAATGAGCCGACGGCAGCCTCCCTGGCCTATGGTTTGGATAAAAAAGATGAAGATCAGACGATAGCCGTCTATGACTTTGGTGGCGGTACGTTCGATATTTCCATTCTGGAACTGGGTGAGGGCGTTTTTGAAGTAAAAGCTACAAACGGTGACACGCATCTCGGCGGTGACGACTTCGATCAGCGATTGATCGATCATCTTGCCGAAGAGTTCAAGAAAGACGAAGGCATCGATCTGCGTGAAGACCCGATGGCCCGTCAACGACTGAAAGATGCGGCTGAAAAGGCTAAAATTGAGCTGTCAAGCTCCCAGAAGACCAACGTCAATCTGCCGTTTGTTACAGCTACAGACCAGGGGCCCAAGCACTTGAATATTGACATAACACGGGCCAAATTTGAGCAGCTTATTGATGATTTGGTCGAGAAGACGAAAGAACCCTGCAAGAAGGTAATGTCTGATGCAGATCTGACGAAAAATGACATCGATCACGTTATCCTGGTTGGTGGTTCCACACGGATACCGAAAATACAGGAGAATGTGAAAGAATTCTTCGGTAAGGATCCGCACAAAGGAGTCAACCCGGATGAAGTGGTTGCTGTTGGAGCTGCCATTCAAGGGGGTGTCATGTCGGGCGATGTTGAAGATGTCGTCTTACTCGATGTTACACCGCTGACCCTCGGTATCGAAACGCAAGGTGGTATTATGACGCAGTTGATTGAGAAAAATACCACCATACCGACCAGCAAGACTGAAACCTTTACAACGGCGGCTAACAATCAGACCAGCGTCGAGGTTCACGTGCTGCAGGGTGAACGTACCAAGGCAGCGGATAACCGAACGCTTGGACGGTTCCACCTGGATGGCATTCCACCCGCACCGCGCGGTACGCCGCAGATTGATGTCACCTTCGATATTGATGCTGACGGGGTGCTCAATGTTAGTGCCAAGGACAAAGGTACCGGCAAGGAGCAAAGTATCCGAATCGAATCTACTTCCGGCCTGTCTGAGGATGAAATTGAGCGCATGAAGCAAGATGCCGAAGAGCATGCCGAGGAAGATGAGAAGATCAAAGAGCGCGTCGAGAAACTTAACAAGGCGGATAACCTGATCTTCTCGACCGAAAAGCAGCTCGAGGAGCATGAAGACAAGATCTCCGATAATAACAAAGAAGCTATCAAGGAGAAACTTGATAAGCTTAAAGAGCTGCACAAGGAAGAGAAAGTGGAAGAACTCGACGATGCCATAGAAGAATTGAATCAGGCCTGGTCGGCTGCTTCGCAAGAGATTTATGCCGCTGCCCAAGAGCAGGGCGGACAAGCAGCAGGACAGCCTGGTGGTGGTCCGCAAGCACAAGGCGGTCAGCAGCAAACCCAGGGTGATTCCTCCGAGGACGAGGAAGCCGTCGATGCTGACTACGAAGTGGTAGATGAAGAAGACGACGAGAAGAAAAGCTGATAAGTCGTTCATTCTTCCCCTATTTGAGAGCCTCTCTTCCCGGCTGGGAAGAGAGGCTTCTTTATTTTATATTGGGATGGATACGACAGGTACATGACATCCTTGTCCAAATAATCCATCGCTTACTCTTTTATAGCAGCCGGGAGCAGCATCGTTTACAGGCCGGCTTTTTTTCAAGGAATTTAGCTTCAAAGCATGATAGTATTAGGTATAGAATCCTCCTGTGATGAAACGGCGGCAGCGGTCTATGGAGATCGAGGCCTGCTTTCAAATGTCATTGCTTCCCAAACCGTTCACGAACAGTTTGGCGGAGTAGTGCCCGAGTTGGCTTCCAGGGCACATCACAAGACGATTTCGGCCACGGTTCAACAGGCATTGGCTGAAGCGGATGTAGCACCGGGAGAGGTCGATTGTATCGGTGTGACCCAGGGACCGGGATTGATGGGATCCCTGCTAGTGGGCCTTTGTTTTGCCAAGGGGTTCTCTTTGGCCCATGATGTGCCGTTGATTGGGGTGAATCACATGAATGCTCATATCTACGCCAATTTTATCGATGATACCCCCGCCTATCCATTTGTCGCATTAACGGTTTCCGGCGGACATACTCGACTGGAGTTGGTAAGAGCTGCTTTTCAGCACAAAAAATTGGGGGAGACCCGGGATGATGCTGCCGGGGAGGCGTTCGACAAAATCGGCAAACTCCTGGGACTTTCGTATCCGGCCGGGCCCGTAATGGATCGTCATGCTAAAGGGGGGGATCCTTCAACATTTGATTTTCCACAGGCCATGATCGACCAGGGTTACGAGTTCAGTTTTTCCGGTCTGAAAACAGCGGTACGCTATTTCCTGGATGAAAAGCGAGAAGCCGATTCCGAGTTTATCTCCAACTATCTGGCGGATATCTGTGCGAGCGTCAGCCATGCCATTACCGAGGTACTTGTTGTTAAACTTAAACGAGCCCTGGAAAACCATGGCATTGATACAGCAGTATTAGCGGGAGGAGTAGCGGCCAACTCGATGCTGCGACATAAAGTGGACGAAAGAGTTCGACAAGCGGGATACCGGGTTTATATTCCAAAAATGGCCTATTGTACGGATAATGCGGCTATGATCGCCATAACTGCCTATATGAAAGCTCAAAGGGGAGAAATGGAGGGGGTCGATGTTCGCCCCTATGCACGACTTAGTGAGCGTCAGTAGCCCGATTTGGGGCGTTCAGGAAGCTTTATAAAAGTTTTGTCCGGGATGTTCGTCGGACTTTCACAATTCTACTGCAAAAAAGCCGGATTTGGGGGCTTTCGATCAATATTTCCTTAAATAGCCCCGCTATTCTGCGTCAAAATTGGCAAAAACCTACCTCAAACCGGATTTTTTTCGTTTCGAACCGGCAAGTTCTAAGGAATAAACAAAAAGACCTGGTAAGAGGTCATTAAAACAGGTCATTGAAACGTCGGGCGGCGGTTCCGAAGCATAATAATTTTCGGTATAAAAGCAATAAATACGCGGAAAATAGGAATCTATTGTATATCGATAGTTGCAGGCACGAAACGAGAAAAGTATACGAGCAAGGAACCGCCGCCCGAGTTTCAATGACCTCGACAAACTTGTCAGCGTTGATAGGTTTCTGAAGCCTTCACGGCCAGTTCATCGACACGGAGGTTTGTCTCATCATCAGCGTGACCTTTGACTTTAACCCATTCAATGTCGTGGTTATCCATGGCATCCAGCAGCTCTTTCCATAAATCCTGGTTCTCGACCGGTTTTTTATTGGATTTTTTCCAGCCGCGTTCTTGCCATTTATCGATCCAGCCTTTTTTGAAAGCGTTGATAATAAGAGCGCTGTCGCTGCATACTTTTACTTTGCAGGTTTTTTTCAAAGCTTTGAGCGATTCAATTATAGCCCGCATTTCCATACGATTGTTGGTCGTATCAGGTACGGCGCCGGTTATATGCTTTTCCTGTCCTTTCCACTCCAGGATAGCGGCCCATCCGCCGGGGCCCGGATTACCACTGCAGGCACCGTCGGTGTAAATGGTTACCAGGGGTTTCATGTTATTGTCAGACATACTGTTCAGTTAGTGGCTTTAATTCTTTTTGATACGATTCGGCGGCACGACGAACCCCCTCTTGCCATGAACCTTCTACAGCATCTGCATATATGATGCTGCGGCTGGCGTTGATAAGAGGAAGGGCTGATTGATTTTTCAAAATATCCAATAGATCACTGACGCGCCCCCCTTGTTTGCCCAACCCCGGTATGAGCAGCGCTCCGCCAGGATAATGGCTGACAATCTGTTGGATCATTGAGCTTTTCGTGGCTCCCACCACCATGCCAAGATGAGTTTCATGATCATCAGCCAGATTGTTCAGGCTTTCCGCGATATATTCGCTTACATTGGAATGGGACGATAAAGGTTGGAGGAAGAAATCATCGGCTCCCGGGTTTGAGGTGAGCGTTAAAATATACAAAGCCTTTCCCGGGTAGCCATTAAAAGGTTCAAGGGTGTCAAATCCCATTAGAGGATTCAAGGTAATTGCGTCTGCATTCAGCCAGTCAAAAAAAGTTTTCCGGTAGCGTTGGGCTGTTGATGAGATATCTCCTCGTTTGGCATCGGCAATAACAATTTTATCGGAGGGGATATAATCACACACTTCTTTCAGAACTTTAAAGGCAGAGGTGCCGAGAGCCTCAAAAAAGGCCAGGTTGGGCTTGTAAGCGGCGCAGTGGTCGGAAGTAATATCGATAACTTCTTTGCAAAAATGCACAACCGCGTCTGCGGTGTTATCCCCCTTATCCCTGATAGATTGAGGCAACCGGGAGTAGACCGGATCCAGTCCGACACATAAGGTGGACTTATGTTGCCGAATGGCCGTATTTAATTTTTCAGTATACCTCATAATGTATCTGTCGTTGAAAATTAGCCGAATATAAAATAGATGTCTGTTGCAGAACTCCAAAGCATCACTATATAAAAACCGCCTCATTGACGTGCGCCAACGAGGCGGCTGATTTGCACAACTGTGACGCCGTTTGATCGCAAGTTTTTGGGCAGATGAGGTAGAAAGTCTCTACTCAACACTAAACGATTATTTCATTGATCATGCTTCGTTCCGGGCACACCGGAAAATCAGTCCAGTGGACGCTGTACTCATTAATTAACCGGGATGCCGCGAGGAATTTGTCGCAGATCAACTTTTGGTATATCGGCGCCTTCCGAATCGTTGATATACTCAATGATTTTATTGGTAATAACCGCCTGACCATGATTGGAGGGATGAACTCCGTCCAAGCTGAACAAGCTTCCGATGTTCGCCGTCAGGGGTTTGTCGAGCGTTGGATGATTATAGCCGTTTTTGAGAATGTCGTCAAACAATTTGTGCATGTCTACCTGTACATCGCCGACTTGTGCGATTTGAGCATTGTATATATCCGTAACCGTTGACGAAATCGAAATTTCGTTGGCATCGAGTACAAATTGATTGGGAAACGGGTTTTGTCCGCTGAATCCAAAAGGCTGATCGAACTCGAAACCGGGGTATTGCTGGGCAAATTGAGTGGCCGCAACCGAACCGAACGTGTCTTCATATTGCGCAATGGTGAAATCCGTAAGCGTTTGCTCCAGCTGGTCCGTACTCATACCCTGGGCTTCATTTTGCGTGATTACACCGGCTTCGACGAGGAAGTTCAGCCAGTAGGATTTAATTGCCTGGAATCCCTGTTGATTAGCCGTGGTACCCAAAAGGGGCAGGAAATCCTGTGCTGTAAGCAGTACGAGTGCGGAATCGGGGTTTGCCAGGTCCGGGGTATCAATGAGTGCGGCCGGCTGACGGTTTTCGCTCGCGCCGATCGCTTGATTTTCCTGGTAGAACGTTTTTTGAACGACCAGTCCCGGCACTCCCTGTTGGGCTTGCAGCATATTACTTAAAGTGGGGCCAACCCTGGTGGCAAAGGGGATACTTTGAATCGACGGTATGTTCATCACCACCGTGATCGGGTCGTCGAGCGATTCAATAGCAGTGATCGATTGATTCAGTTGAGTAGCGAAGGATTGAGGGTCGGTGAATGGTCGCAGTCCGCCGCTCGATGTATAATTCAGCATATCACCGCTGCCCAGCCAGAAGGTAACCAGATCCGGTTCATGTTGTGCGACCGCCTCATGTATGCTGGACAGAGGTTGTTGGGGATTCCCGTTGTTTATGATCAGGGGATGGAGTGATCGGTTGGAGAGGGTATTCTGGTTATTGAGATAGTCGCTTAGTTCCGCGTCGGGAAGTCCCAGGTTATGATAAGGGTGGCCGATGTTGGCATTGACAAGATCACCCTGGTTTGGATTCCGTGTGGTTTGCAATGTTTGAAGGTTGGTTACCTCAATGCGTCCCCTGCTGCTCTTCCCCGGACTTGAAATCAAGGGCTGCTCAAAGCTTTCAACCCGCATTTGTCGGGCAAGCAGAGCGGGATAAGCGTATTCCTGGGCCTGTTGGTACAGGGCATCGTGCTGCATTCCAGCAGTAATGCTGTTGCCGACTGCTACATAGGTTATGTCTTCTATATTGAGCTGGGTGTCGGGAAGCGTAACTTCCGAATAATCTTCGCATCCCCAGAGACTTACTGATACAAGTACAAGACCGGTAATCCAGTATTTGGTGAATAATTTCATAGTGGCTAGGGAAATAGTTTAGAGTTTAAAAGAGACGCCGATGCCGGGCAGGTGCGACTTCGAATTATACACTCCGTCAAAGCCTGTCATGGAGGAAGTGTTTTTCCGCTCTTTGAACCGGATGTAGATGTAGGAAACATCCACGCTCAATTGTGGCGTGACCGCATACGTAGCACCCGCGGAAAACAGGGTGCGATCGGCCCCCGGAAGGGTCGGATCATAGGTCTTATCGGGAACCGGGGTATTGTCGAAGGCGATACCTCCGCGAACGGTTAACCCGGGCAGCCCAATATTTTGATATTCAACGCCGGCCCGAATTTGCCAGGTATCCTTGTAGTCGCGCGGGCGACTCAGCGTTTGCGTGCTCTGCTGGTAAGTGGGCAAATCTTCAAAGGCCGGTATGTTCCGATCAAACTGGATAGCGAGTTTGTCGTAGCTCGACCATCCCCAGTGAAGATAGTCCACTTCAAAAGTCAGGTTTTCAGCAGGCCGTACGTTAAGAGCCGCAACCCAGCTGGAAGGAAAGGTCAACGTGGTACTGCCGTTCACACCGGAAGGAAAGCCCGACTCCGGAAGATTGCTAAACATCGCATTTCCACTATACTTGGTTTCCACTTCACTCCGGTAAGTAAATCCGATCGTTAATAAGTCGGTCGGTGTATAGAGAATGCCGGCATTGTAGCCATAGGCCGGTTCATCCAGCGATCCTTCCAGGCGAAAGTCCCCTTCGGGAACGAAATCTGTAACTGCTCGCGACAGGGTCACTTCGCCGTGAACCGCCATTTGGAGTCCGGCTCCCACCTGTATTTTTCCGATGCCAAAATCAGGCAAGGTGTAGCCGATCGACGGATTTATAAAAAGCGAAGTCAGTTCCGTATGTACGGCCTCGTCGCGGCCCACCCAATTTTCCGGCCACTTGGTTCCAAGCCCGAATGGTGCATATACCCCGATGCCCGCTGTTAACCCATCCTTGATCTGATAGGATGCGAAAGCATTAGGGACCGTAAAGGTCTGGTCTACCATCTCGTATTCTTTCTTTGAATGCGGTAAAGGTCCCCGGAATTTCGAGCTCGGAGATATAAAGGTTGCTCCGGCACTGGCGTGAAATCCGTCGAGGCTGGACAGGCCGGCCGGATTATAATAGATTGTCGAGACGTGATCGGCATAGGCTGAAAAAGCACCAAGCATGCCGTTTGCTCGAATGCTGGCCTCATAAAGGGCAAATCCCCCCGCTTTAGCCGATGTGTTTACTATAAAAAGGGCAGTAAATAATAGTAGAAGTTTTCGCATGTAAACCCTCCGATATTTATTGATGATTCTAGCGATAGCATGGCGACCCACTTGTAATGCCCCCTTAAAGGCAAGTCAAACGGTTTAACTGGATCGTTTGCTTTTTTGAGGAATATCAATATACAAAATGAATATAATGATTAGTAAAAAATAAAAAACAACTAAACCAGTTGGAAAATCGTACTGAAAAATGTTTCACGTTAAATGGTTTGCATCCATAAGTCGTATCGCTATATTTAACGGTTAATTTCAAGGTTTGGATTAAGGCTATGAGCTGGTATAAAGATTGGTTCGACAGTCCCCTGTATGAACGCATTTATGCGAATCGTGATGAGCGTGAGGCTCGTCGGCTGGTGGACTGGGTACAAAATATATTGCCGGTTGATGATTATTCCCGGGTATTGGACCTGGGGTGTGGTCGGGGGCGTCATGCGTTAAATCTGGCTGAATGCGGGTACGCTGTAACAGGAGTTGATTTATCGGGGGCTGCTATCGATCAAGCTCGTAGGGAGGCCGATCGGAGAAATCTTGAAAATATTGAATTTATAGTGGGAGATATGCGGAAGTGGCGTTCCGGGACTTATGACGCCGTTCTGAACTTATTCACCAGTTTCGGATATTTTGAAAAGGACCGCGAAAATGCAAAAATCATGGAAAATGTGGCCCAAATGCTGCGGTCGGACGGTATATTTCTGCTCGATTATTTTAATTCCAACAGGGTCAGAAACCAATATAAACCATACGAGACGGGTGAAATTGAAGAGATCCCATATGAAATATACCGCTATGTGGAGGAAGGAGCTATTTTTAAGGAAATTGAGTTTGACAGCAGCCAGTTAAACGGTAAAACGAGCTACCGGGAAAGAGTTAAATTATATGACCTGGAATGGTTTGAAAAAACGTTGAAAAATCACCGCTTAACGCTTGAGGAAGTCTATGGAGACTATGATGGAAGCAATTATCAGCCAGAACAAAGTTCCCGTATGATCATGTTGGCACGTAAGTGAAGAGCGTTATTCAAAATATGACTCCCATCCAGGATTGCTGTCCGATTTTGGTAACGGGGAAAATAGCATAAAAGGGGATTTATGCAGTTTTTACAGGAACAGCTACTGATATAAAACGGTGTCCTTGTGCACTTCTTCCGCTCCATGCGGGGGGCGGTCGATCGAATGTAATTCAAAGTAGAACTTGCGCTGATTATTGATCCGTTTGCTGTTGATGCTGAAGAACCGAAATTGCTCGGATATTAGCTTTTTAAAAGCGTGAAAGAAAGATTCGTATATATTGTTCATACTTAGGATCTGGATGTCATACCCATGTTCCGCCTCTTCCTTATATAAAACAATCGCCTTTTCCTTCAGTACCGTTTGCAGGGGATCCTTGACAGAAGAAAGGTCCGGCGTATTTCGTCGAAGTTGGTCGACTAAATCGGTCATCCTGGATTCAGGTGAAGGAGAACCAATCAGCGCATTTCGGGGGGATAGCTTCTCGACTTGTTTTTTGAGAGACGAGTCTGGGGAGGAGGGTGAATGCCAATGAAAGTTATTCAGTGCCTTTCCCAGCTGTACCAGCACGTCGTTTTTATGATCCAGGCAGCTTAGCCCGATTTGCTGCTCCTCCAAAAGGGTCCCGGTAAGATAGAAACGGGAAAAAGTCAGCGTCGGCGTCATGAAATCTTCCAGCGTTCCTTCATCTGCCGGAGCTTTATCATCGGCAAGCTGGTCGAGTCGTAAATCGTGGTGGAAGAAGAATTTGAAAATATCCATGGAGTAGTAATGCGTAATTCGTATTGCGTAGATTTTTAATATACGGATTACACGTCATGCATTAAACAATTTTACCCTATAGAAACCTGCAGGGTTTTCCATTTAAATTTCTCCATGGAGAGTAGAGGATCCAGCCTTGTGCAATAAACCCTGCGGGTTTAAAAGGGGCAAATAGAAAAGCCCCATCCCGAGAAACGGGACAGGGCTAAAATATTAGTTCTGTTCAGCTTAGATCATAGTAGCAATAACAAGCGCTACAACCGACATAAGCTTGATAAGAATGTTCAGCGAGGGACCGGAGGTATCCTTGAATGGATCACCGACAGTGTCGCCAACGACAGAAGCTTTATGAGCTTCGGATCCTTTTTCAAGCATTTCGCCGTTGTACTCATAACCTTCTTCAATCATTTTCTTGGCATTATCCCAGGCACCACCAGCATTTGACTGGAACAGCGCCATCAGTACGCCGGATGCGGTAACGCCGGCAAGCAGGCCGCCGAGCATTTCAGCACCACCTATAAAGCCGAATGCAACCGGAACAGCAACAGCTAATACGCCCGGGGCTACCATTTCACGAAGGGAAGCCGTCGTGGAAATAGCAACACATTTTTCATACTCAGCTTTACCGGTAGCTGCTTCAAATTTCTGTTGATCTTCTTCAGACCATTCTTCCAGTTTCTTACCTTTATTTCGGTTCATAGCATCCAGTCCCTCCCGCAGTTCAGGGATGTCATTGAACTGGCGACGCACCTCTTCAATCATTGACATTGCTGCACGTCCCACCGCTTTCATGGAAAGCGCGGAGAACAGGAACGGCAGCATGGCTCCGATAAAGAGAGAGGCCATCACATAAGGATTCGTAATGCTAATCTGGATATTTGCTCCCTGATTGACCGCCTCGTAAGAAGTAATAAAGGCTGCGAAAAGTGCAAGAGCGGTCAAGGCTGCAGAACCAATGGCGAAACCTTTACCGATAGCGGCAGTGGTGTTTCCGACTGCATCAAGCTTGTCGGTACGTTCACGAACTTCACCGGGCAGTTCCGACATTTCGGCAATACCGCCGGCGTTGTCAGAAATGGGTCCGTAGGCATCAACAGCCAGCTGAATACCGGTGTTGGAGAGCATGCCAACCGCTGCAATGGCAATTCCATAGAGCCCGGCCAGATTGTAAGCACCGATAATTGCGGCGGCGATAATTACGATGGGAATAGCGGTTGAGATCATACCTACACCTACACCTGCAATAATATTTGTTGCAGCACCGGTGGAAGATTGTTCTACAATCCCTTTAACTGGTCCGGTACCTGTTCCTGTGTAGTGTTCGGTAATCAGGCCGATGAGCAATCCGGCAGCCAGCCCAAAGATAGTGGCCCAGAAGACGCCCATGCTTGTGATAGTGATGGGGTCAGGGGAAAAAGAGGTTTGCACTGTCCAGCTTGCGGGCAACATCCACTGAATCAGAAAGTAGGAAGCAACAAGCATTACGGCGGCAGAGGCAAACTCACCAATATTGAGTGCTTTCTGCGGGTCGCCGCCTTCTTTTACACGGACAAAAAATGTCCCCATAATGGAAGTGAGAATACCTACGCCGGCCAGCACAAGCGGCAGCAGCACGGCATTTAGTCCTCCGAACATGTTATCAGCCATAAATCCATCAACTCCAATAAATGCAGCGCCAAGAACCATGGCTCCAATAATAGATCCTACATACGATTCAAAAAGGTCGGCCCCCATTCCTGCAACATCACCAACATTATCTCCTACGTTATCTGCAATTGTTGCAGGGTTCAATGGATGATCTTCGGGAATTCCAGCTTCAACTTTTCCTACAAGGTCGGCACCAACATCAGCTGCTTTGGTATAAATACCGCCACCGACACGAGCAAAAAGGGCAATTGAAGAAGCACCGAACGAAAAGCCTGTTACAATTGCTAATACCTTGTTAACAGCAGCGGCGCTTCCAAGCCCAAACATATCTCCAAAGACAAGAAATAAGGCGCCAAGACCGAGCACACCCAGTCCTACAACGCCGAGTCCCATCACAGAACCACCGGCAAAGGCGATATTCAAACCTTGACTGAGGCCAGTTCGTGCTGCATTCGTTGTTCGCACATTTGCTTTGGTGGCAACGCGCATCCCTATGAAACCAGCCAGACCAGAACAGAAAGCTCCAACCACAAAGGATACAGCAACCAGCCAGTGAGAGGTTTTAGGATTTGCAGTAACCGCAAGTAAAATGGCTACGAAGAGTACAAAAATGGAGAGCACTTTATACTCGGCTTTAAGAAAAGCCATTGCTCCTTTTTGAATGTGGGAACTAATGCCTGTCATTTTATCGGTACCGGCATCCTGCTTGGAAACCCAGGAAGATTTTAGGAAGGTGTATAGCAGAGCTATAACACCGGCAACCGGAACTAAGTAGGTTATTAAGGTATTCATGTCAGCTTTGGTTTATTTATCAAAGTTAATAGTTGATTAGTTAAATTCGTTCATCGCTTGGTCGATGCCTTCCCTGATAA
The DNA here is from genome assembly GCA_913057825.1 of uncultured Balneolaceae bacterium. Classification (GTDB taxonomy): domain Bacteria; phylum Bacteroidota; class Rhodothermia; order Balneolales; family Balneolaceae; genus CAJXOW01. The sequence goes on along the minus strand of CAJXOW010000022.1, from coordinate 12,029 downwards.
AACAGTAACAAGCATCAACGGCTTCATCCACTCCTTTTTCAACAATTTCTTTTTGATCCGGATCGAAAGGTGACAATACATAGGATACCTGGTCCCCCTGCGAAAAATCATCACCGATACCAAATCGGAGACGAGGAAAATTTTTAGACTGCAGTTGATAAATAATGTCAGAAACGCCATTGTGTCCGCCGGCGCTTCCGTCCGGCCGCAAACGCAATTTGCCCACCCGCAGATTGATGTCATCGTAACACACTAAACAATCCTGGGGTTCCAACTGGTAATGTCCCAATGCTTTTCGTATGGCAATTCCGCTTTGATTCATGTAGGTGGTGGGTTTGAGCAGAATAATCGATTCCCCCTTATATCTACCCTCTGCCAAATAAAAGGGACCCTTGCCGGGTCCCAGGGATAACTTCAGCGAGTCAGCCAATTGGTCAACGATGTCGAAGCCGATATTATGACGAGTACCAGCATACTCCTGTCCTATGTTGCCCAGTCCCGCTATTATAGGCATGGAGTCATACTGATTTTATAGTGCACATTAGATGACTGAGGTTACTGGGTTTCCTCTTCTTCGCCCTCTTCCGGTTCTTCGCCTTCAGCTGGTTCTTCGCCTTCTTCTCCTTCTTCCGGCACTTCACCTTCTTCAAGCTCTTCGCCTTCTTCGAGTTCTTCCTCTTCCGTCGGTTGCGGCGCAAGAGCAGACTCCAGGAGTGCTTCGGATTTCGGGGGACGAATGGTTACGATCGTTCTTTCCAGGTCGTCCAGGGCTTCGACGTTCTCCAGATCGATATCTCCTACGTGTAGGGAATCGCCGATGCCAAGCTCGGTAATGTCGAGCGTATATTCAGAGGGGATGTCCTTGGGATAGGCTTTGATCCGCACAATATACATGGGCTGAAATACACGGCCACCGCCCTCGGTTACCCCCTCGGCTACCCCTTCCAGGTGAACCGGCACGCGAACAACGACCTTGTAATCATCGGAAAGAGCATAGAAATCGACATGTAAGGGCCGGTCCGTGACTGGATGAAACTCCACATTTTTCAATAGAGTTTTATAGGTCTTGCCCTCAACTTCGATTTCCTGCAGAATGGTACGGTTGACTGAAAGCAATTCTTCCAATTCCAGCTCGTCGACTGAAAAGTGAAGGTTTTCTTCAACTTCCGGTCCGTATAGAACGGCCGGAATACGAAGATTTTCACGTAGGTTCTTGCTTTCGGCTTTTCCCGTATCTCGGGCTTCTACATCTAAAGTTTTAACTTCTGGCTTACTCATAATGGGTACTAAGCTTATAGTTAATCGTCAAAAAGTGCACTTATTGTATCATTCGTGTGTATACGTTGAATCGCTTCTGCAAAAATACCGGCAACACTTAACACATCGATTTTATCAGATGGATGCCGAAGTGGAATCGTATCGGTTACCAGCACCTGATCAATCGGAGAGTCTTCAATCCGTTGATACGCAGGCCCAGACAATATTGGATGCGTGCTGCTGGCCATTATTTTTTTAGCTCCTCGCTCTTTCAGAGCCGAGGCGGCATTCGTCAGTGTTCCGGCTGTATCGATCATGTCATCAACCAATAAAATATTCTTTCCTTCGACCTCGCCGATAACGTTAACGATTTCCGATACATTTTGTTTGGGACGTCGTTTGTCAATAAATGCAAGTCCCGCTCCCAATCGCTTTGCATAAGCACGCGACATTTTCAGGCTGCCTACATCAGGCGCTACCACCACCAGGTTGTCAATCGGATTTTCCTGGAAATACTCCTTAAACAACCTGCTGGCGTAGAGGTGATCAAAGGGAATATCAAAAAATCCCTGGATCTGGGGAGCATGCAAATCCATCGTCAATATCCGGTCAGCTCCCGCTTCGGTCAGCAAATTAGCCATTAACTTGGCGGCAATGGATACCCTGGGTTGATCCTTACGATCCTGCCGAGCATAACCGAAGTATGGAATCACCGCGGTCACTCGTTTAACGGACGCCCGTTTGGCGGCATCCAGCATAAATAACAGTTCAAGAAAGTTTTCGGCTGGTGGAGGAGTGGATTGAATAACAAATACATCTTCTCCCCGGATACTCTCTCCATATTTTACATACAATTCACCGTCGGAGAACGATTTTATATCAATTTCTCCCAACTGCGTTCCATAGTGTTCTGCTATGGCACGAGCCAATGCCTGGTTGCTGCGACCGGAGAATATGGCAAGAGGAGTATCCAAACCGACTTTTACTGCCTGAGTTTATAAACTGTTTATAACTACGAATTCTGGTCAGCCCCAAATAAAAACATTACTGAATAAGGGGTGTGTATACCAATAAATTAAAAAAGGATGACTGTCTCAGACATCCTTTCTAGAAAGCTCGTTGCCCGGGGAGGATTCGAACCCCCACTGACGGCACCAAAAACCGCTGTCCTGCCATTAGACGACCGGGCAATAATAGTCTCAAATTTGCAGATTCAGATGATATGAATTTCCTATCAGTCTGTCAAGCATTAAATGCTTTTTTAAAGATCAAACATTCCTCGCATCGATGCTTAAAACAAAAATATCTGAGTTGGTAAACTGCACCGAGCCAACGGGAATAAATATCCGGGTTTAATTGGGTACTATCAAGTACACGGGAAAATCTTTTTGGCAAAGGAACCCGATGGATATTCCAGCCGTGTTGAATTCGCCGGCCGCGATCGTGGTCGTTGTTTAACATGGCGGCTATTTTCAGGCAGGGTAATAAGGAAATAGCATATAGCATATTTGCTCGTTTTTTGCCGAGTCCGTCGATAGAATAGGCAAGTAATGCATCGTCCCAAATGGTCTCAGGCGATTCCAGCAATATCTGTTATTTTGATAATTTCTGTATCTCTTTTAATAGTTCAATAGCTTGGGCAATGCGTGAGGCGGGTCGATTTGTCGGACGTACTCCTTTGTAATTCCAATTGAAATATAGGTTTTGAGAGGAAGCGGCAGCTTCATTTGTTTGTGTTGTCGAGTTGCCGTCGTTACGTGCTATAAGCTGCGCCCGGTTAATTAACTGTTCTTTTGGCAATTTAACTTTACCGGTACGAAATAGATAGCGGGCCAAACGGACCATGGATTCACGGTTGTGAGTTATACCAAGCCCGTCAAAAAGGGACAAGGTCAACATTTTCTTCCAGGCCGCGAACCAAGGGATCGAATGGTCCCAAAACCGATATTGATCATATACTTTTTGGTAGAAATAGGTCCGATGGGAACGACTGAGTTGTTGGAGAAAGAGGTCGTCTCTCAACAAGCCGTCGGGATGATGGCTACAGGGAAGCCGCTTTTTTGGGGAATGTTGTTTGAACTTGCGTATAAATCGATGGAGGTTATCGGGGAGGCGAGTTTTAAGACTTAGCGTATGGGGAATAGTTCCATCCTGCCTTCGTACCGTTTTTCGGGCGTTTTCGTTTAATATAACGTGAAGGATGACTCCGTTATATCCAGCGTCCCGGTGATGTTCATGATTATACCAATCCTGTTCATTAATGTGCAGCTCTACGTTACCGTACCAAAATAGATTATCGATCATGAGTCGAGCCGCTAAAAAGTCGGGACCGTCGCTTGCATTATGATGACCGGCATCCAGTATTTCCAATGGGTGACCTTCACGTGTTCTGAGGTTTCGAGTATCAAATTGCAGGTGGTCCCAGATCCAGTGAAAGAACTTTTCTTCGTGAATCAGGTTGTTTCGCACAGTTGGTTATTTTAAAAGTTCCTTTATTATATTGATGCGTAACCCGGCCAATACTTACAGAATTTATTCAGAAATGGTCAGGCAGGCTCCCTGGATGTAATAATTCGGCTCCATGTTGTATATTCGATTACAATAAATGCCTGGATGATGGTGAGTGATTAGTGGGGATGGGAGACCGATTAAACAATACGATTAGTGATAGACTACCGGTAATGACTAATTAATTCCTTAAACAGAAAAGGTGATTTATGGATTCTGATACGCAGGATGACAAAATGGTTTTAATGGATGAAAATCGGGTGGAGAGAAGTATAAAACGGATAGCTCACCAGGTGGTAGAGGATGTATTGCAAAAACATACGCTCAAGGTGGTGGGCATCCGGGAGAGGGGATATTTAATGGCTCAACGTTTAACTGAGGCACTCTCCGATATCATTGATCAAAATGTATCTTGTTTTTCCCTGGCAGTAAAAGAAGGCAATCATGAGATGGCATCGATCTTTGATCCGGGGAAGGTAGATCCGGAGCATGACTTTATACTGTTGGTTGATGATGTCATTTTTTCGGGGCGTACCATGTTTAAAGCGCTGCAGACGTTGACGAATGAGCATTTGCCCGACCATTTGCACTGCGCCGTTTTAATAGATCGGGGACATCGTCAACTGCCGGTTGAAGCAAAGTATGTAGGTATGAGTATACCAACAAAATTAAACGAACACGTTTTGGTCAGGGTGGCTGGAGACGGGTCCTTGCAAGATGTTGCATTGTTCTTTGATAAGCACTAAAAATAATTTTACCTATAGGTGCATATTAGAAGTCTTTGAAAAACCGGGCGGCGGTTCCGAAGTATTAAGTTTTTCGGTAAAAAGATGAAAAATATATTAACGTTGATAGTCATTTACCACGGTCTGCAGATTGTATAACGAACTCAAAAGAGAAAAACTTTCGAACGAGGAACCGCCGCCCGGTTTTTCAAAGGTCTCCATTATTTTTAATCCGTTAAATATTAGATATTGATGAAAGGTTATACGAATAAAGTATTTCGTACTTTCACAGGATTATTCGTTACTATCGGTTTAATAGTTCCGTCAACTTTGATTGCTCAAAATTCCGGTCCCTCCCTCGGAGTTGATAAAAAAGAAGCAGCAGTGAGTGATACGCTGGATGGTTGGAATTTGAATTTGATGGCCGGGTTAAACGGTTCTCAAAACTCCTTTAATAACTGGAGCCAGGGTGGGGTGAATTCGATTAGCGGTACGGCTATGACCTGGTTCGAAGCACATTATCGTAATGATCGTTTTGGATACCTGTTCAATACGAATTTGAAATATGGCAAGGCACGGCTTGAGGGAAAGGAAACCCGCAAAACAAGTGATCAACTTAGCGTCAAAAACAAGTTCACGTACGACTTTCAGGATTCTCGCTTCAGTTTATACGGGAATGTCGACTTCAGCTCTCAGTTTGATGAGGGGATCGACTACAGTGATTCCACCGAACCCGTCATTTCACGTTTTATGGCTCCTGGTTTTTTCCGACAGAGCGTAGGTCTTTCCTATGAACCTTTGGAATTTTTAACATTTGAAACAGGTATCGGTTTTAAGCAAACCTACATGCGCGATACCGATCTATCGACGCGTTATGGATTGGATCCCGGTGAAAAGTTCCGTTTTGAGGCGGGGGGCGTATTTAATGTGACGGCCGAAAAACAGATTATGAAAAATATCAAGTATCGCAGCTCATTCGAAAGTTTTGCCAATTTTCAGCAAAGTTTTAAATACACCGATTTCGAGTTTTCCAATCAGGTGGTGGGTTCAATTAATGAATACATCAATACCACCTTTGAGTTTGTAATTGTATATGATCGGGATTACTCCTCTGAACTGCAGATCAAGCAAATGTTGTCGGCGGGTTTGCAGCTCAATATTCTTTAGAGGAGAATGGACCATTTGTCGGATACTTGACCCCGCGGCTTTTGGTTCTCTCTCGTAACACCGCCGAAAGCAGCCGGTATAGTTTCTTAACTTTGCAAATGCTTCCGCTTTTCTACCGACGGGAGACTGTTTCTTTTAACTAAGTTAGCCTTACAAATCCTCTTTTCCCTCCCGACGGGAGGTGGGATTGTTCTTTTTAAGTAATCCAACCTTTCGGGTCCTCCCTGACGGCAGTCAGTTCTTTTTGATTAATATAGCCTTATTGGTCCTCCCCCTTGTCGACCCCAACAGTAGTCGGGATGGACCTTCCCCCTCCAAAGGGGGATTTTTGTTTTGCTTGCTTTAACCCGGGCGGGTCTGTTTAAATATCGAATTCGATGCCCTGGGCCAGCGGCATGTCGGTTCCCCAGTTGATGGCGTTGGTTTGCCGTCGCATATAGGCTTTCCATGCATCGGATCCGGCTTCACGACCGCCTCCCGTATCTTTTTCTCCGCCGAAGGCGCCCCCGATCTCCGCTCCACTGGTACCGGCGTTTATGTTGCATATTCCGGTATCCGCACCGCGAGCGCTGAGGAACGTCTCCGCTTCCCGCAGGTTAAGGGTGAACAATCCCGAGCTGAGTCCCTGGGTGACATCGTTGTGGTATTCTATAGCTTCGTCAAAATCACTGTATCGCATCATATACAGTATAGGCGCGAAAGTTTCTTCCTTGACGATTTCGAAGCCCGGTTTGGCCGTACAAAGGGCAGGGGTTACGTAATGTCCTTCGTCATATATGCCCCCTTCAAGAACTTCACCTCCATAAACCACTTTTCCTCCTTCTTGTTGCAATTGACCAAGCGCTTTTTGCATCTGTTTAACGGCTTGTTCGTCGATAAGCGGTCCGACCAGGGTGCTTTCGTCCAGCGGATCTCCTATGGTAGCACTCTTGTAAGCTTTGATCAGGCGTTCCTTCACCTGGTCGAATACCGAGTCGTGAACAATAAGTCGCCGGCAGGTAGTGCATCGCTGTCCGGCTGTGCCAATCGCAGCGAAAACAGTAGCGCGAATCGCCATGTCCAGGTCGGCGTCTTTTGAAATAACAATTGCATTGTTTCCGCCGAGTTCTAAAATCGTTCGACCCAGTCGGCTACCAACTGTTTTTGCAACTTCTTGCCCCATTCGAACCGATCCGGTAGCTGAAATTAGCGGTATCCGACGATCTTTGGTCATGAATTCTCCAACCTGGCGATCGCCGGTGACAAGGTTAAAGATGCCCTCGGGAAGATTATTTCGTTTAAGTACGCGCTGAACCAAGTGCTGAACGGCGAGTCCGCAAAGGGGAGCTTTTTCGGAGGGTTTCCATATAACCACGTCACCGCATACCGCTGCAATCATGGTATTCCAGCTATAGACGGCAACCGGAAAGTTAAAGGCAGTGAGAACGCCCACCGGCCCCAGCGGATGCCATTGTTCAAACAGGCGATGGTGTTCCCGTTCGGAGGTCATCGTTTTACCGTATAGCATCCGCGACTGACCCAGGGCAAAATCGGAAATGTCGATCATCTCCTGGACTTCACCGGCCCCTTCTTCAAATATTTTACCCATTTCATAGGACACCAGTTTGCCCAGATCTTCCTTGTGTTCACGTAATTCCAGACCGATCTGTCGTACAATCTCTCCCCTTTCAGGCCCGGGCATCATACGCCACGTTTTGAATGCTTCCCGGGCTTTGCTTATAACTTTTTCATAATCCTCCCGGCTGGTAACTGTAACATCGGCAATTTTGTCGCCATTTATCGGGGTATGACTGCTGATAATTTCGCCATCACGATCTCCCCAGCTTTCTTGTCCCGTGCTGGTACCGAAATTAAAATCTTCAATTCCCAGGCGTTCTAGAAAATCAAGTGACGTTTTTGCTTGAGTTGTACTCATAGATCCCCTATGATTGTTGGTTAATGATGAGCTATTTTTTTGCAATTTAAGTAAATTTTGTATCGAAAATAAAGGATTGAATTACCGAACCCGGATTTATAACCATGAAATTTGTGGTAAGCTTAGTGCGAAGGTCACCTGCGAAGTGCACCGAGTGAAGCGATTCTCGCGATAGCGAAATTCGGACCCGCGTTAACTATTTTTGTAATCATATTCAATTAATCCCCACGCCTGATGAATGAAGGAAATATACAGCCGGTATCAAACAATCAATTGACCAAGCTCAGGAACCTGGGGCGGAAAAAGGGTCGATATAAAGAGGGAGAATTTCTGTTGGAGGGACAAAGAGCGATAAAACAGGTTTTGGAAAATGGGGTTTTAAAAATACTTGCTCTTTATTTCAATACGTCCGATCAACTCTGGCAGTCATCACCCTGGAAAGGTTATATCAATCGTTATGAAGCCCGGCAGATCGAAGATGAAGTGTTCCAGGAAATTACCGATACGGACAATCCGCAGGGAGTTCTTGCGCGAATTGAAATGTCGGAGGAGGCTTCGCCGGAAGATTTTGACAAAGAGGGCAAACTCATTATAGCATTTGATGGAGTCCAGGATCCCGGCAACGTGGGAACTATCATTCGGAGTGCTACCTGGTTTGGGTGTTCGGGAGTGCTGGTGGGGAAAGGCACGGTCGATCCATTTCACCCGAAAGTGGTTCGCAGCACGGCCGGTGCTACAGGTATCTTGCCGTATCAAACCGGTAGCCTCGAGCAACTGTTGCCTGCTTTCAGTGAAAGTGGTTGGCGGGTACTGGCCCTGGATCCGTCAGAGGAGGCCGCGGATATAGCCTCCCTGGAATTAAGCATGCCTGCGATATTGGTGGCGGGTAACGAGGCCCACGGTATTCGGCCTGAAGTTTACAGCCAGGTGGATGCACCGGTCAAAATCGCATCCAAGCGGGGTGGAAAAAACTACATGGAAAGTATTAATGTTGCAGTCAGTACGGGTATTTCAATATATGAACTTACGAAAGGCTGACGATGTGTACATCGGGAATGTTTCGTCCCAGGAATCGTTCGGCCAACTGTTGAAAGCGCTGGGGTTTGTCACTGACATAACATTGAAAGCTTCCTTGGTCGGACTGTGGATTTCTGAGGTTGTGGCGATCCAGTGTTTTACGTGTACTTTGCGCAATAGATAATGCGGAATCGATAATGCGGATCTCGGAACTTTGCATCTCCTTGCGGATAGCGTCCTTGAAGAGCGGATAATGCGTGCACCCGAGGATCAACGTATCAGGCTTTTGTTGATTGAAGGGGGATAGATAGATCCGTAGAGTTCGTTGTGCCACTTCATTATCGATCCATCCCTCCTCAGCAAGCGGAACTAACAGGGGACAAGCCCTGGATACCACGTCAAGGTCTGCATTCTTTGCCTTTAAAGCTTTTTCGTAAGCGTGAGAACCAATGGTTGCCAGGGTGCCAATAACCCCCACTTTACGGGAAGAATCGGTTAAAGCCGCTTCGGTACCGGCTGTTATTACATCCAGAACGGGTAAGCCGTTGACTAAATCTACCACGGACTGGAGAGCGGAGGCCGATACGGTATTACAGGCAATCAATACCATTTTCACCTCTTTTTCCAACAGAAATTTCGTAATCTGTCGGGCATAGAGTTGTATCGTTTTTTCCGATTTGATACCGTAGGGAACGCGAGCAGTATCGCCGAAATAGATAATATCTTCATGAGGAAGTTCTTCCATGACGGCCTTGGCCACGGTAAGCCCGCCTATGCCCGAGTCAAATATCCCTATTGGAGCATTGGTTCGATCTTTCATGTACTTTTGGTTTTGCTGCAATCATTTCTTTATCCCGTCTGATAATACGAATCTCTGAGGTTTTTTTGAATTCAGATCAGTTAGAAATTCGATAGGCTCCTAGCACGAATCAATTTTAGGTATGGGAAAGGGAAAGATGGGGCCTACACTTTTATCAACTAAAGCCTGCGGGCTAACACGGCCATCTTCTTGTACTTGCGATAAGCTTTCGTACGAGGGTTGAACGTTTCAATTAGGATGATATAGGGACCCATTCTGCATTTTTGTTGATGATCGTTCATTCCATTCCATAACAGGGTGCCGCTTACCCCGGCCAGCCGGTCCTCGGTCAAGGTTCTGACAAGTCTTCCGTAGCGGTCGAAAACATAGACATCGAGGAGGTGGTCAGGGGCGGCAAAGTTATAGTGAATGGCCAGATGATCCTCAAAACCGTCCCCATCCGGTGAAAAGGGGTTCGGTGATAGATTGAAGTTTTTTGGGTGTTTTTGAGTATCGACATAGTGGATGGAATTGGCTGATCCGGGCGAGCCGCCGTCGGGTGCTGCACTCGAACCCCAGTTACCGGCCGTCCGGGAATCGGAATCCAGTTTAATTTTTTCCAGGGCAATGCCCCGGGTTTGTTCAATATGGGCAGTGTGCCAACCGGCTTCATAATAGCCCTGCAGTAAATCCGTATTGCCGGGTCCCGTTATGAGAAGAGAGTCCTGTTCTTTAGCAAGACTTAATGACTGGCTTTCTTTTTGGAGCCGGGCAATGTCACCGCCCAGTTGGAAATAGTTAGCTATTCTGGTTTCATCAAACCGGGAGGCCGTATCGGCATAAATGAGGCCGTACTGACGAGAGCCCAGGTAGGGAGTGGTGGGTATCAGATCAATAAAGTGCTTTCTGCCATGTTCGTCCATGGGACGACGCATTTGGACCTGGTCCAGGCGCAGTGGATAGGGTCGCCGATTATACAACTCGATATATTCCCCTTGGTCGGGCTGCCCATCATGTGGATCGGCAAGAGGGTCGAACATGATTTCTGTCAGTATAAAATCTCCGGAATCCGGCGGCCAGGCCAGTTTCAAACTAGTGGGATGTTCCCGGTTATTGCCTTTGTAATCGGGTACCTTCGTGACATTAACCGTAATGGGGCGAGGAGGGAAAAGTGTTCGATCGGCTTTCAGAAGCATTTTGTTGGAGAGGAAGTCAGTCGAATCCACGGGCGTAAAGTCGATGTCTTTCGAGTAGATATCAGACTGATCCTGGAGCTTTATATATTCGTCAAATGCCAATTGGATGTGGAGGCTGTCGACTATGTATGCATAAAGTAGATAGGGAGCAGTAGTATCGGTGGAATAGACTGAATTACGGGCGCCCGCCGAATGCTTTTCGCTGCCTTTGGAAGATTTCCAGTTGGAGGGATCGGATGAGTGTCCAAAGGGATCGATACGTTCGGTGGATCGCACTCCCGCTGTCAGCTTCCATTTTGGGTGGTAGTCTACAGAATCGATCAGGCGCCGCTGGTCGTCACGTAATTCAATGCGATCTGACCGGCTGGAAAAATCGGGAAAAACATCGGGTATGATGGCCGCCGGCAAGTCCGAAGACCTTTTGTCAGCCACCGTAAGGTATGCGCCGGGCTGCAATAATAGAGAGCGGCTTCCGGAACTTTGTAGGACCCCTTCCGTATGAATGTCAGACAAGCTCCAGTTAGCAAGATGAATGGTTTTGTCAGATCGGTTGAATAACTCCACAAAATCAGCATGATCGCTGTGACCACTAATACGGAACTCATTGATAACCAGCTCGCCGCGATTAACTTGTTGTTCGTTATAATACAGAAGCGTCAGGGTGGTATCGGCAAGCGTGTTTCCAAAGGGGTCTTCAATATTTTTCAGATGAAAAGTATACTTTTTTGCATTGGACATGGGGCGGTTGAACCAGACGATAAGCGTGGAATCGTGAATCATGCCTTGTTCAACCTGTAAATCGCTTGAAACGACATGATCAGCCAGTGGCCCCAGTGAACGGTTAATTATTTCATCGAAATGAAAGCGTACGGACCGGTTATTCATGATATTGGATTTTATAAAACCGGGAGCTGTAGTATCGGGTCGGGCGGTGTTGGGTTTGCCGGGGGTTCCGTAACCGGGTCCGGAATAGGAAGACCAGTTGGAAAAGTAGGTAGATGGCACTTTATAGGATCGACGTTCGAGCGATTGTTCCTGCCCGCCCCACATGGGAATGTAGAACAGGGAATCGATGACGGCGGATTCGGAATCATAGAGGACAATAGCGTCGCCGTTGTTGTTAAGGGAGGGAAGTGCTTTTACGATGAGTTGCCGATTTTTATTTAGCGATGGCAAGGTTTCACGAGATAATGCCAGGTAGGAGCCGGGGGCCAGCGTTCGGGAGGCCCGAGTCACAGTTACGGGCGAATGGTTTTTGTCGGTAATCTGTATGTTTTCAAGGCTGACAGCGGTATCGGAGGGGTTATGTAGTTCAATATACTCGGGTATTCCGGGCGGAGGATCATACATAAATTCGCTTATAACCAGGCTGCCGGAATCCGCTTTCCGGGTATCGTAATAGGTGAAGGCGGTATCGATGTCGGTGGCGGCGTTGCCGTAGGCGT